>NZZG01000066.1 GCA_002698575.1 Pimelobacter sp. | reverse complement strand
GCAACGGCGCGCGGCAGCGCTACGAGCGCGTGGATCCCTCGCACTCGTGGAACTCCAACAACATCGCGACCAACGTCCTGCTCTACCACCTGCAGCGCCACAGCGACCACCACGCCAACCCCACCCGTCGCTACCAGACGCTGCGCGACTTCGAGGAGTCCCCGGTCCTGCCCACGGGCTACGCCGGGATGATCGTGCTCTCCCTCTTCCCGCCGCTGTACCGACGGGTGATGGACAAGCGGGTGCTCGCCCACTTCGACGGCGACGTCACGCGCGCCAACATCCAGCCCGGCAAGCGCGAGAAGTACCTGGCTCGTTACCCCCGTCCGGACCACGTCGTGGCAGCCGAGCGACAGGCCGAGCAGGATGCCGCCGACGCCGCGGCCGCCGAGGTCGCGGCGCAGGCCGAGGTGATGGCCGCGCGCTGCCCCGGCTGCGGCTACACCTACGAGGTCGAGGTCGGCAACGAGCTCGAGGGCTTCGCCGCCGGCACCGCCTGGTCGGAGATCCCCGACGACTGGTGCTGCCCCGACTGCGGGGTGCGGGAGAAGGTCGACTTCGTGGCTCTCGACCCCTCGGCCCGGCAGGCGAGTGCCTGATGCCGAGGATCGTGGTCGACCGCGACACCTGCGAGGGCCTGGGCATGTGCGAGGCGATGGCCAGCGACTTCTTCGAGCTCGACGACGACGAGGTCATGCACGTCCTCGACGAGCACCCCGAGGAGTCCCAGCGCGCCCACGTCAACGCCGCCGTGCAGGCCTGCCCGGTGCTCGCCCTCACCCTGGCGGACTGAGGACCGGACGGCACGACATGACAGGCGCAGCCACTCACGCCCTACCGTCTAGGCTCCCCACCATGGGCGAGACGGCCGCCGTACGGCGTGCGAGCGCGGGGTCGACGACGCGGGACCGGGTCGTCGACGCCGCGGTGCTGCTCACCGGCAGCGTCGGCTGGTCGCAGGTGACGATGGCCAAGCTGGCCGAGGTCGTCGGGGTCAGCAGGCAGACGGTCTACAACGAGATCGGCACCAAGCCCCGGCTGGCCGAGGCGATGATCCAGCGCGAGCTCGAACGCTTCCTGGTGGTCGTCTCGGCCGCCTTCGACGCCCACCCCACCGACCTCGTGGCCGCGATCGAGGCGGCGTCCTGCTCGGTGCTGGAGCACGCCCAGGACAACCCGCTGCTGCACGCGGTCGTCTCGGCGACGCACGGCGCCGACACCGAGCTGCTGCCGCTGCTCACCACCCACGCCGAGTCGCTGCTGGTGGCGGCCAAGGCCGTGATCGCCGACCGTCTCGCGCCCTACCGGGTCCCGGTGGACCCCGGCCGTCTCGAGGCGGCGATCGACACCGTGGTCCGCGTGGTGCTCAGCCACGTGATGCAGCCCAGCGGGGCGCCGGCGGAGACGGCGGAGTCCATCGCCTGGATCGCCGGGCGGGTCCTGGGCTGACGCGACGTCGCCCGGACCTGCGCCGATCCGGTCCTGCCGGTTGGCCCGGACGACTACCCTGACCCCAGGGGACGGGCCACCGCTGACAAGCGTCGGCCGACAGGCACCGGTGAGGGCGAGGCAGGGACGCAATGACGCGTGCGCGCTGGAGGACGGCGGCGGCAGTGACCGCCGTGCTGCTCGCGGCTGCGTGCGCCCCCTCGAGCACCGAGACGGCCGCCGACCGCGAGGCCCTGGGCCAGGAGTCCCCGGAGGCGGACCCGACCCCGGGTTCGGTCCCCGGCACCGCGACGTCCGCGCCCGAGCAGCCCGACGCACCCGGCGACGCGACGTACGCCGTGTCCGCCCCCGGCCCGCGTCGGGGTGCGATCGTCCCGGCCGACATCCTGCTGCAGGACACCGAACCCCTCTCCGCCGACGTGGTGCGTGGTGTGCGCGACCTCGACGGCGTGCTCGACGCCCTCCCGCTGTCGGTCAGCCAGGTCGTGCTCGAGAACCGGATCTACACCATCGCCGCGGTCGATGCCGCGCAGTACCGGCGCTTCACCGTCAAGGACTCCGCCGACCTGCAGGCGCAGTGGGACCGAGTCGCCGGGGGTGAGGTCGCTGCCAGCGACACGCTCCGCAAGAGGCTGCCGATCGACGAGGACGGGTTCCTGTCCCTGGAGATGAACCCGGCCGTGCCCCGCCTGCACGTGGGGGCCTGGGCCCCCCAGGTGGAGGGCATCGACCTGGTGGTCAACACGTCGGTGGGCGAGGCGCTCGGCATGCCGGCCGACAACGCCCTGGTCATCTCCTCCGGTCAGACCGCCCCGCAGACCCTGCGCGCCCCGCTCGCCAAGCTGGTGGGCGAGGAGATCTCGGTGCAGAACCTCGACGTCGTCTCCACCCTGGGTCTGGACCCCGATGCCTTCCAGACCGCCGTGCTGTTCGGGTCCTTCGCCGATGCCGTCGGCGTCTTCAACTACACGCCGATCGGCGGCGGCCGGATCGCCCCCGACCCGGCCTGGGTGCGCAGCCACATCACCACCGAGGTCGTGCCGATCCTCGGCTCGGTGACCTGCAACAAGGCGATCATGCCGCAGCTCAAGGCCGCGCTCGCCGAGGTCGTGTCGCAAGGGCTGGAGTCCGCGATCAACCCGGGGGAGTACGCCGGCTGCTACTACCCGCGCTTCATCGCGGGCAGCACCACGCTGTCCAACCACTCCTTCGGTCTCGCCCTGGACCTCAACGTCCCGGGCAACCAGCGCGGCACCGTGGGGGAGATGGACCGCGACGTCGTCGCGATCTTCAAGTACTGGGGCTTCGGGTGGGGTGGCGACTGGCGCTACACCGACCCGATGCACTTCGAGCTCAACCAGATCAAGCGGCCCGGCTGACCCCCAGACGACCGGGCCTCAGTCACAGGCGAGGGCGTCGCGCACGTGCCCGGCGACCATCGCCATGGTCGTGCGGGCCCGGACCGGGTCCTCGGTGAGGAAGTAGTGGTCGACCCGCGGCGTCAGGTCGTGGACCACCTCGATGCCGGCCTCGCGGAGGCGCCGCGCGTAGGAGTCCCCGTCGGCCCGCAGGGTGTCGCGCTCGGCGGTCAGCACGATCGCCGGCGGCAGCCCGGAGAGGTCGTCGGCGAGCACAGGTGAGGCGTAGGGCTCGGCCCGCGTGGCGGGATCGGGGAAGTAGACGCGCCGGACCAGGGCCCGCAACGACGGCGAGATCATCCCTGCCCCGCGGGGGAGGTCGGAGGCGAGGTCGAGCGCGGGGACGCCGAGCACCTGCAGGCGCGGCACGAACGAGCCGGCGTCCCGGGCCTGCAGGCACACCGACGCCGCCAGGCCGCCGCCGCTGGAGAACCCGCCGACCACCACGGGCACCTCGGCCGCGATCGCGGCCGCGACGTCGTGGCACTGGTGCTGGGCGACCGGGTAGGCGACGTAGGGCCCCGTGCGGAAGTCGACGTTGACGACCCGGACCTCGGCCGTGGCCGCGACGTAGCGGCACCACCAGTCGTCCATCTGCGGGTAGCGCATCAGCCACGCGCCCCCGTGGAAGTGGACGTAGGCGGGCGCCGAGGCCTCGCCGTACTCGTGGACGGTGACGCGGCCGTGCCGGGTGGGGATCCGGCGCCTCGTGGGACGCGGGAGGTCGGTGCCGGCGAAGCGCAGGTCGTCGCCGTAGCGCACGGTGAAACGGGCCGAGGCATGCATGGCCATCGCGCTGAGCCGGTCGCTGATCCTCATGCCAGGGGTTCGGAGCGCGGCCGGGTTCGGACGGTGCTTGGCCGGAGGTCCGCGGGGACGGATTCAGGGTCGGCGCCGGTGGGCGGCCGCCTTGACCCGGTTCTGACAGCGGGTCGAGCAGAAGCGGCGGGGGCCGTTCCTGGAACCGTCGACGAAGACCCGGTCGCACGGATCCGCCGAGCAGATCCCCAGCACCCCTGCCAGGTCGCTGCCCAGGCAGAGCGCGAGGGCGGCGGCGATCCCGGCCGACCACCCCACGACGAGTCCGTCGTCGGGACCGTGGAAGTGCAGACCCCAACCGTCGGCTGCGAGGTCGAGCCGGGGTCGCGCGCCGGTGCGCTCGAGCAGGTCGTTGACCTGCCGGGCCGCGTCGCCGACCGCTCCCGCAGCCGTGGCTGTGAAGACGCCGCGCAGGAGGACGGCGTACGACGCCAGCTCGGCACCCTGAGCCTCGGTCACGTCGGGGTGGCGGCCCTGCGAGACCAGCACCTGCGCACAGACGGAGCTGCACGCCCGGCCGGACGGAGGCTCGAGGGGACTGATGCCGTCGTGTCCGGGGGTGAGGTGGTTGACCAGGCCTACCGCGGCGGCCAGGAGTGCCTCCACATGACTGTCGAAACGCATTTGACCAGGTACTCCCTGCGGACTAGCGTGCGGCCGATGACTGTTGAAGATGTATATGACAGTGACAGGGTAGCCGAGCAGGCCCTGTCGCGGGCGGTGCGCACCCTGGTGCTGGCGCGCGCGGTCAACCGGGTGGGAGCCTTCACCCTCTCCTTCCTCTCGGTCCTGCTCGTCGACGACCTCGGAGCCACGCTCCCTCAGGCGGGGTGGGTCGTGACGGCCTTCGGGCTGGCGACCATCCCCTCCCGGCTGCTCGGCGGGCGGCTGGCCGACCGGTGGGGACGGGTGCCCACGATCGTGCTGGGACTGGTCGGGTGCGCGGCGGCCCAGCTGTGGATCGCGGCCAGTGCGACACTCACCTCGGCCCTGCTCGGGGCGATCGGTCTCGGCCTGGTCTTCGAGCTCTACGAGCCACCCAGCCAGGCCCTCGTCGCCGACCTCACCACCGAGGCCCAGCGCCCGCGCGCCTACGGCCTGCTCACGGCTGCCCTCGCGGTGGCCGGAGCGGTCGCCGGTCTGCTCGCCCTGGCCATCGGCACGCTGGACCTGCGCTGGCTGCTGGTCACCGACGCCGTCACGTGCCTCGGCGCCGCGGTCCTGGTGCTGCTGCTCGTGCACGAGCCCGCCTCCGGCCCGACGAGTCGCCCGAGCGAGACCTCCAGCGAGGACGACGGGCGTCGCACGACCCCTGTCTCCGCATGGCGCGACCGGCGTCTGCTCGCGATGCTGGCGGCCGGCACCCTCTTCGCGCTCGCCTACATGTGCGTGATCCTCGGGCTCCCGCTCACCCTGGCGGCGCGCGGACTGCCGCCCGAGCACGCCGGCGTGGTGCTCACCGTGTCCGCCGTGACGATGGTGGCCGCCCAGCCGCTGCTGCGGTTGCGCGTGCTGCACGGCAGCGGGGGCGGAGGGGACGGCTTCCGGGCCCTGACGATCGGGTACGTCGTGCTGGCCGCGGGACTCGCGAGCGCGGCGGTGGCCACCCATCTGGCCGCCTTCTGCGCGGCTGCCGTGGTCTGGAGTGTCGGGGACCTCCTGCTGATGGGCCACGCGTGGACGATCGTCTCGCGCCTGGCGCCGCCGGGGTCCCGCGGCGCCTACCTCGCGGCGTACGGACTGTCCTGGGGCGTGGCCACGGTGGTCGCACCCCTGGTGACCACGGGGCTGCTCGCTCACGGGGGACCCGGGGCCCTGTGGTCCGCGGTGGCGGGCCTGGCCCTCTGCCTGGCGGCTGGGCAGCCCGCCCTTGCCCGGCTGTGCCGTGCACCCGTGCCGACCCTGCCGGTCTCCGACTAGGTTGAGGACCATGCGCGCTGCCCAGATCCAGACCCTGACCGGACCCGCCGACATCGCTGTGGCCGAGGTCCCCGAGCCGACCCCCGGCCCCGACGACGTGCTGATCGAGGTGCACTGCGTCGGTGTCTCCTTCCCCGACCTGCTGCTCAGCAAGGGCGAGTACCAGCTGAAGCCCGAGCTGCCGTTCTCCCCGGGGGTCGACGTGTCCGGCACCGTCATCAGCGGACCCGGCTTCAGCCCCGGCCAGCGGGTCGCCGGCGTCAGCGCGTACGGCGGCGCCGCGGAGCAGGCGGTCGTCCCGGCGATGTTCACCTTCGCGCTCCCGGAGCTGGTGACCTTCGAGGAGGGTGCCGCGCTGCCGATGAACTACCTGACCGCCGAGTTCGCCCTGCACGAGCGCGGCGACCTGACCTCGAGCGAGACCGTCCTGGTCCATGGCGCGGCCGGTGGGCTCGGCACGGCGACGATCCAGGTGGCCAAGGGGATGGGCGCCCGGGTGATCGGCGTGGTGAGCACCGAGGAGAAGGCCGAGGTCGCTCGTGCGGCCGGCGCCGACGAGGTGGTCCTGCTGGACGGCTTCAAGGACCGGGTCAAGGAGCTCACGGGTGGTCACGGCGTGGACGTCGTGGCGGACATCGTGGGCGGGGCGGCCTTCACCGACTCGCTGCGCATCCTGGGCACCCAGGGCCGGCTCCTGGTGCTCGGCTTCGCCTCCGGAGCAGGGATCCCCGAGGTGAAGGTCAACCGGCTGCTGCTCAACAACGTCGACGTCCGCGGCGTCGGCTGGGGGGCCTACGCGATGGCCCGCCCCGGCTACATGCAGGAGCAGTGGGCGCGCCTGGTCCCGATGATGGCGGCCGGAGTGGTCAAGCCGCCGATCGGCGCTCGCTACGACCTGGCCGACTTTGGTCGCGCGTTGACCGACATGGAGGAGCGGCGCACGCTCGGCAAGTCGGTGGTGACGATCGACCACTAGGAGGGCGGTCCCCTAGCACAGGACGATCGCCCCGATGGGTGATTTGCTCCTCGAGGCGTGGACATTCCTGGACAGCAGTGGTTCCTTGAGCCAATCTTGAAGTAGCCTGAGAGAGCTTGGCCACCTCTCATACCCCGAGTTCCATCCCACCCCTGCTCCCCGACCCCCCAGGCCGAGCGTTGGAAGGAATCACACATGACATCCCGTCTGCTCCGTTCTGGCGCCCTCGCGGCAGCCGCCGGACTCGCCCTGCTTCCCGCAGTCGCGCAGTCCGCCGACTCCGTCGTGGCGAGTGCCGACGCGACGGCCCTCGAGCTCTCCATCGCCGGCAACGGCTTCGACACCGGCACGACCACGGCCACCAACAACGGCAGCAAGCAGACGAAGACGGGTGAGGTCCAGCCCCCGATCTCGGTGCTGAAGAACCAGGGCCTGCTCAACGTGGGCGCCCTGGTGCAGGACGCCGAGACGGCCGTGACCAACCGCAAGGGCTCCTCGGAGGCCTGCTCGGGTGTCGCCGGCAACGGCGCAGGTGTCGCCTCGGTCGGCGACTCCAACTGCATCACCCCCGGTGACCCGGTCGGCATCTCGATCGCCAACCTCGACCTCACCGGTGCGGTCGTCATCGACCCGGCCTCGGCCCTGAGCCCGCTCGCGGCGCTCAACCCGATCCTGAGCCAGATCCTGACCCCGCTCACCTCGACGATCAGCGACGCCCTCGCGCCGCTCGGCGCGACCGGGCTGGGCGGCACGCTCGGTGCCGTGGAGGCGCGCTGCAGCGCGGACCTCACCGGGGCCTCCGGCACCGCCAACATCGTCGACACCACGCTCGGCCTCGACGTCGCCGGCACCAGCATCGACCTGGTCCAGCTCCCGGTGAACCCGCCGCCGAACACGAAGGTCCTGACCGACCTCGACGCCGTGCTCAACGCCGTCCTCGACGGGCTGCGCGTGGACCTGGAGAACACCCTCGACGGTCTGGCAGCGCCGCTGACGGCGATCATCGACCCGATCCAGGACCAGGTCGTCAACGCGTTGATCGCCCAGATCGCGCCCCAGCTCGCACCGCTCGAGGACAACATCCTCGACATCACGCTCAACAAGCAGACGAAGTCCAACGGTGGCAAGGCCATCGAGGTCACCGCGCTGAGCCTCCGCCTGCTGCCGGCCGCCTCGGCCTTCGGCTTCGACTCGCTGGTCGGTGCCGAGATCGCCACGGTCTCGTGCGGACCCAGCGCCCGCGTCGCCCTGTCGCCCTCGCCGACCCCGTCGCCGACGCCGACCCCCGACCCGTCGCCGACCCCCGAGGTCCCCACCGTGGTTGACGCCGGAGCCTTCGGGCCGGTCAGCTCCGACGGTGGTCCGGGCAGCCCGCTGCTGTGGGGCCTCGTCGGCGTCACGCTCGCCAGCGGTGCCGGCGCTGTTGCAGGACGGCGTCTGCTGCGCCGATGAGTCGCGGCACTCGGGGCCTGAGTCTCTTCGACGTCGAGCGCACGCGGAGGGGGATCGCCGCCGTTCTGGTGGTCCTCCTCGCGGCGCTCGTCCTGGCCATCCTCGATGGCCCGGAGAGCCAGGCCCTGCCGTCGGCCCGGGGCGGTGGTGAGTCGGCGGCCGCATCCGCCGGGGGCGCGGTCGCCCCGACCCGGGGCGGTACCGACGCCCTGATCGTGCCGACCATCGGCCTCAACTCCCCGATGATCGACATCGACCTCGACCCCGACGGCGTGCTGACCCCACCCGCCGACTACACCGAGGTCGGGTACTGGGCCAACAGCGCCACCCCCGGCGCAGGCTCGGGCCAGACCGTCGTCACCGGGCACACCGTCCACACCGGCGGCGGCGTGATGAACCGTCTGGCCGACGTGGCCGACGGGGACCCGCTGCAGATCCGATACGACGGCAGCCTGGTCGACTACCGGGTGCGCAAGGTGATCACCCTGACGAAGGCCCAGGTCGCCGCCAAGGCGGTGGGCCTCTTCGGCCAGGACCGCCGCAACGGTCGACTGGTCCTGGTGACCTGCACCGACTGGGACGGCGCGGAGTACCAGTCCAACGTGATCGTCTTCGCTGATCGGTACGACGCGGCGGCTTGAGGGGACGGGGTTCTGGGGTCCCTGTGGCTGTGGTGAGGTCTCGCGTAGCTGACCTGTTTCCTCGGGTCGGCCCGTGGCTTCCGGTGGGTGGGGCCGCGCGCGTAGCCGACCTGCTCCCGCCGTCAAGGATCGCCTGCGGCGCCCGCTGCGCGGCACCTTCGGTGT
>NZZG01000065.1 GCA_002698575.1 Pimelobacter sp. | reverse complement strand
TCGTCGATGCCGCTGCCCTGGCGCTCGGTGTGCTCCTGCTCGGATTCACTCATGCTCGCGAACCTACGCCGCGCGGGGTCGCGGCGGGTTCACCCGGCCAGATGAGCGGCTCCTGGGGCAGTGGCTCGGATGGCTCAGATGAGGGGCAGTCGCTTCTGGCTGCGCGGCAGGTGCTCGTAGGCGCGCCGGACGGCCTCGCCGAGGTAGGCCACCGGGAACGGCCAGGCGTCGGCCGTGGACAGGGCCTCGTCGACCGGCACGCCTCTCCCGGCCAGGTCACGGATGGTCTCGGCGAGGATCCCGATGTCGTTGCGCTGCTCCTCGACGAAGTCCCGGTCGACCAGGGCGCCGTGCCCAGGGACCACGACCGAGGACGACGAGGTGAGACCGAGCACGATGTCGAGCGTCAGCGGCCACTCCATCGGGAAGCAGTCGGCGCCGAAGCCCGGGGTGTGCTCGCGGGGACCGGACTCCTCGACCAGGTCGCCGGCGAGCAGCACGTCGGCGTCCGGCACCCGCACGACGAGGTCGCCGCAGGTGTGCCCGCGCCCGGGGTGCACGAGCTCGACGAACCGGTCGCCGAGGTCGAGGGCGACGGCGGAGGAGAAGGTGGTCTCGGCGGGGACGACGGTCGTGGCCAGGACCTCGTCGCCGCGCGGCTCGTCGGGGTTGTCGGCGTAGACGGCCTTGATCCGCTCGGCCGCCGACGCCGTGCGCGCGGCAGCCTCCTCGTGGGCGTGGATCGGTACGTCGGGTCCGTAGGCCGCGCGGAACTCCCCGTTGCCGAAGGTGTGGTCGAAGTGCTCGTGGGTGTTGACGATCTCCACGACCTCGCCGATGCCGAGGGCGCGCACGTCGTCGATGACCTGGCGTGCGGCGACGGCGGAGGCGTGGGTGTCGACCACCAGCAGACCGCGGTCGCCGCGCACGAGGGTGACGTTGGCGTCGAACCACTCGTAGCGGGCCACCCAGACCCGGTCGGCGACCTCGGAGAACGACATGGGGACACCCTACGGATGCGCACCCGACGCAGGGCGGCCCGGCGGGCTGCTCAGCAGAGTCCGGCGCTCAGCTCGCGTCGCAGGAGGTCACCGAGCTCGGTGGGGGTCACCGCCGCGTGCGGGAACGCCACCTCGCGTGCGTGGGCGCCGTCGGGGTCGACCCAGCGCACGTGCACGCCGCGGGTGGTGAGGTCGCTCAGGGCGACGCCGGCGATCTCCCGGGTCGGTCGGTCCACCAGCGCTGCCACGGCGTGGCGCAGCTCGTCCTGGTGGCACTGGCTGGCGTGCTCGACGCAGCGCTGCAGGAAGCCGCGGTTGAGCCGGTGCTCGGGGGCCGAGAAGTCCTCGACCGAGAGCTGGACGGGAGCGCCGCCGGACGGGGGAGTGAGCGCGACCCGTTCGACCACCAGCACGACCACGTCACGGGTCTCGGTGCAGCACTCGCAGGTGTCGCGACCGCTGCGGACCAGGCGACCGCCGAGGGAGAGGACCGACGAGCGCTCGGCGCTGCCCGGTGCGCCGACCCCGCTCTCCAGGCACAGCACCGCGCGCCGTCCGCGGCCGGTCGCCGCGCGGGCGAGCAGCCGGTCGGAGGGGCACGAGAAGGTCGGGACGCCGTCCTGGTCCTGGAGGGCGACGTCGTGGCACTCGGCCAGGACGTCGTCGATGCCGTCGACCGTCAGGTCCAGGGTCGCGGGGCAGGACAGGATGCTGCGGGCGGTCGCGGCAGCGGTGGTGGGGTCGACGAGCATGGTCACTCCTGAGCCGATGGTTAGGTAAGGCAAGGCTAACTTAACTTGTGCGGGTTCTCCAGGGTCGACCCCTCACGGGCTAGACTTGGCACTCGCTCAGGCTGAGTGCCAGGCCTGCGGCCGAGACCACGTGCCACGAGCAGCCCGACCAGGACGAGGGGAGCCGACATGCAGGAAGAACGACGGCTCGCCGTGCTGCGTGCCATCGTGGAGGACTACGTCGCGACCGAAGAGCCCGTCGGTTCCAAGGCGCTCGTGGAGCGCCACGGCCTCAACGTCTCCCCGGCCACCGTGCGCAACGACATGGCGGCCCTCGAGGACGAGGGGTACCTCGCCCAGCCGCACACCAGCGCCGGCCGGGTGCCGACCGACAAGGGCTACCGGCTCTTCGTCGACCGCCTCACGACCGTGAAGCCGATGAGCGGGGCGGAGAAGCGCGCCATCTCCACCTTCCTGGACGGAGCGGTGGACCTCGACGACGTGGTCTCCCGGTCGGTGCGGCTGCTCTCGCAGCTCACCCGCCAGGTCGCCGTCGTGCAGTACCCGACCCTGTCCCGGTCCACGGTGCGTCATGTCGAGCTGG
The DNA here is from genome assembly GCA_002698575.1 of Pimelobacter sp. Classification (GTDB taxonomy): domain Bacteria; phylum Actinomycetota; class Actinomycetes; order Propionibacteriales; family Nocardioidaceae; genus Nocardioides. The sequence goes on along the minus strand of NZZG01000065.1, from coordinate 14,259 downwards.
TCGCGCTCGGTCCCGAGCGACTCCTCGTCGTGGCGATCCTCAGCACCGGTCGGGTCGAGCAACGGGTCCTGGAGCTCGACGCACCGATCGATGACGCGCAGCTCGCCGACCTGCGCTCGTGGGTCGGTCGCGCCGCCACGGGCGAGCTGATCAGCGACGCCGTCCTCGCCCTGGGCCTGCTGGCGCAGGCACCTCCCGGTCCCGGACCGGTCGCAGCCGTCGCCGAGCTGCTCGTCGAGGCGATGAGCGACCACCGGTCCCAGGAACGTCTGGTCGTCGGCGGCGCCGCCAACCTGGCCCGGTACGGCGACAGCTTCGACTCCGCCGTCCGCCCGCTGCTCGAGGCCCTCGAGGAGCACGTTGTGCTGCTGCGGCTCCTGGGCGAGGCCTCGACCTCGGGCATGGTCACCGTCCGCATCGGCGCGGAGGGACCCATCGAGGAGTTCGCCTCCACCAGCGTCGTCACCACCGGCTACGGGCCGCACGACGACGCGTTGGCCACCCTCGGCATCGTCGGACCCACGCGGATGGACTACCCCGGCACGATGGCCGCCGTGCGCGCCGTCGCCCGCTACCTCTCCCGCATCCTCGACGAGGGCTGACCCCGGCGTCGGCGCTCGTCATCGACTGATCCACCCACGAACCACGAAGGAATCCCGTTGAGCCAGGACCCGTACGACCTCCTCGGTGTCGCCCGTGACGCGGACGCGGACACCATCAAGAAGGCCTACCGGAAGCTCGCCCGCCAGCTGCACCCGGACGTCAACCCGGACCCCGCCACCCAGGAGAAGTTCAAGGAGGTCTCGCAGGCCTACGAGGTGCTCTCCGACCCGCAGAAGCGTCAGGCCTTCGACCGCGGCGGGGACCCGTTCGGCGGTGGCTTCGGCGGCGCCGGAGGCCAAGGCGCCGGCTTCTCGTTCACCGACATCATGGACGCCTTCTTCGGCGGCCAGGGCGGCCAGGGAGGCCAGGGCGGCCGCGGCCCCCGCTCCCGCGTGCGTCGCGGGCAGGACGCCCTGATCCGGATCGAGATCGACCTCGCCGAGGCCGCCTTCGGCGTCTCGCGCGAGCTCAAGGTCGACACCGCCGTGGTCTGCACCACCTGCCACGGCGACGGGGCGGCCCCGGGGAGCCAGCCGGTGCCGTGCGAGACCTGCCGTGGCGTGGGCGAGGTCGCCCACGTGCAGCGCTCGTTCCTCGGCGAGGTGCGCACCCTGCGACCCTGCGCGGCCTGCCGGGGATTCGGCTCGATCATCCCCGAGCCGTGCCGGGAGTGCTCGGGCGACGGGCGCGTCCGCTCGCGCCGTACGCTGACCGTCAAGATCCCCGCCGGTGTCGACACGGGCACCCGGATCCAGCTCTCCGAGCAGGGCGAGGTCGGGCCCGGTGGAGGCCCCGCCGGGGACCTGTACGTCGAGATTCACGTCGCCGAGCACGACGTCTTCGTCCGGCAGGGCAACGACCTGCACTGCGCCGTCTCGGTACCGATGACGGCGGCCGCCCTCGGCACGACGTTGACCCTGCCGACCCTGGAGGCCGACGTGGAGTCGGGCGCCGGCTCGGGGGTCGAGACCGAGTTCGAGCTGGAGATCGCGCCCGGGACCCAGTCGGGCTCCGACCAGGTGCTGAGGGGGCGTGGGGTGCCCGGCCTGCGGGGTGGTCGGGGCGACCTGATCGTGTCCATCGCCGTCGAGACCCCGGGCAAGCTCGACGCGCGTCAGGAGGAGCTGCTGCGCGAGCTGGCGGCCCTCCGCGGTGAGGAGACCCCGGACGGACACGTCCGCGGACCGGCGCAGAAGTCGGTCTTCGGCCGGCTCTTCGGGCACTGAGCCGAGCGCCCGGACCGATGTCCCTGCCGTTCCACCTCGTCCCGGACCTGCGCGACGTCGGCACCGGCTCGGTCGTCACGGTCGAGGGCGACGAGGCGCATCACGCGGTGGCGGTGCGGCGGCTGCGGGTGGGCGAGCAGGTGGCCCTGACCGACGGTGCCGGAGCCTGCGTCGTCGGCGAGGTGTCCTCGACCGGCAAGCGCGTCTTCACCGTCGCGGTCGCGACGGTCGCCACGCACGCACGCCCGCAGCCGCGTCTCCTCGTGGTGCAGGCCCTGCCCAAGGGCGACCGGGGCGAGCTGGCCGTCGAGATGCTGACCGAGGTGGGTGTCGAGGAGGTCGTGCCGTGGGCAGCGGCCCGCTCGGTCGCGGTGTGGAAGGGCGAGCGGGCCGAGAAGTCGCTGGCCAAGTGGCGCGCCACGGCGCGCGAGGCCGCCAAGCAGGCTCGGCGTCCCTGGCACCCGTTCGTCGCCCCTCTGGCCACGACCGCCCAGGTGGCCCGCCTCGTGGCGCAGGCCGATCTCGCCGTGGTGCTGCACGAGACGGCGGCCTCACCACTGTCCGAGGTGGTGGTGCCGACCGCGGGCACGATCGTGGTGGTGGTCGGCCCGGAGGGTGGCCTCAGCGACGACGAGGTCGCCACGCTCGCCGGGGCCGGGGCCACGTCGGTGCGCCTGGGCAGCGAGGTGCTGAGGACGTCGACCGCCGGCGTCGCCGCGCTCTCCGCGATCCTGACGCGTACGCCTCGCTGGGGCTGAGCCCGGGGCGAGAGTCAGCTCTCGATCCAGATCAGCTTGAGGGCGGTGAGCAGGTCGGACGGCGCCGTGAGCACGTCGCCGGGGGCATCGGTGAACGGTGCGTCGGTCACCCGGATCTGACCGCACGCGAAGTCGTCGAGGACCACGCCGGTGACGTCGCCGTCGTCCTCGTAGGAGAACAGCCACCGGCGCCCGCTCTTGCCGGAGCAGTCCTGCTTCGCGGGCTCGAGGCTCGCGAGCAGGTCGGAGACCTCGGTCAGGTCGTCCCCGGCGATCTCGACGGTGTCCCCGGAGCGGTTCCAGGTCGTCGCGGCGGGGTCGTCCCCCTCCACGGGGGCGTAGAGGCAGACCGCGGCGGTGCCCGGCCGGCTGAGCTCGGGCACGGACGTCGCCGGCTCGGTGGAGCCGAGGGCGAGCGACGGCGGGCAGAGCTCACCGTCCTGGGAGTCCAGCTCGTCGGTCGGGGCGATCACCTGGGTCTGCGGGGTCTCCCCGTCGGGGGAGTCGGTCGAGTCTCCGCTGCACGCAGGCAGGACGGCGACCGCGAGCAGCAGGGCGGCGGAGGTGGCGAGGGTCCGGGGCGTCATCGCGCTCAACCTACCGTGATCGCCTTGGAGTCCTCGTACGGTCCGGGGCCTTCGCCGGCCGACGGGTCGTCGGTGAGGGCCACGAAGGTGTAGGCACCGGGATCGAGGGTGGACAGGTCGATCTCGGTCTCCCAGGGGTAGAGCTGGTCCAGGAAGCCCTCGGCGGTGGCGAAGCCGTCGAGGACCACGGCGTCGCTCTCGTCACGGACCTCCCAGAGCACCGTGGCCTCGAAGGAGCTCGCCACGCCGGAGGCCGTGAACGTGCCGCTCAGGGCGGCCTGTGAGGTCGGCGTGGTCACGTTGACCAGCGAGAGCACCTCGAGCTGCGGCGCCGCCTCGACCCCGACGTCGGTGGGCTGCCCGAGCAGGGCGACCGGCTGGTCGCCCTGCACCACCCGGACCGGAAGGCGGGTCTGGGCGATGCCCTGCAGCGTGTAGACCAGCGACTGCACGGCCAGTGCGGCGTCGTCCGGGCCGGTGGCCTTGTCGGCGGTGGCGGAGTCGGCGCCGAGGGCGACCACGATCGCCTCATCGGTCACCTCGATCGACGTGATGCCCAGCGGCGGCAGCAGGGTGCCGTAGTCGGGGTCGAGGGCGTCGCCGGTGACGAGCAGCGCAGCGCCGTCCATCAACGGGGCGTCCGCGGAGACCTCGCGGAACTCCCGGTAGAGCCGGGGGCCGGTGGGGGAGTCGCCGACGAAGTACACCGGGGCGGCGACCGTGGCGGTGGCGTCCGGCTCGGTGGGCGTGGGCTCGCTCGGCTCGGGGTCCGCGGAGGGGGGTGCGGCGTCCGTCGTCTCGACCGCCGTCGGCTGGGGGTCGGCGGCCACCGGCTCGGTGTCGTCGTCCCCGCAACCAGTCAGGAGCCCGAGCCCCAGGCCGAGGGCAGCAGCATGCAGGGCGAGCGAGCGCGTGTGGCGAGACAGCTTCATGGGGCTCATCCTCTCGTCGGTGGCGCTATATGTCGTGGTCATTCGACGATGACCGTGCGCGTGTCGGTGTACGTGCCGGGGCCTTCGGCGCCACCGGTGGGGTCGTCGGTGATGCACGTCAGCGCGTAGGTGCCGACCGGTACGTCGGCCAGGTCGATGCTCAGCTCCCAGGGGTAGAGCCGCGGCTCGATCCAGCCGTCCATCTGGGCGAGCGTCGCTCCGACCTCGGCGCCGTCCTCGGAAAGGAGCGAGCACTGCCCCGAGGCCTCGAAGCTGTTGCCGCGACCGGTGACGACGAGGGCGCCGTCCTCCCGGGCGACGACGGCGCCCTCGCTGGGCTGGTCGATGCTCATGTGACTGAGCACGTCGAGCTCGGGAGCGCTCTCGATCGGGCCACCCGTGGAGGGTTCGACGACCTCGTGGATCAGCACGACCGGAAGCGTCGACCGCTCGTAGGCCTGGATCGTGTACACGAGCTGCTGTCGCGCAAGCTCGTCGAGAACAGGTGCATCGTCGGAGACGACGACCTCGATCTCGGCGTCCTTGACCTCGTAGGACAGCAGCGAGCCGCGGGGCCAGCGCGTGGCGTAGTCGGGGTCCGATGGGGTCGTCATCAGCAGGTCGAGCATGGAGGGTCCCGTCTCGATCGCTCGGAACAGCATCGACTCCGGAGCATCGGGTCCCGAGGGGCCGGGACCGAGGTAGTAGACCGACTGGGGGGTCGACGACTCCTCAGGGGTCCTCGAGCCCGAGTCACCCGCCGGGTCAGCCGCGGTCGTGGACGAGGGCCCGGTCACGGCCAGCACCACGGCCACGGCGGTGGCAGCGGCGAGCAGCGACCCGCCGGCGGCGAACCACCTGGTCCTCACCCGGTGGCGTGTCCGCGCCCGGATCGCCGTGAGCTGCTCGGTGGGCTCGACGTCGTCCACGGCGTGGTGCAGGGCGATCCGCAGGTCCTGGTCGTCGGTCATGACTCGGTTCCGTTCTCGTCAGTGGACTCCTCGGCGAGGAGGCCCCGCAGCGCAGCGGCGCCGCGCGAGGCATGGCTCTTGACCGCGCCGCGGCTGATGCCCAGGGCGTCGGCGATCTCGGCCTCGGAGAGGTCGAGGTAGTAGCGCAGCGCGAGGACCTCGCGCTGTCGGGTGGGCAGCAGCGCCATCGCGTCGAGGACCGTCTGCCGGCGTGCCCGTGCGAGCACCGGCTCGTCGGCCCCGGGCAGGGGCTCGACCGGTCGGGCAGCGGCGACGTGCCGCTGGACGACGCCGCGGTGTCGCAGCGCCGACCGCGAGCGGTTCACGACGCTCTGACGCAGGTAGGCCAGTGCCTTGGCCGGATCCCGGAGCCGACGCCACCGCCCGTGCAGGGCCACGAACGCGTCCTGGACGGTCTCCTCGGCCAGCGCCTGGTCGTGCAGGAGCAGGACCGAGAGTCGGACCAGGCCGCGCCAGTGCGCGGCGTACAGCTGCTCGACGGCGGTGTCGGCGTCCCAGGACGGGGGGTCCGGCTCGTCGGGGGTCATCGCGACGTCTGCAGGGCGGGCATCGGCTCTCACGCTAGTGGGACGCCTCGGCAGCCCGTTTGGTTTACCCCGGGCGGCACGGGACTACCGTGGGCCCATGGCTGCCATGGACGACTGTCTCTTCTGCAGGATCGTCGCGGGCGACGTGCCCGGGGAGATCGTGCACACGACCGAACGGACCGTCGCGTTCCGCGACATCAACGGTCAGGCCCCGCTGCACGTGCTGGTGGTGCCCCGCGACCACTACGCCAACGCCGCCGAGCTGGCGACGGGCGACCCCGAGACCTCGGCCGAGCTGGTCCGAAGCGCCCACGCAGTGGCTGCGGCCGACGGCTACGACGACTACCGGTTGGTGTTCAACACCGGCGCCGGCGCGGGGCAGAGCGTCTTCCACACGCACCTGCACGTGATCGCGGGGCGCGAGCTGAGCTGGCCTCCGGGGTAGTGGACGGACGTCGTGGGCTGAGGCTGCCGGTTCGTCTCACCGCGTCTCGTCACGCGGGTCGCGACTTCGTGCCTCAGTCGCGCCGCTTGCTCGACGACCAACGAGGACCCCCGCACTCGCACGCTCGTGCGGGTGTCCTCAGACGAACATGTAGCCGAGGCGCAGCACGGCGAAGAGCACCGGCAGCCCGAAGACCACCAGCAGCACCCACGCCGTGATCCGGTGCAGCGGCTTGGCGCCGTCGAGGTTGCCGGCGAAGTCGAGCAGCGCGCCCTCGGCCACGTGGTGGGTCAGGCCCATCCGCTGGGCATGGCCGGGGAGGTGCTGCCCGGGGAACCAGTCGGGCGGGGAGTCGTCGTCGGGGGCGTAGTCCTCGTCGAACTCGTCCGCACGGCCGTCAGCCCTCATGCACCAACCGTACGCGACGGCCGAGCCGGAGCCCGTGCTTATCGACTGGGACGGGCCCGCGCGCTCGGCGTAGCATGGACCTCACCTGACACCGACCGAAAGGCCGCCCGCCCGGGCACCCATGACCGACACGAACTCCGGAGACCTCCAGACGCGCCACACCGTGGCGGTCCCCAACAGCATCGACATGGTCAGCCTGCTCGGCCCGGGGGACGAGTTCCTCGGCATCCTCGAGGGCGCCTTCGCCGTCGAGCTGCACGTGCGCGGCAACCGGATCACGCTGCGCGGCGAGCCGGGCGAGGTCGCCCTGGCCGAGCGACTCCTCGACGAGCTGGTGGCGATCATCCGCACCGGCCAGGGGATGACCAACGAGACCGTCGAGCGCGTCATCGAGATGCTGCGCGAGGAGACCACCGAGAAGCCGGCCGACGTCCTCTCCCTCAACATCCTCAGCAACCGGGGCCGCTCCATCCGGCCCAAGACGCTCAACCAGAAGAAGTACGTCGACGCGATCGACAAGCACACGATCACCTTCGGCATCGGCCCCGCCGGCACGGGCAAGACCTACCTGGCGATGGCCAAGGCGGTCCAGGCGCTGCAGGCCAAGCAGATCAACCGGATCATCCTCACCCGCCCGGCCGTCGAGGCGGGGGAGAGCCTCGGCTACCTGCCGGGCACGCTGAGCGAGAAGATCGACCCCTACCTGCGTCCGCTGTACGACGCCCTGCACGACATGATCGATCCCGAGACGATCCCCAAGCTGATGGCAGCCGGCACCATCGAGGTGGCGCCACTGGCCTACATGCGGGGTCGTTCGCTGAACGACTCGTTCATCATCCTCGACGAGGCGCAGAACACGACGCCCGAGCAGATGAAGATGTTCCTGACCCGCCTCGGCTTCGGCTCCAAGATCGTGGTCACCGGGGACGTCACCCAGGTCGACCTGCCCAACGGGGCGAAGTCCGGCCTGCGGATCATCGAGGGCATCCTCGACGAGGTCGAGGACATCGCCTTCAACCGGCTCACCAGCAGTGACGTCGTCCGCCACCGCCTGGTCGGGAAGATCGTGGCGGCCTACGACGAGTTCGACGCCGAGAACCAGGCGCGAGCCGAGGGCCGCCAGGGCCCGACCCGTGCGAGCGAGCAACGGAGTGCTGAGCCGCGGTGAGCATCGAGATCATCGACGAGTCCGGGCACCGGCTCGACGTCAAGCACCTCGCCACACTCAGCCGCTTCGTGATGGACCGGATGCGGGTCCACCCGCAGGCGGAGCTGTGCATCAAGGCCGTCGACGAGGACACCATCGCGCAGCTCAACGAGCAGTGGATGGAGAAGGAGGGTCCCACCGACGTGCTGGCCTTCCCGATGGACGAGCTGCGACCGGGCCTGGTCACCGAGGAGCCCGAGGAGGGCGTCCTCGGCGACCTCGTGCTGTGCCCCGCGATCGCCGCGACCCAGGGCGCGAGTGCCGGTCACGGCACCCTCGCCGAGATCGAGCTGCTGACCACCCACGGGATCCTGCACCTGCTGGGCTACGACCACGCCGAGCCCGAGGAGCACCGCGAGATGTTCGGCCTCCAGGACCGGTTGCTGGAGCAGTGGCGCGAGCAGGGGCGGCAGGGGCGCGACCAGTGACCTCCACCCAGCTGCTGCTCTTCCTGCTCGCCGCGCTGCTGGTCGTCGTCGCCGGTGTCTTCACCGCCGCCGACGCTGCCCTGGCGTCGTTCTCCCGCGCTCGCGCCACCGAGCTGGTCTCGGAGGAGCGTGCCGGTGCCAAGCGGCTGGTGGCCCTGTTGGACGACGCGCCTCGCCACCTGAACACGGCCCTGTTCCTCGAGCTCCTCGCCGAGATCTCGGCCATCGTCATCGTCACGCTGCAGATCTCCGCCATCGTCGACGGCCGCGGCTGGCCCTCCGCGCTGAGCACCATCGCGGTGATGCTCGTGGTCTCGTTCGTGGTGATCGGCGTCGCGCCCCGCACGCTCGGGCGTCAGCACGCCGAGACGTTCGCCCTGCTCGTCGCCGGGCCCGTCACGGCGTTCACCCGGGTCCTGGGTCCGCTGCCCCGGGTGCTGATCCTGGCCGGCAACGCGATCACCCCGGGCAAGGGGTTCCGCGAGGGTCCGTTCTCGTCGGAGACCGAGCTGCGCGAGATGGTCGACATCGCCGAGCAGTCGGCGCTGATCGAGTCGGGCGAGCGCAAGATGATCCACTCGGTCTTCGAGCTGGGCGACACCACCGTGCGCGAGGTCATGGTCCCGCGCAACGACGTCGTCTACATCGAGCGCCACAAGAACCTGCGCCAGACCATGTCGTTGTTCCTGCGCAGCGGCTACTCCCGGGTCCCCGTCATCGGCGAGAACCTCGACGACATCTGCGGCATCGCCTACCTCAAGGACATCGTCCGGCGCGACTTCGAGGCTCCCGACGTCGAGCTCACCCAGCGCGTCGACGAGGTGATGCGTCCGGTCTCGTGGGTGCCGGAGTCCAAGCCGGTCGACGCGCAGCTCTCGGAGATGCAGGCCAACCGGGCGCACATCGCCGTCGTCGTGGACGAGTACGGCGGCACCGCCGGCCTGATCACGATCGAAGACCTGCTCGAGGAGATCGTCGGCGAGATCACCGACGAGTACGACGACGACGAGATCGAGGTCGAGCACGTCGAGGACGCCCCCCTGACCACCTACCGGGTCTCCTCGCGCTACCCGATCGACGACCTCGAGGAGCTGTTCGGCTTCGACGTCGAGGAGGAGGACGTCGACTCCGTCGGGGGCCTGATGGCCAAGCACCTCGGGCGCGTGCCGATCCCAGGCTCCCACGTCGAGGCCCACGGCCTCCGCTTCGACGCCGAGGACGCCGCCGGGCGCCGCAACAAGATCGGCACCGTCGTCATCCGCCTCCTCGAGTCGGAGCAGCACGTGACCGCCGCCACGGGAGAGCTCCAGACCGTCGACGCCACCGACTGAGGCGCGTTCCTCGGCCACTACCGTGAGCCACATGCAACTCAGCACCGAGGACGCCAAGCTGGTCACCCTGGCCCGCGCCACCCGTGCGCGGGTCGGCGCCGCCGAGGGCGCCGCCGTACGAGACCAGGATGGACGCACCTACGCGGCTGCGACCGTGGACCTCCCGTCGTTGCAGCTGTCCGCGCTGCAGGTGTGCGTCGCGATGGCCGTGGCCTCGGGTGCCAAGGGCCTCGGGGCGGCGGTGGTGCTGGGGGAGTGCGGCGTCCTCGCGGACGCCGACCGCGCTGCTCTGGGTGACCTGGGTGGCCCGGACCTGCCGATCCACCTCGGAGATCCACGCGGCACCATCACCACCTCCTTCCCCGAACGACACTGACGGGAGTAAGTTGCGGCAACGTGGTGTTGGAGAATCTCGTGGCAACTGATCCCTGGCAGCAGCACACCGACGCGGTGGCCCGGCTCGCAGCGTCGTACGACGCGATCCCGGACGACGCCCCGGTGCGGCTGGCCAAGTCGACCACCAACCTGTTCCGGGTGCGCAGCGCCACCAGCGCTCCCGGCCTGGACGTCTCCGGCCTCACCGGTGTCATCGAGGTCGACCCCGCGGCCCGCGTCGCCGAGGTGCAGGGCATGTGCACCTACGAGGACCTGGTCGACGCGACGCTCCCGCACGGCCTGATCCCGCTGGTGGTGCCCCAGCTGCGCACCATCACGCTCGGCGGCGCGGTGACCGGCCTCGGGATCGAGTCGACCAGCTTCCGCAACGGACTCCCGCACGAGTCGGTGCTCGAGATGGACGTCTTCACCGGGGCCGGCGAGGTGGTCACGACGCGTCCGGGCGACGACCTGTTCGACGCCTTCCCCAACTCCTACGGCTCCCTCGGCTACGCCACCCGGCTGCGGATCAGCCTCGAGCAGGTGCCGGCCTACGTCGCCCTGCAGCACCTCCGGTTCGACGACGCGGCGCTGATGGCCAAGACGATCGCGGCGATCACCGAGAGCGGCGAGCACGAGGGGCGGCGCGTCGACGGGCTCGACGGCGTCGCGTTCGAGCCCGGCGAGCTCTACCTGACGCTGGCCCGCTGGACCGACGACGTCTCCTCGGTTCCCGGAGTCCCGACCCCCAGTGACTACGCCGGCAGCAAGATCTTCTTCCGCTCCCTGCAGGAGCGCGAGCACGACCTCCTGACGATGTACGACTACCTCTGGCGCTGGGACACCGACTGGTTCTGGTGCTCGGGGGCCTTCGGCGCCCAGAACCCGACCATCCGGCGGCTGTGGCCGCGGCGACTGCGCCGCTCGGACGTGTACATGAGACTGCTCGCCCTGGACCGACGCTTCGACATCGCCGACCGTCTCGACCGCCGGGCCGGGCGAGCGGAGCGCGAGCGCGTGGTGCAGGACATCGAGGTGCCGGTCGAGCGGTTGCCCGAGTTCCTCGAGTGGTTCGACGCCGAGATCGGGATGCGCCCGGTCTGGGTCTGCCCGCTGGTCTCGACCGGGTCCACCGGTGGGCGCGGCTGGACGACGTACCCCCTGGAGCCGGGGGAGACCTACGTCAACGTCGGCTTCTGGGGAACCGTCCACGTGGGGCCCGACGCGACCGAGGGGCCCCGCAACCGGGCCATCGAGGCGAAGGTGCACGAGCTGGGCGGCCACAAGTCGCTCTACTCCGAGTCGTTCTACGACCGCGAGACCTTCGACCGGCTCTACCACGGTGCCGACCTCGCCGTCGTCAAGCAGCGCTACGACCCCGCCCACCGACTGACCAGCCTGTACGACAAGACCGTCCGGAAGGGATGACACAACCGTGACCACGACCCCCACTCGCCCTGCTGCCCCGAGCAGGAACCGCCTGAAGATCGGCGACGTCGTCGGAGATCTGATGCGCGGCGGCATGCCCGTGCACTTCACGGCCTACGACGGCAGCTCGGCCGGTCCCGAGGACGCCGAGATCGGCCTCGAGCTGATCAACCAGCGCGGCCTGCAGTACCTCGTCACCGCCCCCGGCGACCTCGGCCTGGCGCGCGCCTACGTCGCCGGCGACCTGGTCGTGCACGGTGCCCACCCGGGCAACCCCTACGAGGCGATGCAGAAGATCAAGGACCACACGAAGTTCCGCGCGCCCTCGGCCCCCGAGCTGGTCGCCATCCTGCGCGGTCTGGGCCTGTCCAACCTCAAGCCGCCCCCGCCGCCGCCCCAGGAGCACCTGCCGCGCTGGCGTCGTGTGATGGAGGGCCTGCGGCACTCGATGATCCGGGACGCGGAGGCGATCCACCACCACTACGACGTGTCCAACGCCTTCTACGAGATGGTGCTCGGACCGTCGATGGCCTACACCTGCGCGGTCTACCCGAGCGAGACCGCGACGCTGGAGGAGGCGCAGTTCGAGAAGTTCGACCTCGTCGCCCGCAAGCTCGACCTCAAGCCCGGCATGCGCCTGCTCGACGTGGGCTGCGGCTGGGGCGGGATGGTGCGCCACGCGGCCAAGGAGTACGGCGTGCAGGCGCTGGGCGTGACCCTGAGCCAGGAGCAGGCCTCCTACGCCAAGGCGATGCTCGACCGCGAGGGCCTCGGCGACCTCGCCGAGGTCCGGCACCTGGACTATCGCGACGTGCTGGAGTCCGACTTCGACGCCGTCAGCTCCATCGGCCTGACCGAGCACATCGGCATCAAGAACTACCCGGCGTACTTCGACTTCCTGCACGGCAAGCTCAAGCCGGGCGGGCGCCTGCTCAACCACTCGATCACCCGGCACCACAACCGCCCGACCCCGGCGGGTGCCTTCATCGACCGCTACGTCTTCCCCGACGGCGAGCTGACCGGCAGCGGGACCATCGTCACGGCCGCGGAGAACTCCGGCTTCGAGATCATGCACAGCGAGAACCTCCGCGTGCACTACGCCCGCACCCTGGCCCACTGGAACGACAACCTCGTCGCCAACTGGGACGCAGCGGTGGAGGAGGTCGGCATCGGCACCGCGCGGGTGTGGGGCCTCTACATGGCCGCCTGCCGGGTCGGCTTCGAGTGCAACGAGGTCCAGCTGGTCCAGGTGCTCGGTGGCAAGGTCGACGCCGACGGCAACGACGGGTTCCCGCTGCGCCCCACGTGGTGACCCGTCCGGCCGCAGGGATAGCCTCACGCTGATGAGCACCCGGGCCAGCACGTACGACGCGCAGGTGCTGCGCCGTGAACCGCTGTCGGACCACCTGGTCCGGCTCGTCCTCGGCGGCCCAGGACTGGCGGGCTGGACCTCGACCGGCGTGCCGGACGAGTGGGTCGGCCTGGTCGTGCCCGGCCAGTTCCAGAGCCGCTACTACACCGTGCGCTCGTGGGACCCCTCGCCCGAGGGGGCCGAGCTCACGCTCGACATCGTGCGCCACGACGTCGGACTGGTCACCGAGTGGACCGGCACCGACTGCGTCGGGCAGACCTGCACGGTGACCGAGCCCAAGGGGTCCTTCGCCCTGCCGGGGACCGCCGCGTGGTTGATGCTGGTGGGCGACCTGACGGCGCTGCCGGCGATGGCGAGGATCCTGGAGAGCACCGACCTGCCGGCGCGGGTCTGGGCCGAGGTGCCCGAGGTGCCCGAGGGCTACCTCGCCGATGCGCAGGAGGTCAGCTGGCTGCCTCAGCCGGGCGACGGACTGAGCGCGCTGGGCACCGTGGTGCCCGACCTCACCTGGCCGGAGGGTGACGGCTACTTCTGGATGGCGGGGGAGTCCGCCCAGATGCGTGCGATCCGCAAGCACCTGATGCGCGAGAAGCGGCTGCCCAGCAGCGCCTACGACGTGATGGGGTACTGGCGCGGAGGTGCCGTGCGCCAGCCGCGCGCGGTCGATCCGGGTCCGATCTATCGCGCCGGCCGGGCCGCGGGCAAGAGCGATGAAGAGATCTGGGCCGACTACGACGAGGCGAGGGACCGATGAGCCAGGCACCGATGCACCAGCAGCCGGGAGGCGGGCACCGCAGCGGCTTCGCCTCGTTCGTCGGTCGGCCCAACGCCGGCAAGTCGACGCTGACCAACGCACTGGTGGGTCAGAAGGTGGTGATCACCTCGTCCAAGCCGCAGACCACGCGCACGGTGGTGCGGGGGATCGTGCACCGGCCCGACGCCCAGCTGATCCTGGTGGACACCCCCGGGCTGCACCGTCCGCGGACGCTGCTCGGCGAGCGGCTCAACGGCCTGGTGACCACGACGCTGGCCGAGGTCGACGTGGTCGCCGTCTGCTTCCCGGCCAACGAGAAGGTCGGTCCCGGGGACCGCTTCATCGTCAAGGAGGTCGGCAAGGTCAAGCGCACCATCAAGGTCGCCGTCGCCACCAAGACCGACCTGGCCACGCCCGAGCAGCTCGGTCAGCACCTCCTCGACATCGCCGCGCTCGGGGTGGAGACCGGTATCGAGTGGACTGAGATCGTGCCGGTCTCGGCCCGTGGTGACGACCAGGTGGGCCTGCTGGCCGATCTCCTGGTGGGCCTGCTGCCCGAGGGCCCGCAGCTCTACCCCGACGGCGACCTGAGCGACGCCCCGGAGGAGATCCTGGTCGCCGAGCTCATCCGCGAGGCGGCCCTGGAGGGCGTGCGGGACGAGCTCCCGCACTCGATCGCTGTGGTGGTGCAGGAGATGAACCTGCGGGAGGACCGCCCCGCGGACAAGCCGCTGCTCGACGTCCACGTCAACCTCTACGTGGAGCGGGAGTCCCAGAAGGGGATCATGATCGGCCACAGGGGGGCGCGGCTGCGCGAGATCGGCACTGCGGCTCGCAAGCAGATCGAGGCGCTGCTCGGCACGCCCGACCTCAAGCTCTACCAGGA
>NZZG01000064.1 GCA_002698575.1 Pimelobacter sp. | reverse complement strand
CGCTGGGTGGCGACGTGTTCGGGGTCGCCACCGGCTCGGGAGGTGTCGAGGGGCAGGAGTCCGCGCACCGTGACTGGACGTCGCGCGTGGCGGCATCGCTGGCCGCCACCGGCGTCGACGCCGCGGCGCTGGGTGAGGTGCCTGTCGCACGCCGGCCCGCCACGGAGCGGCCTGAGCTCGTCGAGGTGCTCAGCGAGATCAGGTCCATCCGCGCGGGAGCCGACGACGGGGTGCGGGGGCTCTACCGGTGAGCGAGGCCACACAGTCCGCGGTCTACGAGGCCGTCTCCCACGTCGAGGATCCCGAGGTGCCCGTGACCCTCGTCGACCTGGGCGTCGTCCGGGAGGTGAGCCTCGACGGTGGTGCGGTTCGGGTCGTGCTGCGGCCCACGCGACTCGCCTGCCCCGCGCGCGGGGAGATGGAGCGGCGGGTGCGCGCAGCCGTCAGCTCGGTCGACGAGGACCTCGCCGTCGACGTGGAGTGGGAGATGGCCCAGTGGCGCGGGGACGACGTCACGGCGCCGGGTCAGCAGGTCCTCCTGCAGATCGGCTATGCCGACCCGGTCGCCGAGTCCGACGCCTGTCCCTACTGCGGTTCAGCGGAGGTGCGCCAGGACGGGCGGTTCGGCGGCGCCGTCTGCAAGCAGCCCTACACCTGCCGCTCCTGCGGCAGCACCTTCGACGTCCTTCGAGGCTCGATCTCGACAGGTTTAGGAGCGCACCATGTCCGATGAAGAAGTCCTCTACACGACGGCGGATGGCGTCGCCACCATCACCCTCAACCGCCCCGACCGCTTCAACGCCTTCACCTTCCAGGGAGCCCAGCGGATGCGCGCGTGTTTCGAGAGCGCCGCCAACGACTCGTCGGTCGGTGTGTGGTGGTACTGACGGGGGCGGGCGAGCGCTACACCACCCAGGAGGCCGCCGATATGGGCTGGGTGAACCGCGTGGTCCCGATAGCCGACCTCGACGACGCCGTCGACGAGTGGTGCCAGAAGCTCCTGGCCAAGAGCGCCACCGCGCTGCGCCTCTCGAAGATGGCGATCAACCAGGATGCGGACCGGCTCTCCGGTGCGGTCACGCAAGGCATGGAGTTGATGACGCTCTTCCACGACACGGACGAGTCCCGAGAAGGCATGACCGCCTTCATCGAGAAGCGTTCGCCGGTGTTTCGACCGGTGAACTGACCGAACCCTCAGAAGGAGAATGCTGTGCCGTACGTTATTGGCGCGCCCTGCATCGACATCATGGATCGCTCCTGTGTCGAGGAGTGCCCGGTCGACTGCATCTACGAGGGTGACCGCAAGCTCTACATCCAGCCGGCCGAGTGCATCGACTGCGGCGCCTGCGAGGCCGTGTGCCCGGTGGAGGCCATCTCCGCCCTCCGCTCGGTCCCCGCGGACCAGGCAGAGTTCCCCGCCGACAACGCTGCGTTCTTCGCCGAGGTCCTCCCCGGACAGGACGCACCGATCGGCTCGCCCGGTGGGTCGAGGAAGGTCGGCGCCGTGGGCGTCGACACCCCGATGGTCGCCGCCTACGGCGCAGACGGATGACGGAGCTCGCCGCCGGCCGAGTCCTGGGCGCGGACGGCTGGTACGACCCCGCCGAGCAGCGACTGCGGGGCTCGCGCTGCGGTACGTGCGGAACCCGGAGCTTCCCCACCCGCGCCTTCTGCTGGCGCTGCAGCAACACGATGCTTCCCGAGCTGCTCCCCCGCAGCGGCACCGTCGTCGCGCGTTCCACCGTCCGCGTCTCCGCGCCGGGCTTCCCCGACCGGTACGACGTGGGCGTGGTCGAGCTGGCCCCGGGTCTGCGGGTGCTGGCGCGGTTCGAGGACGAGGCGCCCACCCACGGCGAGCGGGTGTCGGTCAGGACGGGGCATGTGCGCCACGAGGACTCGGGTGTCGTCCTGGGGCCGGTGTTCGCGCACGACCCCGGCGCAGCACTTCTCCCCGCGACCCACCACGAGGATGCGGCCCTGCCGCAGCCGGAGGCCCGGATCTCGAGGGGCGGCCAGCTCGGCGTCACGGTGGCCGGGGTCGCGACCACCGCGTTCGGTCGTCCGGACCGCGCGGCTGAGGAACTGGCGGCCGAGGCGGCCCTGGCCGCGGTCGCCGATGCCGGGCTCCGCCACGAAGACGTGGACGCGCTCGTCGTCGGCAGCGCCTTTTCGACAGCAGCGCTGGGCCAGCGGATGCTGCGCCACGTCCCCTGGGGAGGTCGGCGCATCGTCAACGTGGAGAACGCCTGCGCGAGCGGCACCTCGGCGCTCGCCGAGGCCGTCGCGCTCGTCCGTGCTGGGCTCGCCGACGTGGTCGTGGCTGTCGGCGCCGATGTGCCGGTCCGCTCCGGTGGTGGCCTGATCCCGCTGGACCAGGAGGACCCTGTGGCCGGCATCGGGGTGACCCTGCCGTCGCTGTACGCACTGGTCGGCGACCTCTACACCTCGCGGTACGGCGTGGGGTCCGAGGCCTTCGCCTCGGTCGTCGTACACAGTCGCGACAACGCCTTCCGCAACCCCGACGCCTACCGGCGTACGCCGGTCACACGCGAGGAGGTGCTGGGCTCACGGGCCATCGCCGACCCCCTGACGCTCTTCCAGTGTGCTCCCAACGCGGACGGCGCCGCGGCCGTCGTCGTTGTCGCCGACCACGTCGTGCGGCGTTCGGAGCACCGCCCCGTCGAGATCGCCGCGCTGGCCCTGACCTCCGGGTTCGCGAAGGACCGGTTCACGGGCGCGAGTGTCGTGGAGCGCGTGTCGCGGGCGGTCTACGCCCAGGCCGGAGTCGACCCCAGCGAGATCGGGGTCGTCGAGCTCCACGACGCCTTCGCGCCGGCGGCCCTGACCAACCTGGAGTATCTCGGGCTCGCCGACCCCGGCACGGCCGGGACCCGGCTGATGGCGGGGGAGTTCGGCATCTCGGGTGGGGGCCCCAGCCTGAACCCCAGCGGCGGGCTGCTCTCGCGGGGCCACCCCCCGGGTGCCACGGGCCTCGCGCAGGTCTCGGAGCTCGTGCGGCAGCTGCGCGGGGAGGCAGGAGAGCGTCAGGTCGACGACCCCGGCGTGGCCCTGCTCCACACCATGGGCGGAACCGTGCTCGAGCTCGAGACGAACGCCTGCACCATCGGCCTGCTCCGGCGTCGGCCATGACCACGAGGAAGGAGTTCCCGGATGTTCTTTGAGGAGCTGCGCGACGGCGCCACCTACCGGACCGCGTCCCACACGGTGACCGCCGAGGAGCTGGACGGCTTCGCGCGGGACTTCGACCCGCAGCCGATGCACCTCGACGCGGAGGCGTCGGCGTTACTGCCGTTCGGCGACGTGATCGCCTCCGGCTTCCACACGCTCGCCCTCGCGTGGCGGCTGTGGGTCGAGATCGGGCTGGACGACCACGGCCGAGGGGGAATCGCGCTCGGTGACGTTCGCTGGCACCGACCGGTCTACGCGGGTACCGAGGTGTGCTCGGTCGTTCACATCGAGGGGCCGCGGGTCACCAGCCAGGGCAAGGGACTGGCGACGATGCGCTTCGAGGTCCTCGACGGCGACGACCAGCTCCTATTGACCTTTGCCACGACCGGCCTGTTCGCCCGCAGGTCCGAGGGATCACCCACAGCGCCCTGAAGGGGGAGACGGGAACATCATGGAATCGCACGGCATGCCCGCACGGGAACTGTCCGACGAGGAACTGGAACGCCTCGGTACCTACACGCACGCGACGAGGACCTGGGTCCTGCTCCACGGTACGGCCGAGCAGTTCCGCCACCACACCGAGCGGATGCTCGAGCTCGAGCAGGAGTACATCCGGCGCCACCCCAAGCGCACCTGGCAGGGCGTCGGTGACGACGCCCTCGGGTCGGCGGGTCTCGACGAGGCCAGCCAGCTGCGACTGGCCCTCAACGGTGTCGTCCGCCAGCTCGAGGCACTGCTGTCCAGCCCGGTCCCGGAAACCGGGGCCGGCGTTGCTGCCCCGACGGGTGGCGACCGTCGCGCGGACCTCCTGCGCCGGTTCGCCGCCGCTCCGGGCGGTGGCCTGCACAAACTCGAGGCGCGCCAGGCTGCCCGCGAGGTCGGGCTCACCGCGGCCGAGCTGGCCGGGTTGTACAAGACCGATCCTCCGCTGTTGATGGCCGAGGGCGAGATGCGCCTCGTCACGGAGGCGGGCATTGGCCTGGTCCAGCAGGCATGAGTGCGGTGCTGGAGGCGGACGAACAGGCGATCGTCGACCTGGTCTCCGCCTTCGTCGACGACCGGGTCCGTCCCCGTGTCCGCGACTACGAGTCCGTTGACGCCTACCCCGAGGAGTTAATCGACGGAATGAAGGCCCTGGGCTTCTTCGGGCTGCTGGTCCCCGAGGAGTACGGCGGGGTCGACGTCAGCATGGCGTGCTTCGCCAGGGTCACAGAGGAGCTGGCCCGGGGCTGGATGAGCCTGGCGGGGGCCATCGGGGGGCACTCGGTGATCACCTACCTGATCAAGACCTGCGGCACCCAGGACCAGAAGGACACCTTTCTGCCCCGCATGGCGGTCGGAGAGGTGCGCGCCACGATGGCGCTGACCGAGCCCGGCGGCGGCAGCGACCTTCAGGCCATGCGGACCCGAGCTCACGCGGACGGCACCGACCTGCTGGTCACGGGCTCCAAGACCTGGATCTCCAACGCCCGACGGTCGGGCCTCATCGGGCTGTTGTGCGTGACCGACCCGGGAGCAGTCCCAGCCCATGCCGGCATGAGCGTCCTCCTCATCGAGCCCGGAGCGGGTCTCGAGATCTCGCGGGACCTCCCCAAGCTCGGCTACCGCGGTGTCGAGGCTTGCGAGCTCGTCTTCGACCGGATGCGGGTGCCCGCCTCCTGCGTCCTCGGCGGGGAGGCGGGCCAGGGGTGGCGCCAGATGATGCGGGGCCTCGAGGTGGGGCGCATCCAGGTGGCCGCTCGCGCCGTCGGTGTCGGGCAGGCCGCCTTCGACGCGGCCCTACGCTACGCCCAGGAGCGGGAATCTTTCGGCCAGCAGATCTGGAAGCACCAGTCGGTCGGCAACCTGTTGGCCGACATGGCCACC
Source organism: Pimelobacter sp. (assembly GCA_002698575.1). Taxonomy (GTDB): domain Bacteria; phylum Actinomycetota; class Actinomycetes; order Propionibacteriales; family Nocardioidaceae; genus Nocardioides. Next base: position 10,658 of record NZZG01000064.1, on the reverse strand, counting down.
AAGGTCACGGCGTCGCGTCTGATGACGGCCGACGCCGCGGCCCGGGTCGACGCAGGGAAGCGAGCCGACCTAGAGGCCGGGATGGCCAAGCTGTTCGCGTCGGAGGCCGCGATGGAGATCGCGCTGGACGCGATGCGGGTCCACGGCGGCTACGGCTTCTCCAAGGAGTACGACGTCGAGCGGTACTTCCGCGACGCCCCATTGATGATCCTCGGCGAGGGCACCAACGAGATCCAGCGCAACGTCATCGCAGCACAGCTCATCGCTCGTCACCGACGAGCCCCATCAAACGAAGGAACGTGACCCGACCCATGCACCTCCTCGATGGCAGGACTGCCGTGATCACCGGCGGCGCGCAAGGCATCGGCCTGGCGATCGGCCGGGCGTTCGTCGCGGAGGGTGCGCGGGTGGTGATCGGCGACCTCGACCCCGTCGCGACTGACGCCGCCGTCGCCGAGCTCGGCGGCCCGGCGTACGCCACAGGGGTGCGGTGCGACGTCACCAGTGCGACCGACATGGACGCCTTGCTCACACAGGCGCTCGACGCGCACGGTGCGGTGGACGTGATGGTGAACAACGCAGGCATCACCCGCGACGCGACGATGAGGACGATGACGGAAGAAGAGTTCGACCTGGTGATCGGGGTCCACCTCAAGGGCTGCTGGAACGGCGTGCGCACGGCGGCAGCGATCATGCGGACCCAGAAAAGCGGCTCCATCGTCAACATCTCCTCGCTCTCCGGCAAGGTCGGCATGGTGGGGCAGACCAACTACTCCGCAGCCAAGGCCGGGATCGTGGGCCTCACCAAGGCCGCGGCCAAGGAGACAGCCCACCACGGCGTCCGGGTGAACGCCATCGCCCCAGGCCTGATCCGCACCGCGATGACAGAGGCGATGCCCCCACGGGTGTGGGACCAGAAGATGACCGAGATCCCCATGAACCGCGCCGGCGAGGTCGCGGAGGTGGCGTCGGTCGCCCTGTTCCTGGCCTCGGACCTGTCGTCGTACATGACCGGCACACTGCTGGACGTCACCGGCGGAAGGTTCATGTAGCCCGATGACGTGGACGCCCCACACGCGGACCACGCACAAGGTGGTGGAGCGCTGGCCGGTCACGGCGCTGGCGGCGCTCTTCGACGACGGCGCCGACCCCGGGGACGGCGACCCCCTGCCGCCGCTGTGGCACTGGGTCGCGCTGGCGCGCTGGCCGGGCTCGTCCATGACCGATGCCGACGGGCATCCCCGGCGCGGGGACTTCCTGCCGCCAGTCGCCCTCCCCCGCCGCATGTTCGCGGGGGGCGAGGTGGAGCTCCGCGGCCCCATACGCGTCGGCAGTGTGGTCCGGCAAGAGTCGTCGGTCGTGTCGGTCGAGGAGAAGCGCGGACGCTCAGGCCCGCTGGTTGTCGTGGTGACCGCGACCGAGCTGTACGACGAGGACGATCGTCTGGTCCTGATCGAGCGCCAGAACCTCGTCTACCGAGAGGCGGCGACGACGGGCGCCGGGCAGGCAAGACCCGTCCCGGCGACGCCGGTCGGCCGCCCACTCTCCGTCGCCGTCACCCCCGACGGGGACGCCTGGGACTTCTCGACGGACCCGACCCTGTTGCTTCGCTTCAGCGCGGCGAGCTCCAACGCGCACCGGATCCACTACGACTGGCCCTACGCGACGGGCGTGGAGGGATATCTCGGCCTCGTCGTGCAAGGCCCCCTACTGACCCTCGCCGTGATCGAGACGGTCCGGCTGGCGGTGCCCGGTGCGCGCATCAGCCGGCTGCGCCACCGCAACCTGAGCCCGCTCTTCTGTGGCGAGCCCGCCCGGATCCGGAGCACCGCCGGCCCCGACGACACGCTCGTGCTCGAGCTGGCACACACTGACGCCGCACCGGACGCGCCCCCCTGCGTGCGGGTCGACGTCGAGCTCGACAGACCCCCACTCACGACCAGCCCATGACCAGCCCGAGGAAGGCCATCGCCATGCGCGACGCCGTGATCTGTGAACCCGTCCGGACACCCATCGGACGATACGGGGGGACGTTCCGGAGCCTCACTGCCGTCGACCTCGGCGTCGCTGCGCTGCGCGGGCTGATGGACCGCACCGGCATCACCGGAGAGGACATCGGCGACGTCATCCTGGGCCACTGCAACCCCTCCAGCGAGGCGCCGGCGATCGGCCGGGTCGTGGCCCTGGACGCCGGTCTGCCGGTCGGGGTGACGGGACAACAGGTCGACCGCCGTTGCGGCTCGGGGCTGCAGGCCCTCGTCAACGCCGTGATGCAGGTGCAGACCGGCGCCCACGACCTGGTCGTCGCCGGCGGAACCGAGAGCATGAGCAACGCCTCGTTCTTCTCGACCGACGTGCGGTGGGGCGCGCGAGGGCAGGTCACCCTGCACGACTCGCTGGCGCGGGCCCGAGTCACCGCCGGTGGACGCCTCCACCCGGTGCCCCACGGGATGCTCGAGACCGCGGAGAACCTCCGGCGCGCGTACACAATCTCGCGGGCCGAGCAGGACGAGCTCGCCGTCACCTCGCACCGCCGTGCCGTCGCGGCCCAGGGCACCGGCGTGTTCGCAGAGGAGATCATCCCGGTGGCCGTGAAGGGGCGACGCGGCGTGTCAGTGGTGGACCAGGACGAGCATCCACGCGCCGACACGTCGCTGGAGAGCCTGGCGGGGCTGACCCCGCTGCTGCTGTCCGAGGACCCCGACGCCACCGTCACCGCCGGGAACGCCAGCGGACAGAACGACGCCGCCGCGCTCAGCATCGTGACGACGCCGGCGCGAGCGGACGAACTCGGGCTGCGGCCGCTAGTCCGGCTGGTCTCGTGGGGGCTCGCGGGGGTCGGCCCGGAGGTTATGGGCATCGGCCCGGTGCCGGCCACCGAGATTGCCCTCGGGCGCGCGGGGCTGCGCCTACAGGACATCGACGTGATCGAGCTCAACGAGGCTTTCGCGGCCCAGGCGCTCGCGGTGATGCGCGAATGGAAGTTCGGTGACGCTGACCTGGAGCGCACCAACGTCCACGGGTCAGGAATCTCGCTGGGTCACCCGGTGGGCGCCACCGGCATGCGCATGGTGGGCAGCCTGGCCCGCGAGATGGAGCGGCGGGAGAGCCGCCACGGGTTGGCGACCATGTGCATCGGTGGTGGGCAGGGTATGGCCGCCGTGTTCGAGCGCATCGGGTGAGCCGAGGCCGAGGCCAGACGGCAGTTTGACCGTGATGCCGTCGGCATCCCAATGACAAGGCACCTCTCGAACGCGCTGATGTCGTGCGCGTGGCGACCGGTCTTGTTTCGACAGCACTTGCGCTTCGCTTACTGTCTCAACCCATACATGCCCGAAAAGAGAGGATGTCCCGAGTTCCGTGGAACTTCGGTGGCGGTCCGGTGAGCATCAGGCTGCGCTCACGTCTTGAGTGTTGCAGTTGGCCCCGACAGTCTCGGCGGCGACGTGCCGTTCCAGAGCGGCTCGGAGAGCGGCGAGGTGGAGGGGGCCGTTGACGCGTCGGAACTGGCTGCTCGCCTCGACCATCCCGGCCGCGCACCAGCGCAGCGCGATCTGCCCGTCACGCCACCGCTTGACGTTGCGGGAATGGTCGCGGCAGATGCCGATCATCGACTCGATCGCGTTCGTGGACGGCAAGGTTCGCGCCAGGGTCGGCGGGAGGTCGAGGCGGAGCACGGTCAGCGTCTCGGCCATGCCCTCGCGCAGGCTGCCGGCGGCGCCGGGGTGGGTTTTGTCCAGTTCCCTGGCCAGCGCCTCGAGCAGTGCCTGGGCTTGCAGGGCGGAGTTGGCGTGGTAAGCCGCCCGCATCCTCTTGGTCACCGGACCACGCATCTTCTCGGGCAGGTGGTCACGAACATTGCGCAACTTGTGGATCTGACACCGGGCGATCATCGGGGCGTCGAACACCTCCTTGACCGCCGCGGCCAACGCCTTGGCTCCGTCCAGCACGGCCAGGATCGGCCGGGTGACGGCCAGGCCGCGCTCGCGCAGGCCGACCAGCAGGCCGCGGACCAGGGTGGTGTTCTCCGCGGATCCCTCGACCAGTGCGAGGGGATGCTTGGTGCCGTCGATGTCGATGTCGATGCCGAGCGCGACGACACACAGGTGGTCGGCGAAGTAGACGCCGTCGCTAATCAACGCCACCAGATCCAGCCCGGTGAGGTCCTTGCCGAGGGGGTCGCCCAGGGCGTGCTCGGTCATCGCCACGAACCTGCGCGAGACCGCCGATTTGCTCGTCGACCTCGCAGTGGCTTTGACGGCTTTACCGACCGGCTCCAGGCCCACCGGGTAGCGGCGGGTGGAGAGCCCGGCGAGCATCTTGGCCTCTCGGAGGAATTCACCGCCGGCATGCTGGGAGGGACAGCAAGCCGCCTATTGCGGCTATAGACCCGTGAGAGTCCTGCACCCCCTCTCGGCGCTGCTCCAATGAATGTGGTCGTACATGGGTCTGCGCCCGTGACGCCGATTCGTGAGCCGCCCCCAAACCGGCTTGGTTCCCCGGCCTGCGCTTCACCCCCTGCTGGTTCAAAGCCAAAGCCGTGGACCCCTGTTGGAGGCACCGGACCCACGTCGGCTTGTCCGCCCTGACCAGCCGTGGCTCAAGCTTCGCCCCGCCAATCCATGTCTGCCACCGTTCCTCCCGCGCTGGAGATCCACTCACTCAGCTGAGCTGTGAGCAGGAAGCAATCTCGTTGTGCCGATCGGAGCGCCTCTAGCGCTGCCAAGAGGTTCATCAGGTTCTGTTCCGTTGCTTCACGGGTCTCCGAGCAAGTCTGAAGTCTGCGGCTCACGTGTTGCAGCGCAACGGTGGCACGATCGATCGTGGCCAATGAAGCTTGTACAGGGTCGTCGCCAGGCACGTCGTCCTCCACCTCCCGTTCCATCAACGGCGAACTCGCGGCTTCAAGAACTGTACTGGTTTGGTCGGCCGGCAGTTCGGGTACATCTAGGCGTCCCTGGACCAGTCCAACGCGTTCTACGGGGCGCTGGATGCTGAGCGCCGACTTCCCCTCGCCAGGGAACCGGTCAGAGACGTTCTGGTTGCCCGCGGCCTGTGGTTCCCCCTCCGATTCGTTGAGGCTTCCCTATGCGGCTTCCCGGGCGGGGCCGCGGTGTTCTCGTAGTTGATCGGGCTCATCATGCCCGGCGAGCTGTGCCGGCGGTCGTGGTTGTAGAACCCGTAGCACCAGTCCAGCAAGACGGCTTGGGCCTGGCCGGTGTTCTTGAACTCGTGGAGTTCGATCAATCCGCATCTGCTCGTGCCAGCATGGCCCTAACCGGCGCCGAAAGAGGAGCAGCATGCCCATGCCCACACAGTCCACTTTTGAGTCACCGAGTGACGCGACGAAGATCGTGACCTACAGCTGGGGCGAGGACCTCCAGCGGCCACGTGGGGTGGTTCAGGTCGCACACGGGCTCGCCGAGCACGGCGCCCGCTACGACCGGCTGGCCCAGGCACTGGCCGGGGCCGGGTATCGGGTCTACGCCAACGACCATCGGGGACACGGGAAGTCGGCAGCGTCAGCGGCCGACCTCGGCCACTTCGGCAAGCCCGGGTTCCCCGGCGTCGCCGCGGACATGGCTGCCTTCGGCGCCGCGATTGCGCAGGACTACCCCGGCCTGCCGCTCTTCCTGATCGCCCACTCGATGGGCTCGTTCGCGGCGCAGGAGATGCTGCTCGACCACTCGGGGCAGTACGCCGGAGTCGTCCTGGCCGGGACGACGGCCCTCGACGTGCTTGGCACCAACCTCGCTCAGAGCGAGGGCCCAGTCGGACTCGAGGCGTTCAACGCCGGCTTCGAGCAGCGGACCGGCTACGAGTGGCTCTCCCGGGACGAGGCGGAGGTAGACAAGTACGTGGCCGATGCCTTCTGCGGGTTCGACCTCCCGGACGAGACGGTGCCCGCGCTCTTTGAGGGGGCGGCACGGCTCGCCGACCCGGCGGCGCTGGCCAACATCAGCCGGGAGCTGCCGCTCCTGCTCGTCTCCGGACAGGCTGACCCGATCTCGGGCGACGGTCAGCTCGTCCACCTTCTCGCGCAGCGCTACCGGGAGGCCGGTGTCGCCGACGTCACCGTCACGGTGTACCCGGGAGCCCGACACGAGATCTTCAACGAGACGAATCGCGACGAGATCACGGGCCACGTCGTCGCCTGGCTCGACGAGCACAGCTGACGCCGACCACCCCAGCGCAACGATCGAGCAGACAACCGTCGGGGAAAATGCTGACCTCGCGAATCCGCCAGCGGATCACCCGATGAGCGATCCCATTGCGGACATCGCCGAGCCGGAAGCGGTCTGCTTGGTGAGTGGTCGTCCGCCGTTCAGTTCATCTGGATCGTTTCGAGAACGGCTGTGGCTGCTGGAGTGTGGCCCAGCCGGCGGTCACGGAGGCGCGACACCGGGTGGCGTCGTCGCCGGCGTCGATGAAGAGGGCGGCGATGATGTCTGGGGCATGGTCGTCGAGCGCTTCTTGGGGCAGGGCCCCGGTGAGGACGAGCGGCAGCAGCGAGTCCACCACCGTAGGCGATCCTCCTGGACAGAATCCGGATGCCGGTCCCCGGATGCGGATGAACAGGTGGGCCGTGATGGGCGTGATTACCCGACGCCTGGCACCCGACCCGGGGTGCCCCCTGGGCGAGCGCGGTCCCGGCCATCGCCGGATGTTGCCTCGCCTGCCTCCACCCAGGTGGCCGCCCACGACGACACCGCATCGACGACGGGGGCGAGGGCCTCGCCCTTGGCCGTCAGGCTGTAGCGGGCGCCCCCGGCCGAGGAGGGGCAGGCCCGCGTCACCACCCCCTCGCGCTCCAGTTCGCGCAGTCGCTCGGCGAGTAGCCGGTCGGACAACCCGGGGACCGCCGCGCGCACGTCGCTGAAGCGCTGCCCGCCGGCGAGCAGTGCTCGGACGATGACGCCGTTCCATCGCCGGCCGATCAGCTCGATCGCCCGGTGGAAGACCGCGCAATAGCCCGAACCATGGTCCGCGTCGAGTTGCGCACGTTCGACGGACCCCCGTCCCGTTCTTGGCCCTGAACGGCTCATGATTGACCCTACCTCCAATGCCTGCTATCTCTTGACTTACGAAAGGTAAGTATTCTATGTCAGGAGCCAAGTATGGACGTCGTCGTGCTCATCGGTCGGATCTTGTTCGCCCTGCTGTTCCTGGGCTCGGGGGTCGCGCACATCACCCAACGCCAGATGATGACCGGATACGCGGCCAGCAAGAAGGTCCCCGCGGCGGGGGTGGTCGTGCTCGCCAGCGGCGTGCTGATCGTGGTCGGCGCGCTCATGGTCGCCGTCGGGGTGTGGCCGGATCTCGGTGCGTTGCTGCTGGCGGCATTCCTGGTGCCCACCGCGTTCCTCATGCACGGGTTCTGGGCCGAGACCGACGCCACGGCCCGGATGACCGAGCAGACGCACTTCCTCAAGGACATCGCGCTGGCCGGTGCGGCGCTGGTGATGTTCGGACTGTTCGCCCAGCTCGGCGACGACCTCGGCCTGGTCGTCCTCGGACCGCTGTTCGAGCTGCCATGACGCCGAGCGGAGCCTCCCTCCCGCGGCGTAGCGGGGGTCGGCCGGGGACCACCCCGACCAACCCGCACATGCAGCTGGAGCAGCAGCCGAGCGACGACCGGCCGCCCCGGCGGCTCGAGGCGTTGCTCGCCGACCTGCCCGGCGTCGTCTGGGCCAGCAGCCTGATCTCCGTGCCCGGCGCCCGTGCCCTCACCCTGCCCCCGGCCCAGGCGGCCGGGCCGCCGGAGGCATTCATGATCGGCACGGAGTTCGCCCACCTGCATCCAGCTCCGGACCATTCCCTGCACGTGGCCCTGCCGCCGGAGGACGCCGGCCAGGCCATCGACGCCGGGTGGGCGGAGCAGCATCCGGTCGCCGCGCGCGGTCTGATCCCCGCGGGCACCGTAATGCTCTACGCCCCGCGCGACGACGACGAAGCCGACGTCGTCGCTCACCTGGTCAGAACCTCCTACGACTACGCGCGCGGCGCAACGTCGAGCGACCGCGGCTGACGATCCGACACCGGTCCCTTTGCCGCGTCACAAGGATCATCGAGAAGGAGTCACCACCGATGCGCGTGCACGAACTCGGCCACCTGGTCCTCTACGTCCGCGACCTCGACCGATCCCGCCGCTTCTACCGAGAGGTGCTCGGATGGGACGAGGTGCGCGGGGACGTTCCGCTGCCCGTTCCCGCCGCCGCCTTCAGCTCGGGCCGCACCCACCACGAGCTGCTGCTGATCGAGGTGGGGCCCTCCGCCGCACCCATGCCGCCGGGCCGCCGCGTCGGGCTGTACCACTTCGGCCTCAAGGTGGGTGAGAGCGACGAGGAGCTGCGCGAGGTGGTCCGCGACCTCGACCGGCACGGCGTTCCAGTCCTCGGCGCGAGCGACCACACCGTGACCCACTCGCTCTACATCGCCGATCCCGACGGCCACGACATCGAGCTCTACGTCGACGTGGTGCCGCGCGACCAGTGGCTCGCCGACCCCTCGCTGATCTTCGCCCCCATCCGGCCGCTCCACCTCTAGCTGGAGGACCCCCCCCGACGGCGACGCCACCGCGTCTGCGTGTGTATGAGCATGCCGCAAGCCCTGTCGCGACGATTCCCGGTGACGGGACGACAACTGGGGTGAGCTGCCCGGCGAGTTCTGAGGCGTCGCCGTGTCGAGGTCGACGCATTGCTCATGCTGGTGCTCCGATGCGTGGGCATGCCCAGGACGGTGACGGTGTCTTGGTCTCGGTCGACGTGGGCGAGCCGCTGGGTCTCTGCGCGCTTCTCGGCGAGGAAGCGCAAGGTGAGATCGATGCCTTCGATCTCCCCGAGCCACCCCTGGGTCTCGGCGTGTGCGCGGCGGGCGAGCAGGTCGGTGTGGATCTCGTCGAGCCTTCCGAGCATCTTGGGGTCGACGTGCAGCATGGGGCATCGGATGCAGGCGTGTTCGTGTTCGCAGGGAGTCGCGTAGGGGCGCCCGCATTGGCAAGTTCAATCTTGCGCTTGTCGAAGTGCTCCTCGAACTCGGCCCATTCCTGGTCGGTGACGGGCCTGTAGTCGGCTACCGGGCGGGCAGCGCGGCGGTTGGCGAGGTGGGTCTGGTAGTGGCGGATGACGTCTTCTTGGAACACCGTCACGTAACCGTGGAAGGTCTGCACGTCGAGGTGTCCGAGCAGGGCTGCGCCGATGTGGATGGGCAGCCCGTTGTTGGCCAGGTCGGTGGCGAACAAGCGCCGGAAGTCGTGCGGGGTGAACCGGACCTTCGCCAGTTGCGGATGCTGCTCGACCAGGCTCTTGCTGAGCCGGATCAGCATCGTGCGCAACGCCGAGGGGGTGATCACCTCGGTGCGCTGCCCAATGGTGCGTTGGAACAGGAACGGCTGCGGTTCGCTGGTGACGTGCTCGTGCCTGTCGTAGCGGGTGGCCAGCGAGATCGTCGGACGGTCACGGGTCAGGCGCCGGATGATCGTGGCGATCACGTGGAACAGCTCAGCTGTCATCGGGATGACCCGTTCCCGATCGCTCTTCGACGGGGCGATGACCAGCAGCGCGATCACCTCGCCGTTGGGCCGGACGTATTGCCGAATGCTGAGCTGGGACAGCTCGAGCATCTCTTCATTGCGGACGCCGGTGTGGCGCAGGGTCTCGATGCAGGCCCATGTCCAGAACGCGGCATCCTCGGCGTCGGTGAGGTTGATCGCGGTGCCGCTCTGCTCGTCGTGGACCCGAACGTTGGCGGTTCCGTGATACCGCTGATGGCGAGCGTCGCCGGCGCTGAAGATCCTGCTGTAGCGCCGCCTGTCCACGACCAGACGTTGGCCGGCCTCGGCGCCGGTCGCGGCAGCGAGCAATGCAGCGAGGTGGTCGCGTCGCTGCTCGGCCGCAGCGACCAGAACCGGCAGCAGCGGCTGCAGGGTGCGGGTGCGGTGATCGGTGCGTTCCTTCGCGCGTCGCAGCGCCTGGGTTCTGGCGCGGCCGTCACGGCCGTTGATCGGGCAGGGCGCTGCCCATCGGGCCCACTGTTCGGGTTCGTGGGCGGCCCAGCCCTGGATGTCCAGGTAGAGGGCACGAACGTTGGTGACGATCCCGCCAGCGCCCAGTCGTGGCTTCCCGTCGCCACGGACATCGACCGCCGCCCGCCACGCCTGGTAGGTCTCCTCGGACAGGGCGAGGTCGGCTTGGGCGGGATTGATCGTCTCGATCTCGCGCCAGAAGATGGCGCACAGGTCCCGGGCAAGCCCCCGCAGGGTCGAGTAGTCCAGGTCGTGGCTGCGGCGCGACAGGTAGCGCGTCAACATCTCCGCCACGTCTCGGTTGGCCAGATCGTAGGAATCGACAAGCTGAGTAGGCGTCATCGCCGGGGCGCGCATCGCGCCCCGCAGCGTGGCGGGGACACCGGGTGGGAAGTGCCCACACTGATGCAGGACCTCCCAGGCAAGATGTCCGATGTGGTGCTCATAGCCAGCGCCATAGCGGCCGCGGCGCGTCTCGACCGCGTGGTGCAGCAGCCCCTCCGCGGTCAGATCGGCCAACTCGATGCCCTGGGTGGTCAGCGCGCCGGCAACATCCATCCTCGCGCAGCGCTGGTAGTGGGGCGAGGTGTTCGTCTGATCGACCAATCCCACGAACCGCTCCAGATCCGGATCT
>NZZG01000063.1 GCA_002698575.1 Pimelobacter sp. | reverse complement strand
GGTCGAGCGGCTGCGCGCCCTCGACCGCGCCAAGGACGAGTTCGTCTCCACCGTCTCCCACGAGCTGCGCACGCCGGTGACCAGCATCCTGGGCTACACCGAGCTGCTCCTCGACGGCGACGTCGTCGAGCCGCACCCCCAGCAGGCGAGCATGCTCGAGACGATCGCGCGCAGCAGCCACCGGCTGATCGCGATCTGCAACGACCTGCTCCTGCTCAGCGGGTTCGAGCAGCGCGAGGCGCTGGCGAACCGGGAGACCTACGACCTGCGCGAGGCGATCGGCGTGGCCGAGGAGTTCGCCAAGGCCGCGGCAGCCCAACGCCCGCTCACCGTCACCTTCGAGGCTCCCGAGGAGCCGGTGATGGTCTCCGGCGATCGCAGTCAGCTCGACCGGGTGTTCATCAACCTCGTCAGCAACGCGATCAAGTTCACCCCGGACGACGGCACCGTCGACATCCGCCTGACCAACGACGACCGGCTCGGTGCCGTCATCACGGTCGGCGACACCGGTATCGGCATCCACCAGGACGACCAGGACCTGGTCTTCCAGCGCTTCTACCGCACCGACACGGCCCAGTCGATGGCCATCCCCGGCACCGGGCTGGGGCTGTCCATCGTCGCCGGCATCGTCGACGCCCACGGCGGGACGATCGCCGTCGACTCCACGCCCGGCGAGGGCACGACGTTCACCGTGTCCCTGCCGGTCGTCGCCTGATCAGTCCCGCCTGATCAGTCCGGCCCGATCAGTCCGGCCGCGTCGCGCGGTTGACCGCGCTCACCACGGCCTCGAGGGAGGCGGTGACGATGTTGGCGTCCAGGCCGACCCCCCAGTAGAGCTCGCCTCGCACGGCGCACTCCACGTAGGCCGCTGCGATGGCGTCGCCCCCGGAGCTCAACGCGTGCTCGTGGTAGTCGAGCACGCGGACGTCGAAGTCCTGAGGAAGTCGGTTGATCGCGGTCACGAACGCAGCGATGGGCCCGTTGCCGCTGCCCTCGAGGGTGCGTCGCTCCCCCTCCACGGAGACGTCGACCGTGAGGGCGTCCTTCTCCCCGGCCGCCGAGCTGGTGTGGACCGAGTCCAGAGCCAGGGGCGTGGTCCGGTCGAGGTACTCGGCGCGGAACGCCGTCCAGATCTCGTCCGGGGTGACCTCCCCGCCCTCGGCGTCCGTGCGCTGCTGGATCACCCGGCTGAACTCGATCTGGGCCCGGCGAGGCAGCTCGAGCTTGTGCTCGGTCTTGAGGATGTAGGACACACCCCCCTTGCCGGACTGGCTGTTGACGCGGATCACGGCCTCGTAGCTGCGACCGACGTCCTTGGGGTCGATCGGCAGGTAGGGCACCTCCCAGCGGCGCTGGTCCACCGGGACCCCATCGCGCTCAGCATCGAGCTCGAGGTGCTCGAAGCCCTTCTTGATGGCGTCCTGGTGGGAGCCGGAGAACGCCGTGTACACCAGGTCGCCGCCGTACGGGTGCCGCTCGGGGACGTCGAGCTGGTTGCAGTACTCCACGGTGCGCCGGATCGCGTCGATGCCGCCGTCACCGGCGAAGTCGATCTCGGGGTCGATGCCCTGGGTGAAGAGGTTGAGCCCCAGGGTCACCAGGCAGACGTTGCCGGTGCGCTCACCGTTGCCGAACAGGCAGCCCTCGATCCGGTCGGCCCCGGCCAGGTAGCCGAGCTCAGCGGCAGCCACGGCGGTGCCGCGATCGTTGTGCGGGTGCAGCGAGAGCACGACGTGCTCGCGGTGGGCCAGGTGGCGGTCCATCCACTCGATCGAGTCGGCGTAGACGTTGGGCGTGGCCATCTCGACCGTGGCAGGCAGGTTGATGATGACCGGCTTCTCCGCAGTGGGCTGGAAGACCTCGAGCACCTCGTTGCAGACGCGGACCGCGAACTCGAGCTCGGTGCCGGTATAGCTCTCGGGGCTGTACTCGTAGAAGACCTCGGTCTCCGGGACGCCCTCCTCGAACTTCTTGCACAGCCGGGCGCCGGTGACCGCGATGTCGGCGATGCCGTCCTCGTCGAGGCCGAAGACCACGCGGCGCTGCAGCGTCGAGGTCGAGTTGTAGAGGTGGACGATGGCCTGCTTGGCACCGCGGATCGCCTCGAAGGTGCGCTCGATGAGCTCCTCGCGCGCCTGGGTCAGTACCTGGATCACGACGTCGTCGGGGATCAGGTCGTCCTCGATGAGCTGGCGCACGAAGTCGAAGTCGGTCTGGCTCGCGCTGGGGAACCCGACCTCGATCTCTTTGTAGCCCATCCGCACGAGGAGCTGGAACATCTCCAGCTTGCGGGTCGGCGACATCGGGTCGATCAGGGCCTGGTTGCCGTCGCGCAGGTCGACCGCGCACCAGCGCGGCGCCTTCTCGATCCGCTTGGCCGGCCAGGTCCGGTCCTCCAGGACGACCGGGATGAACGGCTCGTAGCGCTGGAACGGCATCCCACTGGGCTGCTGGGGATTCCTCTGCTGGGCGTTGGTGCTGGTCATGATCTTCTCCTGCTGGCGGGACGGTAGGTGCCGGCGCACGCGCACTCCGCAGCGAGGAGGTCGGCTGGTCAGACCCCGCTGCGGCAGCGAAGGAGGAGGGGGAGACGCGTCATGATGGTGCCACCATAGCCACCTTCCGGAGGATCCGCAGCCGTGCTCACCAGCCGAACTCCTCCCGGTGGACGTCGCGACGCCGCACGCCCGCCGCGCGGGCGGCCTGGGTCGCACCCCACGTCCACCGGGGCGGCCCGCACAGGTAGACGTCGCTGGAGAGCAGGTCCGGCGCCAGCCGCACGAGGGCCCGGTCCGGAGGTTCGTCGATGGTCCCCACCTCGGAGCGGGGCAGGAACGACCACTCCTCCTGCCGGGGTCCGAGCAACGGAACGACCCGGACGCCACGCTGGGCTGCGAGCACCGCGATCTCGTCGGCGAAGAGGCGTTCGGCCTCCGAACGCGCTCGGTGGATCAGGGTCACCTCCCCGGGCTCGACATCGCTGTCCTCCAGGATCGCCCGGAACGGCGTGATCCCCATGCCGGCCGCCATCAGCAGCAGGTGCGGGTGTCGCCTGCGCAGGGGCGCGAGGGAGCCGTACGGTCCCTCGACCGCGACAGCCGAGCCGACCTGCACCCGGCGCGCGGCCGCAGCGCCGTCGCCCGTCCCGCCGATCGTGACCCGCAGGGTGTCGGGTGCCGGGGCGCGCGACAACGAGTAGGGGTGGGCGCGAGTCCAGCCGGGACCGGAGAAGCGCCACAGGAAGAACTGCCCCGAGCTCACGGGCAGGCGTGACAGGGCGCGCCCGGACATCACCAGGGAGATCACTCCGGGTGTCTCCTCGACCCGCTCCTCCACCCGCAGGCGGTGACGGAGGGTCACGTGCACGGGCCTGCCCACGCGCCAGACGAGGACGAGGCAGAGGGGGACCAGGTGGAGGGTCCACCAGTAGGTCGTGGTCCACCCGTCGACGAAGTCGACCGAGACGAGCTCGTGGGGTAGCACGAGACCGATGGCGAGGTAGGACCACAGGTGCACGAGGTGCCACACCTCGTAGCGGATCCGGCGGCGCAGGCCGCTCATCGAGCTCAGGGTCACCACGAGCACCAGGACGGTGCCGATCGTGGCGATCAGCATGTGCTGCTCGCGGACGAAGAGGTCGAGCAGCGCGCTCCCGATGTCGGCCGGCCGGCGCGCTGCGCGCTGCTGGGCGAACAGGACGACATGGGTCACCATCAGCCAGAACGACGCGAACCCGAGCACGGCGTGGCACCGGGTGATGACGCCCCGTCCCCAGGCTCGCTCGATCCAGGGGAGGCGAGCGAGCAGGACGACCTGGAGCAGCATCAGGTTGGCCGCCACCAGGCCGGTCCACAGGGCCTCGGTCTGCGTCGGGGAGAGCGGACGACGCAGGGCGTCGAGCAGTGCTCCACCGGACCGGTAGGCGATCCAGGTCGTGACTCCCAGCGTGGCGGCCCCCAGCAGCGCCAGGGAGCCGGCGACGAGGTGGTCCCCGGACAGGCCGAAGCCCGCGACACCGGAGTGTCGCGGGCTTCGGGTCACTGCTTCCTCACTGCGTGGATGAGCAGCGGGAGCAGGGAGTGCTACTTGGTGTTGACGGTGATCTTCGCGACGCCGACGAGCACCTGGTCGGTGATCGCGTCGGTGCCGAACGTGTCGTTGAGCAGGCCGGCGGCCACGTCGGAGATGAACACCTTCGTGCCCTCGAGGATGGCGGTGTCACCCTCGGTCTTCAGCGGCTGCAGGGTCGAGCCGTTCAGGCGGAACAGGGGCGCGCTGGTGGCGGCGACCTGACCGTTGGCGACCACGTCACCGTAGACCAGCGAGATCTCGGGGTCGACGTTGAAGTTGCGCAGCTCGACCTCGATGTCACCGGCCGTCAGCGTGAGACCGGAGTTCTCGTGGAAGATCGTGCCGGTCACGTAGTTCGGGACCGAGCCGGGCTCGAAGACCGACACGTGACCACCGGTGATCGGGAACGACAGGACGTTGCCGTCGAGCGTGGCGTCCGGGATGACCCCGGGCGTGACGCCGAGGCTGTCCAGCGTCGGGAAGAAGTCGTCGTCGACGGTGATCTGGGTCATGTCGCCGGTGAGGTTGTCGATGGAGGCGACCGCGTTGACGCGCTCCGGGCTGTCGTCGTCGCTGCCGCAGGCGGCCAGCGGGAAGGCGACGAGCATGAGGCCGGCGAGGCCGGCGGCGGTCTTGGTGCGGGGGCTACGGAACTTCATGGGTTCTTCCCATCTCTCGAGTCTGTGAACGCCAGTGATTCGACGCTCCCACCCTGTCGGATTGGAGGCGTGGGTCACAAAGCGGTCACGCGGCTCACCCGGGAGGGGATCAGCGCCGGGCACACTGACCTCATGCCTCGCCTGCTGCTGGTCCATCACTCCCCCACGACCTCGGTCGGCGCGCTCACCGACGCGGTCGTCGCCGGCGCCCACGACGACGACGTCCAGGGCGTCGACGTCGCGGTCCGTCCAGCCCTCGAGGCCACCGCGCAGGACGTCCTGGCCGCGGACGGACTCCTGCTCGGCACCCCGGCGAACTTCGGGTACATGAGCGGCGCGCTCAAGCACTTCTTCGACTCGCTCTTCCTCGACATCGGCGGCTCCCTCTCCGACGACGGGTCGGCGGCAGGTGGTGGGTCGGAGGGCAGGAAGCCGTTCGGGCTCTACGTCCACGGACGCTACGACACCACGGGCGCGGTGCGCTCGGTCCTCGCCATCACCGGTGCTCTCCCGTGGCGCCAGGCTGCGCAGACGCTCTCGGTGCTCGGTGACGTCACCCGGGCGGACGAGGAGGCCGCCTACGAGCTCGGCGGAACCCTTGCGGCGCTGTTGTCCTGACGGCTGCTCACGGGCTCGCCGGTAGCATCGCTCCCTGTGACACGAGGGGGAAGGATCGCGGGCCTGGTCGTGGCGACCGTCCTGCTGGGCACGGGTCTCGTGGCCTGTGGTGAGCCGTCGGCTCCGGGTTCGGACCCGGCGCAGGTGGACGCCGTCGACGCTCCCGAGGAGGGCGTGTGCCGACTGCTCACCCTGCCCGACATCGCTCAGGCCTCCGACGCCACGGCGACCGTCCCGTGCAGCGGGGAGCACACGGCTGAGACGTACGCCGTCGGTGAGCTGCCCGCCTCCCTCGCGGAGGCGGCGTACGACGACCCGGAGATCGGCGCCTTCGCCTTCGAGACCTGCACCAGCGCGCTGGAGAAGTTCCTCGGAGGGGACGTCAGCGTGACGATGCGTTCCCTTCTCACCTGGGTGTGGTTCCGACCATCGCAGAAGGCCTGGGACAGCGGTGCTCGCTGGTACCGCTGCGACGCCGTGGGTGGTGGGGAGCAGAGCGCGGCGCTGCTCACCCTCCCCCCGACCGTCCGAGGACTGCTGGAGGGCCGACCGGAGGATGCGTGGATGGCCTGCGTCAAGGGCCCGTCGGTGAGCGGCAGCGCCACCATCCCCTGCGCCAGGCCGCACGACTGGCGCGCCGTGACCACCATCAAGCTCGGTGAGCCTGCGGAGGCCTACCCTGGCGACGCTCAGGTCGAGACCACGACCCGGGACTTCTGCTCCGACTCGGTCGGCGCCTGGCTCAACTACCCCGTGGACTTCGACTACGGCTACACGTGGTTCCACGAGGCCGAGTGGGACGCCGGGAACCGTCGATCGATCTGCTGGGCCAAGACCCGTGACTGACGG
The DNA here is from genome assembly GCA_002698575.1 of Pimelobacter sp. GTDB lineage: Bacteria > Actinomycetota > Actinomycetes > Propionibacteriales > Nocardioidaceae > Nocardioides. The sequence continues at coordinate 5,743 of NZZG01000063.1, read as the reverse complement.
CAGGCAGCGGTCGGTGCTGGCCCCGGTGCCGGCACTCTCGTCGGTCCCGCTGCTGGTCGTACTGCTGGTCGTACTGCTGGCCGCGTGCTCGCCGGGGCCGACCTCGGAGTCGCCGACCCCGTCGCCGCAGGCGAGCCCGAGCAGCACCCCGGCGCCAGCCGATCCCCCCACCGCCACTGCCCAGCCACGTCCGACCTCGGGCTCGTGCCACCGGCTCAGCTTCGACGAGGCGCTCTCCCCCACGGCGGGCACCGGTGCGGTCCCGTGTCGCAAGCCCCACACCGCCGAGACGTACGCCGTGGGCACGGTCGACAACCTGGTCGACGGCCACCTGCTGGCCATCGACTCCGCCCGGGTCCAGCAACAGGTCGCCCAGACGTGCCCCGCCCGGCTCGGGACCGCCGTCGGAGGCTCGCTCGAGCAGCAGCGTCTCAGCATGCTGCGCGCGGTGTGGTTCACCCCCACCGTCGAGAAGTCCGATGCAGGTGCCTCGTGGTACCGCTGCGACGTCATCGTCCTGGCCGGCGCGGACGCGCTGTCACGCGTCCAGGGGTCCCTGACGGGCGTGCTCGACACCGAGCAGGGACGCCAGCGGTACGGCATGTGCGGCACCGCGGGCCCTGACGAGGCCTCCTTCGAGCGCGTCCTGTGCTCCGAGCAGCACTCCTGGAGAGCGTTCTCGGTCCGGGCGTTGCCGGAGGGCCGCTACCCGGGTCGAGCCGCCGTCTCCCGTGCGGGACAACCCTGCAAGGACGCCGCGGCCGCCATCGCCGAGGACTCCCTCGACTACCAGTGGGGGTTCGAAGGGCCCGACCCCGACCAGTGGGCGGCCGGACAGACGTTCATCCGCTGCTGGGCACCGGACTGACGCCTCCGCGTCGCGGTCCGGAGCGTTGCCGCAACGTTTCCTTAAGGAAACATCCACAGTTCCACCACAACTTCTCCTCATCGCCCCAGGTCAGACACCCCCGGCCCCATACTCGCTGGTGGCGCCATCCACGAAGCTGGCGCGCTCGCTACGCCTGGGGGGGCCACACATGAGAACCACCTTGACCCGCGCCGCACTCGCACTGGTGGTCGCACTGACCGTGCTGGCCGTGCTGCCGTCGCCGGCGGCCCAGGCCGCGGACCGCAACTTCGCGCCGCGCTTCACGGCCAACGACACCGGCGACATCGACATCTTCGGCAACACCGTGATGACGTGCCAGAGCGCCGCCAGCGGATGCACGGCGGCGCGCAACGCGCCGGTCTCCGCCGTCGCGGACAGCTCGGTGAACAACAACGCGTACAACATGGTCTACATCGACGTCGACAGCGATGCGTCGACGTTCAACTCCAGCCAGGCGACGGTGAGCATCCCCAGCGGTGCCAGTGTCCTCTTCGCCGGGCTCTACTGGGGTGGCGAGGTGACCGCCGGCAACAGTGGATCCGCCGCGCCCAACGCCGCCGCCCGCAACACCGTGCGTCTCAAGGCCCCCGGCGACGCGTCGTACTCCACGATCAACGCCACCACCGTCGACGACGGCGCGATCATCTACCAGGGCTTCGCCGACGTCACGTCCCGTGTCGCGGCGGCCGGCAACGGGGTCTACACCGTCGCGAACGTCCAGACCGGTACCGGCGCCGACCGCCTCGGCGGCTGGACCATCGTGGTCGCCTACCGCGACACCACCCAGCCTGCCCGCAACCTCACCGTCTTCGACGGCCTGAAGTCGATCAGCTCCTCGGGCGGCGGCACGATCTCCGTGTCCGGCTTCCAGACCCCTCCTGCTGGAACCGTCAACACGACCGTGGGCTTCGTGACCTACGAGGGCGACCTCGGCCTGGTCGGCGACGGCGCCAGCCTCAACGGCAAGGCGCTCGGCGATGCCCAGCACCCGGCCACCAACTTCTTCGACTCGCGCAGCAGCCGCAACGGGGTCCTGCGCACCGGTGCCAACCCCAGCTACGCCAACAACCTCGGCTTCGAGCACTCCATGCTGACGGTCGGCAACACCTACATCAGCAACGGCGCCACCAGCGCGACCATCGGCCTGACCACCGCCGGCGACGTCTACGCCCCCGGCGTCATCACCTTCGCCACCGACCTCTACGCCCCGCGCATCGACCAGACCAAGACCGTCACGGACGTCAACGGTGGCAAGGTGGAGCAGGGCGACGTGCTGCGCTACACCGTCACCGGCACCAACAACGGCCAGGACGGTGCCGCCGGCTTCGTCCTGCGCGACCCCGTTCCCACCGACACCACCTACGTCCCCGGCAGCATCAAGCTCACGCAGGTGACCGGGTCGACCTCTCCCGCCACCGACGCCTCCGGCGACGATCTCGCGGAGTACGACGCCCCCAACAACCGCGTCGTGGCTCGCCTCGGCACCGGCGCCGGCGCCACCGCGGGCGGCACCATCGCCGTCGGCAAGTCGTACGCGCTGACGTTCGACGTGACGGTCAACGGCCCGACGCCGGTCGTCCCCGACGGCACCACCATCACCAACACCGCGACCGCGAGCTTCTCCTCGGCGTCCCTGGGCACCGCGCTGACGGCGCAGTCGACCGCGACCACCGACGTCGTCGGTCCCGACCTCAAGCTGGTCAAGTCGCACACCGGTCCGCTCGTCAAGGGCGGTCAGACCACGTTCGCGCTCGACGTCTCCAACGTCGGCGAGGCGAAGAGCCAGGGCACCGTGACGGTGACCGACACGCTGCCGGCCGGCCTGACCTACGTCAGCGCCACCGGCACCGGATGGGACTGCTCCTTCGCCGCCGGGACCCTGACCTGCAGCCGCACCGACTCCCTCGCCAAGGGGGCGGCCTACCCCACCATCAACCTCGTCGTCGGCGTCGGCAACGACGCACCCGCGCAGGTCGCCAACACCGCCACCGTCAGCGGTGGTGGTGACGGCCTCCTCGCGAACAACTCCTCGGTCGACGCCGCCCCCACCGTGGCGGGCACCGACCTGTCCCTGGTCAAGAGCGCCTACCCGGCCTCGCTGCCCGTGGGCGGAACCTTCACGTTCCGCCTGAAGGTGGCCAACGACGGCCCCTCCGCCTCCACCGGCTCGTCGATCCTCGACACCCTGCCGTCCGGCCTGACCTTCGTGTCCGGAGACCCGGGCTGCGCGAGCGGGACGACCGCCTCCACGGTGATCTGCGAGGTGGGCCCCCTGGCTGCCGGTGCCAGCACCACGCTGGAGATCACGGCCAAGGCCGCCCTCGGGACCGCCGGTTCCGTGCTGACCAACTCCGCGACGCTCACCGCTCACGAGAACGACCCGAACCCCGGTGACAACACCTCTGCGGTCGACGTCTCGGTGCAGCCGGTCGACCTGGCCGTGACGAGCTCGATCGTGGGCAACCCGGCGTCCCTCGACGCCGGCAGCACCTACACGTGGCAGCTGGACGTCTCCAACCTCGGGCTGTCCCCCGCCGCCGACAGCACCGTGCGGTTCGGCGTCCCCGCCGGGCTCACCGTCGACGCCACCACGCTCGACCCCCGTTGTGCCCTCGACGGCACCTCGGTGGTGTGCCAGCTCGGCACCGTGGGACCGAAGTCCGACGTCCCGAGCATCCTCATCGACGCGGTCGTGGCACCCAACGGCGCCCCGGCGCGGATCGACACGCTCGCCACGGTGCAGACCTCCGAGCCCGACGCGGACGCGGGCAACGACACCGCCGCGACCAGCACTCCGGTCGTCAGCGGCGCCGACCTCGGGGTGACGATCAGTGCGTCCCCCACCAGCGTCGGAGCCGGCGACCTGCTCACCCTCAGCGGTCGGGTCACCAACTACGGCCCCGGCACCCCGGTGAACCCGGTCGTCGTGATCACCCTGCCGGCCGGGACGACGTTCGTCTCCGCGCCGGGCGGCTGCACCTACGACGACACCGACCGCACCGTCACCTGTGAGCTTCCGGCCGACGAGCTGGAGCCCGGCGAGAGCGTGACCGGCGAGATCGTCGTCCGCGTCGGCGACACCCCCGTGGGTCCGCTGACGGCGACCGCGACGGTCTCGGCCGACACCCCGGACGGGGACCTGTCCAACAACCAGGCGACCGCCTCGGTCCCGGTCAACGCCTACGCGGGGCTGTCGATCAACAAGACGGTCAACCGGGCACAGGCCGCCCCCGGTGACGAGGTCGTCTACGCCCTCACCGCGAGCAACTTCGGCCCCGCCAACGCTCACGACGTCGTGATCAGCGACTTGCTGCCGGCCGGCGTCAGCTTCGCCGGCGTCGACGACCCGGCGTGCTCGGTCTCCGGCAACGAGGTCACCTGCCCCGTGGGCACCGTGCGGCCCGGCGAGAACAAGGTGGTCAAGATCCGCGCCACCGTCGACCCGATCGCCGCGAGCACCTCCACGTCCGGCCACCAGCTGGACGTCACCAAGGTGGAGACGCACCTGAGTGCCTCCGGTGCGAGCACCGCCTCCGCGACGGCTACCTGCCCCAGCGGCTACATCGCCACCGACGGCAGCGTCCGCCTCGACGCCGTCGACCAGGGCACGGGCACCTTCGCCGACGCGATCGTGCTGGCGGACCGGGTCACCGACGACGGACGTGGTTGGACCGGCACGATCCGCAACGAGGCCACGGGCCAGGCCCAGGGCAAGGTCAACGTCGTGTGCCTGAGCCGGAGCACCACCTCGGGCGAGGCTCACGCGCACGACGTGGTCCTCTCGGCCCCGATCGTCAGCTCGCAGAGCTGGACCGCAGGCACCTGGGACGTCGACCTGTCCTGCAGCGGTGGTCGTCTCGCCACGACGCCGAGCTTCGAGTTCGTCTCGGGCGAGGGAGTCGTGCGGACCAGCCGGGCGGACGGCAGCGGGTGGCACTTCACCGTGGACGTCCCCGAGTCCGCTGAGGCCAACTTCGCGATCAGCTGCCTGTCCAAGTCGCTGAGCGTGACCCAGGGCCACACCCACAACCTCGACCTTCGCCAGATCAGCGGCACCGTGACCGTGCAGCCGGGTGCGACCGCCGAGATCCAGCTGACCTGCGGCGACCTGGAGAAGGGCATCGTGGCCTCCACCGACCTCGACCCGGGCCTGGTCTCGCTCGGCAACGACCCCCAGCCGAAGACGCGGGTGTTCAAGTTCTTCAACCCGACGTCGGCGCCGTTGACCGCTCGGGTCGGGCTCCGCTGCCTCAGCACCGCCACCGGCGGCGAGGTGACCGTCTCCGACATCACCAACACGGCGTCGGTCTCGACCAGCTCCCCGGACAACAGCACGGCCAACGACCAGTCCTCGGCGACCTTCCAGGCCTCCAGGGCTGTCGGCCCCGTCCGTCCCATCACCGCGACGTCCACCGCCACGGTGCCGGCCAAGGGCCCGGCCCGGGTGAAGGTGATGATCGGCTCGTCCGAGAAGCGGGTGGCCAACGTCAAGCTCAAGACGGTCAAGCGCGGAGCCGGCCTGCGCAAGGGCACGGTGGTCGCGAAGGGTCGCACCACGCTGCGCCCCGGCGACAACACCGTCAAGGTCCGCGCCACCAAGAAGGCTGCCAAGGACGTCCGCAAGGGACGGATCCACCGGGCCAAGATGGTCGTCACGACGCGCGACGGCGAGCGCCTGGTGCGCACGGTGCGGCTGCGGTAGTCATCCCGCCCGCCCCCCGACCTCGGGGCGTCGAGCCCGTCCGGCCTCTCAGTTCCGTCGAGGCCGGGCGGGCTCGTGGCGTACGACGACCGGCGTCGGGTCGCGCGGCTCAGAAGCCGAGCTTGCGCAGCTGTCTCGGGTCGCGCTGCCAG
>NZZG01000062.1 GCA_002698575.1 Pimelobacter sp. | reverse complement strand
GCGGGCAAGGCGCTGTTGTACGGCGCGGGGAACAACACCGACGTGGACTTCGCTCGTTCGTCCTCGGCGTTGAACAGCAACGAGGTCGCGGCGAACCTGCAGGCGTTCCCGTTCGCTCTGGACACGTTGAAGCTCGCGGTGTCGAACCAGGTGGTGTCGAACGCTCCGGCGACGATCACGCCGGCTCAGATGGTGCAGATCTACGACGGCACGGTGACCGACTGGTCGGCCATCGGTGGCACCGCGGGCACGATCAAGCCGTTGATCCCGCAGGGTGGTTCGGGGACGCGTTCGTTCTTCGTCTCGCAGCTGGCTGCGGCCAACGGTGGCAACCCGGTGACGCTGGCTGCGAGCGTGACCGAGGTCCAGGAGCACGACCCGTCGCCGATCCAGGGTGACGCCAACGCGGTGGCGCCGTTCTCCGAGGGTCGTGCCGGTCTGGCGGGCTCGGCATTGCGTCTCGAGGGCGGGTTCTCGGCCGATCGTGCGCTGTACAACGTCGTGCGTGCCGCCGACCTGGGCGACGCCGACATCCAGGCGATCTTCGGCGAGGAGGGCTTCGTCTGCTCGCCCGCCGGTCGTCCGGCGATCGAGGCGGCCGGGTTCGAGCAGCTCGCCACCCCCGAGAACGACGGCGTGTGCGGCGAGGCCACCCAGGCCGCGTCGAGCAACTTCACCACCAACGAGGTCGACGAGGAGCCGATCGCGACGTCGACCGACCTGGCCGCCGTCAGCAACGCCCCTCGCAAGCTGAACCTCACGGCCACGGTGACCGGCACCAGCACCCCCACCGGCACGGTCACCTTCACGGCGGCCGGCTCCGACGCGCCGCTGGGTGTCGTCGCGCTGAGCGGCGGCACGGCGACGTTGAGCTTCGCGAACGCCAACCCCGGGACCTACACGATCACCGCCGACTACACACCCACCGCCGACTCGCTCTTCGTGGCCTCGTCCGACTCGGCCACGGTCACCGTCGCCGACGACGCGGAGCCCGAGCCGGAGCTGGCCACCTCGAAGCTGTCCGAGAACTTCAAGAAGTCCTACTCGGGCAAGAAGGCCACGGGCGTGGTGAGCGTCAGCCTGAAGGGTGCGAGCAACTCGGACGCCTCGGGCAAGATCGTGGTCAGGGAAGGCACGAAGGTCGTCGCCAAGGGCAAGATCAAGAACGGCAAGGCGACCATCAAGCTGAAGAAGAAGAAGCTGGGCAAGGGCAAGAGCAAGCTCACCGCCTCCTGGTCCGGCAACGCTGTCGCCGAGGGCTCCGACCTCGGCTTCACCGTCAAGTTCACGTAGGACTGCGCATCTCTCGCACCATCGCTCCGTCCCGGTGCCGGGCGGTCGCCCTCGTGGTGGTCGCCCGGCACCGGGCGGTGTCGCCAGCTCGACCCCAGCCCCTGCACCACTCACGAGCGGAACGACCCTGATGAGCCTGACCCAGCCCGGCCACGACGCCACCGTGGCGCTCCCGTTGGCCCCGCCCGGCCCTCCGGACCTGCCGGCCCCGACGCGGCCGCTGGCCGACCTCCAGGCGCGTGAGATCACCGCCTGGTTCGGCACCCACAAGGTCCTGGACCGGGTCTCGCTCACGATGCGTGCCGGCGGGATCACCGCGCTCATCGGCCCCTCCGGCTGCGGCAAGTCGACCTTCCTCCGGATCCTCAACCGGATGCACGAGCTGGTCCCATCGGCCCAGCTCGCCGGGCAGGTCCTGCTCGACGGCGAGGACATCTACGACCCGGCCAAGCGCCTCATCGACGCCCGCCGCTCGATCGGCATGGTCTTCCAGAAGCCGAACCCGTTCCCCGCGATGTCGATCCGGGGGAACGTCCTGGCCGGTCTCAAGCTCACCGGCACCAAGGCCTCGACGAGCGAGAAGGATGCGCTCGTCGAGTCGTGCCTGGTCAAGGGCGGACTGTGGAACGAGGTCAAGGACCGGCTCGACGCTCCCGGTGGCGGGCTCTCGGGTGGCCAGCAGCAGCGGCTGTGCATCGCCCGCTCGCTCGCCATCAAGCCTCGCGTCCTGCTGATGGACGAGCCGTGCTCGGCGCTGGACCCGACCTCGACGCGGGTCATCGAGGAGACCATGCTCGAGCTGGCCCGCGAGGTCACGATCGTCATCGTGACCCACAACATGCAGCAGGCCGCCCGCGTCTCCGACCAGTGCGCGTTCTTCCTGGCCAGCCAGGGCACCCCCGGAGTGATCGTCGAGCACGGCGACACGGGTGCCATGTTCAGCAGCCCGCTCGACCAGCGGACCAACGACTACGTCAACGGACGCTTCGGCTGACCCGGGCGGCGACGGCACCGACGCTCACGAGCTGAGCGCCTCGGGGTTGTCGCGCAGGAAGCGGGCGACGGGGATCGAGGTCCGTGACTGGTAGCCCGGTCGCAGCACGACGTCGCCCGCGCTGCTCAGGTAGTAGACCTGCCAGTGGTAGTAGCCGAGGAACGCCCGTGGCTCCGCCCGCATCACCCTGGCCAGCTGGGTGACGCCGCGCACGTACGCCGGGTGGTTGTTGTAGCTGTAGAGCGCGCCGGGGATCCCGCCGGGTTCGGTGAAGCCACGCGCCTCGAGGTAGCGCCCCGCGGCCATGATCGCGTCCCGCGGGTCGTTGATGTCGCCGCGCCCGTACTGCGCCCACGTGGCGGGGATGAACTGCATGGGTCCTTGCGCGCCGGCGACCGAGAGCCCGCGGATCCGGCCCATCCCGGTCTCGACCAGGTTGATCGCCGCGAGGTACTCCCAGTCGATCCCGAAGCGCTGCTCGGCCTCGCGGTAGTGCGCCAGCAGGTCCTCGGCCGGCTCCGGCTCGATGATCCGCCAGGCCGGGAGGGTGTCGCTGAGCGTGTAGTGCATCGAGCGGAACTCACGTCGTGAGGCGACGTTGCGCTCGACCACCCGGTGCAGCCGACGGGGGAGCGCGGCGAGCACGCGCTCGTCCCACGTGGGGCGGTTGCCGATCACCCGGTAGGTCACCTGGGCGAGCTCTCCCGCCGTCGCGAGGTGCTGCGCGGACGTGCCCGGCCGACGGATGGCGTTCTCCGCGGCGAGGACCTGACGGGCCGCCTGGGCCGCGGTGCGCGGACGTCGTACGCCGTCCCGGGTCGCGCGGGTGAGGAGGTCGGCGGGCGCGGTGCCGGGCGCCGCCGGCTGCTGGGCCGAGCGAGGGGTGGCGGGGGTGGTCTGGCGTTGCGTGGTGGGGCCGGCGCAGGCGGTCAGCGTCAGTCCGACGGAGAGAAGGTAGGCAGCTGCGGCCGTTCTCTGCTTCCCCATGCCTCGAGGCTACGGGGCTGGTGTGTGGGGTTGTGTGGGTGAGGCTGCTTCTCGGCTTGCGGGATTTCGAGGCGCCCGTTGCGGCCTCCTCCGTCGGCCGCAGGGCTTCCTCAATCTTCGCCTGCCACGACACCCTCCTCGTTCCTCGGAGGGTGTCTGCAGGCTCAGTCGTCGTAGACGGCCAGCTCGGAGGAGTCCATGTAGGTGCAGCCACCGAAGGCGTCGGGGCAACCGGCAAAGTCGGGGACCTGCGGGCTGACCATCGTGTAGCGCACGAAGGACATGGCCGGAGGCACGGTGACCGGGATGTCGACCAGGGTGCCGCGGTCGCCCTCGGTGAAGGTGCCCGAGGCGGCCTCGGTCCAGGGGCCCTCAGCGGTCGCACCGACCTCGAGCACGTAGTCGGCGGTCGAGGAGCTGCCCGGGTCGCCGCAGGTGTTGCCGGGGTCGACGGCGATCGTGGTGATGTCGACGGCATGGGGCAGCGCGATCACGATCGACTTCGGCTCGACCTGGTCCGCGGCGGTCACCGGGTCCTCGGTCGGGCCGGTGGTGCTGCCCCAGCCGGTGCCGAGGGAGAGGTCGATCAGCTCGTCGGGGCCGCAGCCGTAGATCGAGTAGTCGACGCCGTCGAAGGAGGCGATCGAGGCGCCGCCGGAGGCCGCGGCCCAGTCGCGACGCAGGGCGAAGTCGACGACGGCCGCATCGCCCTCCGGCACCGTCGCGCTCTCCACGCCGTTGCCGAAGCCGTCGGCGATCGCGACGACCTTCGGGTAGGTGCCGGGGAAGACGCCCCCGATGACGTAGGTGCCGTCGACACCGGTGACGTCGGAGTAGCTGCCGGCGGTGCTGGAGCTGTGCCCGGCCACCAGCACCAGCGCGCCGGCCACCGGGTCTCCGTTGGTGTCGGTGACGGTGCCGAGGATCGCGCCCGGGGCCTCGGTGCCCGACGGGGGCATGCTGAAGTCCTCGACGGGCTCGGCGTCGCTGCCGTCGATCGAGGCGGCGAAGTAGCCGAAGCCACGCGCGGCGAACTTCTTCCACAGCCGGTCGGTGTTGGCCGAGCTGAAGATCACCTTGTCCGCGGTGATGATCGCGTCACGCATGTCCAGCATCGACGGGTTGTCGGGCGAGAGCGTCATGGCGGCGGTGACCAGGCGCATCGTCCGGGCGTGCCCGAGCACCTCGCGGATGTCCCACAGCGTCTGCGCCCACACCTCACCGGCGTTGTGGACCTCGGTGGTCAGCTGGCCGGGGATGTCGCCGAACGTGTAGCCGCCGGTGCCCTCCCCGTCCAGCTGGCGGCACAGCGGCGCCAGGGAGTCGCCGACCTTGCAGTCGATCGCGGCAGTGCGGGTGAACGGTCGGTTCTTGGTGAGGTACCGGTCGTAGAGCAGCTCGCCGTCGACGCGACGGTCGTTGCTGATCAGGTTGTTCTTCTCCAGGTAGTCGAAGGAGTAGAAGTCGCTCCACCCCTCGCCCATGCCCCCGGCCTGGTAGCTGTTCAGCGTCGAGAAGCCCATCGAGTCCACCACGAGACGGTTGGACAGCCCGTGGGTGTACTCGTGCCCGATGTTGTCGAAGGCCTCGGTCGAGCTGGCGGCCAGGTAGGCAGGGCCGACGTTGAGGTACATCTGCATCGTCGGGGAGAAGCCGTCGGGCGGTGTGTTGAAGTTGGCGTTGTTGACGTGGCCACCGTCCGGCAGGCCGTCGGCGGTGTCGGCGCCGTCCATGGTGTTGACGTAGACCTCGTCACCGCCGGCCCGCTCGAAGTTGCCGAGGTCGGCGGTGAAGCCGAACGGCGCGGCCTTGAGCCACTCGGCGAACTTGCTGGTGAAGTAGAGACCCTGGACGCCGTCCTGGTTCTTGTTCTTCCTCCACGACCCGGGCGTCGTCGGGTCCCAGGTGCACACGTAGCGCTGCGAGCAGGTCGCCTGGCCGGCGGCGGTCGGGAAGGGCTTGAGCCGGAACTTCGCCTTCTTGCGTCGCGGCGGGACCTTCGACTTCTCGCGCTCCTGCACCCGGTCGTCATCGTTGAGGTCGGCCCAGACCGAGGCGTAGGGGCCGCGCATCCAGGTCGCGCGACGGGGCAGGTAGCCCAGCTCATGGAGGTTGACGACGTGCTGCCTGCCGCCGGTGTTGTTGCCGCTGGCCCCGGGGTAGTTCTCGTGCACCAGGGCCGAGCCCTTGGGCAGCCTTTTCTTGCCCTTCTTGCCCTTCTTGCCCCCGCGCTTCTCTGAGGTCGATGCCGCAGCGGGGTCCTTCTCGAAGTTCACCGTGCTGCGGCGGTAGAGCGTGCGCCCGCTGGCCGCGTCGATCACGTGCTGGTAGGCCTCGGTGCCGCTCGGCTGGGTGTAGGTCACCCAGCCCGGGCGCAGCCCGTCGGCGGTCATGAACCACACGCGCTCGGCAGTCGAGCCCGCTCGTGCCGCGTCACGGCGGACGTCGGCCACGGCTGCGTCGAGGGCGTCGGCACGGGACACGCTCGGCTCGGTGGAGCGGCGGACCTCGCGGCCCACTCCCGAGACCGGAGCGCCCTGCACCGTGATCAGTCGACCCGAGCCGTCGATCGCCGCGCGCAGGCCGTTGCCGAAGACGGGGATCCCGTCGATCTCCTGGGTCCAGTAGACGTGGGTGATGTCGTTGATGTCGGTGAAGCTGCGGATCTCGCGCAGGGTCGTGAGGTCGGCGCTGGTCAGGCCGAAGCCGGAGAGGTTGCCCCGGACGTAGTCGAGGGCGACGTCGGCGGCCGCCCGGTTGCTGGGACCGGTGAGGAAACCCAGGCGCGACGTCACGTCGCGGGGTGTCCCGGTGACCGGGTCGAGCGACACGGTGGCGTCGCCCCCGATCTGGTCGGCGAGCTTGCCGGCCGCGGCCCCGCGGGACTTCTGGACCTCGGCCGTCCGACGCACCAGCGCCGGGCTGCTGACCGCCCGGGAGTCGTAGTTGCCAGCGGCCTCACCCGAGGACGCGGCCTTGGCCCCCGGCGCCGCAGCCGATGCCGGCGCGGCCACGGTGGCGCCGGCGCCCGGCGTGGTCGTGGCCTCGGCCTGGCCCCCGGCGAGCCCGGCGGCGACCAGGGCCAGCGAGGTCACCCCGAGCAGTGCGGACCGGTGACGTCGGGTCGTCGTGCGTGGGCTCATCGGTGGGGTCCTCCGGGGCAGCGCTGGAACGGGGGCCGAGACGGGTGCCGGCAGGTGCGCGGCACGTGGTCCGGTCAGGGTGGGTAGTCGGACTCTAATCCGACCTGCTCACCCGTACCCCGCGAATCGGGGCGGAATGCTCCGGAATGCTCGAGGGGTGCGGCCGACCCGCACCGACTCGATCGCCGTCGGCGCCCGACCGTAGACTCCGACTGCACGAGGTCCCGACCGGATCGGTGCCTGTTCGGCTGTCCCCAGCAGTACGCGTGCGTGAGCTAGTCCCTCACGTCCACCAAGTGGTTCGAGGAGTCCTGTGAGCCTGTCCGGCCTCGCCGACGCTGTCCTGGCCGACGCCACCCTCGCGAGCGCGATGGAGGACGCGCGCGGCGGAGCGGTGCGCACCCTCGACCTCACCGCACCCGAGGCGATGCGGCCCTTCGCCGTGGCCGGCCTGGTCCGAGCCGGCCGCACGGTCCTGGCGGTCACCGCGACGAGCCGCGAGGCCGACGACCTCGTGGCCGCGCTCGGCGACCTGCTCGACCCGGCCCACGTCGCCGCCTACCCCAGCTGGGAGACGCTGCCCCACGAGCGGCTCAGCCCCCGCAGCGACACGGTGGGTCGACGTCTGGCCGTGCTGCGCCGCCTGGCCCACCCCGGGAACGACGCCACCAACGGGCCGCTCAAGGTCGTCGTCGCGCCGGTCCGCTCGGTCCTCCAGCCACAGGTCAAGGGCCTCGCTGACCTGGAGCCGGTCGAGCTGGCCCTGGGCGACACGGTCCCGCTCGACGACCTGGTCGCCAGGCTCGCCGACGCCGCCTACTCGCGGGTCGACCTGGTGGAGCGGCGCGGTGAGTTCGCCGTGCGCGGCGGGATCGTCGACGTCTTCCCGCCGACCGAGGAGCACCCGCTGCGGGTGGAGCTCTGGGGCGACGACGTCGAGGAGATCCGCTGGTTCTCCGTCGCCGACCAGCGCACGCTCGAGAAGGCCGAGCGCCTGTGGGCGCCACCGTGCCGCGAGCTGCTCCTCACCGACGAGGTCCGCGCGCGTGCCGCCGAGCTGGGCCGCGACCACCCGTCCCTGCTCGAGCTGACCGACAAGATGGCTGCCGGGATCGCCGTCGAGGGCATGGAGTCGCTGGCACCTGCCCTGGTCGACGAGATGGAGCTGTTGGTCGACCTGATGCCGGACGACACCCACGTGCTGGTGCTCGACCCCGAACGGGCGCGCAGCCGAGCGCACGACCTGGTCGCCACGAGCGAGGAGTTCCTCGGAGCGAGCTGGGCGGCCGCCGCCGGTGGCGGGACCTCACCGATCGACCTCGGTGCGGCGTCGTACCGCGAGATCGGCGACGTCCGCCAGATCGTCCTGGAGCGGCACCTGCCCTGGTGGACGCTGAGTCCCTTCGGCCTCGACGCGGACGCCTCGGCGGAGCCTGCCGGCGCCGACGACACGACAGGGGCCACCTCGGTGGCCCTGCCCTTCGCGCCCGTGGACAGCTACCGCGGCGACGTCGAGAAGGCGCTCACCGACATCGAGGGCTGGCGCTCGGAGGCCTACCGGGTGCTGGTCGTCCACCCCGGACACGGTCCGGCCGAGCGCACGGTGGAGGCACTCACCGAGCGCGAGGTGCCGGCCCGGCTGGCCGACGGCGTCGAGACCCTCGACGACCTGCCCGTCGGGACCGTCGTGGTCACCTGCGGCAGCACGGTCAAGGGGTTCCTCGACGTCACCAACCGCCTCGTGCTCCTGACCGGCGAGGACATCTCGGGCCAGAAGGCCTCGACGCGTGACATGCGCAAGATGCCGGCGCGCCGCAAGAAGCAGATCGACCCCCTCGAGCTCAAGGCCGGCGACTACGTCGTCCACGAGCAGCACGGCGTCGGGCGCTTCGTGGAGATGAAGCAGCGCGAGGTCCAGGGTGCCAAGCGTGAGTACCTCGTGCTGGAGTACGGCTCCACCAAGCGGGGCGCCCCACCGGACCGGCTCTACGTCCCGGCCGACGCCCTGGACCAGATCACCCGCTACGTCGGCGGCGAGCAGCCCAGCCTCGACCGGTTGGGTGGCGCCGACTGGGCCAAGCGCAAGGGCCGCGCCCGCAAGGCGGTGCGCGAGATCGCCGCCGAGCTGATCAAGCTGTACGCCGCGCGTCAGGCGACCAAGGGCTACGCGTTCGGGCCCGACACCCCGTGGCAACGAGAGCTCGAGGACGCCTTCCCCTTCACCGAGACGCCCGACCAGCTGAGCACGGTCGACGAGGTCAAGTCCGACATGCGCCAGACCGTGCCGATGGACCGGCTGGTGTGCGGCGACGTCGGCTACGGCAAGACCGAGATCGCCGTGCGAGCAGCCTTCAAGGCGGTCCAGGACGGCAAGCAGGTGGCCGTGCTGGTGCCGACGACGCTGCTGGTCACCCAGCACCTGTCCACCTTCGGCGAGCGGATGGCGGGCTTCCCGGTGTCGGTCAAGGGGCTGAGCCGCTTCCAGACCGACAAGGAGGCCAAGGAGGTCATCGCTGGCCTGGCCGACGGCACGGTCGACATCGTCGTGGGCACCCACCGGCTGCTCAACCCGGACATCAGGATGAAGGACCTCGGCCTGATCGTGGTCGACGAGGAGCAGCGCTTCGGTGTCGAGCACAAGGAGCAGATGAAGCGGCTGCGCACCTCCGTCGACGTGCTGAGCATGAGCGCGACGCCGATCCCGCGCACGCTGGAGATGTCGATCACCGGCATCCGTGAGATGTCGACGATCACCACGCCGCCGGAGGAGCGGCACCCGGTGCTCACCTACGTCGGGGCCTACGAGGACCGCCAGGTGACGGCGGCGCTGCGCCGCGAGCTGCTGCGTGACGGTCAGGTCTTCTTCATCCACAACCGGGTGAACTCGATCGAGAAGGCCGCGGCCCGGCTGCGCGAGCTCGTGCCGGAGGCACGGGTCGCCACCGCCCACGGCCAGATGGGGGAGCACCAGCTCGAGCAGGTGATGCTCGACTTCTGGGAGAAGAACTTCGACGTCCTGGTCTGCACCACGATCGTGGAGAGCGGTCTCGACGTCTCCAACGCCAACACGATGATCATCGAGCGCGCCGACACCCTCGGGCTGTCCCAGCTCCACCAGCTGCGCGGCCGCGTCGGGCGCAGCCGCGAGCGGGCGTACGCCTACTTCCTCTACCCGCCGGAGAAGCCGCTCACCGAGACCGCCCACGAGCGTCTGGCCACCCTCGCCCAGCACTCCGACCTCGGCGGCGGCATGGCGATCGCGATGAAGGACCTCGAGATCCGCGGTGCGGGCAACCTGCTCGGCGGCGAGCAGTCTGGCCACATCGCCGACGTCGGCTTCGACCTCTACGTGCGTCTGGTCGGCGAGGCCGTGGCCGAGTTCAAGGGCGGCGGCGAGGCCGACGGAGGTGTCCTGAACGAGGTCCGCATCGAGCTGCCGATCGACGCCCACCTGCCGCACGACTACATCGAGAGCGAGCGGCTGCGCCTCGAGATGTACCGACGCCTGGCCGAGGTGCGCTCCGACGCCGACGTCGACGTGCTGGCCGAGGAGATGATCGACCGGTACGGCGAGCCTCCGCAGGAGGTCGTCTCGCTGCAGCTGGTGGCCCGGTTCCGTGCCCGGGCCCGGGCAGCGGGCATCGGCGAGGTCACGATCGCCGGCAAGAACGTCCGCTTCGCCCCGGTCTCCCTGCCCGAGTCGCGCACCATCCGGCTCAACCGGCTCTACCCCAAGTCGATCGTGAAGACCACCGTCGACACCGTCCTCGTCCCGCGCCCCGGCACCCCGGGCGCGACCGGTCGTCCGTTGGAGGGGATCGCCCTGCTTGAATGGGCGCGCGGCGTGATCGACAGCGTCCTCGACCCGAAGGAGTCCGCGTGAGCAACCGTCCCAGGCTGGGGTCCCTTGCGGTCGCCGGCGCCCTGAGCCTCCTGCTCACCGGTGGGCTGTCCGCCTGCAGCGTCAGCGACGAGCAGCTGCGCCCGGGGGTGGCCGCCCAGGTGGGCGAGACCGAGGTCGCGCTCGACACGATCGACGACGCGATCGACGACGCGTGCACGTTCTTCTCCGACCAGGACCAGCCGGGATTCCCGCGCTCGCTGGCTCGCCAGCAGTTCGTGAGCGTGCTGATCCAGCGCGCGGCTGCAGGTCAGGCACTCGACGACGCCGGTCTGGCTCTGGCCGACTCCTACGACGCGGCCGTCGGCGGTCTCGACGAGGCCAACGCGGCCGTGCCCGAGGAGCAGCGCGACGCGTTCGTGCTGCTCGGTGAGGCGACCAGCTACATCGAGGCCGCGGCAAGGTCCCTGGGTGAGGCGGCGTTCGCCGCCGAGGGCGACGTGCCGGCCGACCCCGCGGTCCTCGTCGACCGGGGCCGCTCGGTGATCAGCGCGTGGCTCGAGGACAACGACGTCGCGATCAACCCGGTCTTCCGGCTCACGGTCGACAACGGCCAGGTCGTCGCCGAGCTCGACGGCACCAGCGTGGCCGTGAGCGACGAGGCCACCCTCGGTCAGCTCGACCCGCTCACGGCGACCGAGGACCAGGTCGCGACGGCAGCGGCCTCGCTCCCGCCGAGCCAGCTCTGCGGAGCCTCCGACCAGGGGTGACCTCGTGACGGCACTCGAGGAGCTGGTCGACGTGATGCGTCGCCTGCGCGTGGAGTGCGCGTGGAAGGCCGAGCAGACCCCCGCCTCACTGGTGCCCTACCTGCGCGAGGAGACCGAGGAGCTCGTCGAGGCGATCGGCGCCGGCGACCCCGCCCACGTGTGCGAGGAGCTCGGTGACGTCCTGCTCCAGGTCGTCTTCCACGCCGCCATCGCCGAGGAGCGCGGCGAGTTCACGATGGACGACGTCGCGGCCGGCATCACCGCCAAGCTGCGTCGGCGCAACCCGCACGTCTTCGACCCCGCGTCCCTGGGACGCGACGCCGACTCGCCGCCGCTGGACGCGACCGAGGTCAACGAGATCTGGCAGCAGGTCAAGCGGGACGAGAAGGGCCCTCGGCTGCGGAGCGACGCCTGAGCGCCAGCGCACGGCACGACACTCCCACCGCGAGCACCACGACGCCGCCGACCACCGAGGCGCCCGGCAGGGTGGCGACGAGTCCGAGGCAGCCGACGAGTCCGAGCACGTTCAGCGCTCGCGGCCAGCGGCGTTGCACCGTCGGCTGGGCGTAGGCGGACGCGTTGGCGACGGCGTAGTAGACCAGCACCCCGAACGACGAGAATCCGATCGCGCCGCGCAGGTCCGCCGCCAGGGCCAGCACGACGACCGCCGCTCCCACCGCGACCTGCGCGTGGTCGGGCACCTGGTGGCGAGGGTCCACGGACGCCAACCAGCCGGGCAGGTCGCGCTCGCGGGCCATGGCGAGGGTCGTGCGCCCCACGCCGGCCATCAGGGCCAGGAGGGCACCCAGCGAGGCCGCCACGGCGCCCACCCGGACGACGGGCTCGGCCCAGGCCGCCCCTGCGCCGGCTGCGGCCGTGCTCAGGGGGGTGCTCGTCTGGGCCAGGTCCGGGCCGAGCGCCCTGAGCAGCACGACCGCCACGACGGCGTACAGCACGACGGTGATGCCCAAGGAGACCAGGACGGCACGGCCCAGGGTCGCCGGGCTGCAGACCTCCTCGGCGAGCGTCGCGATCCGCGCGTAGCCGGCGAAGGCGAAGAACAGCAGCCCGGCGGCCTGCAGCACTCCGAGGACACCGCCGTCGAGGCTGAACGCCTGGCGGGTCCCGGCGTCGCTCTCGCCCGCCGTGACGGCGACCAGGGCCACGACCAGGGTGCCGAGCGTCAGGACCAGCAGCAGGCGCGCGACGAGTGCCGTCCGGGTGATCCCGCGCAGGTTGAGGACCGTCAGCGTCACGACGGCTGCGACGGCGAGGGCGCGCCCGGCCCAGGCAGGCTCCGGCACGGCGTAGGCCGCGAGGGTGAGCGCCATCGCCGCGCACGAGGCGGTCTTGCCCACCACGAAGCCCCAGCCGGCGACGAAGCCCCACCACGGTCCCAGCACCTCGCGGCCGAAGAGGTAGGTGCCCCCGGAGGAGGGGTAGGTGCCGGCCAGCTGCGTGGACGCGACCGCGTTGCAGAACGCCACCAGGGCGGCGATCGCCAGACCGACGAGCAGGCCGCTGCCGGCCGCCGCCGCGGCCGGCGCGAAGACCGAGAAGACGCCGGCGCCGATCATCGCCGACAGGCCGACGACGACCGCGTCGCCGGTACCGAGGCGTCGCGCCAGCTGGTTCATGACAGGACCAGCATGACGCGTGCGCCCCGGCACCAGGATGGAGGCATCAGCCCTTCTTGCCCCGCTTGCCCTTCCTCGTGACCTTCACCGTGACGGTCTCGGAGCGTGAGCCGGTCGCGTCCTGGGAGCCGAGGTAGATCGCCCGCAGCCGGTGCTTGCCCCGGGCGAGGGCGAGCTTGCCGGAGACGCGACCTTCGAGCAGCCTCAGGGTGCGGACGACCTTCCTGCCGTCCTTGATGCGCACGGTGCCGTCGGCGAAGCTCGGTGCGACGCGCGCGGTGAAGCGCACCTTCTTGCCCACCGTGACCTTCGACTTCTTGACGTCGAGTCGGGTCGTGGTCGCGACGGCGTCCTCGAAGACCCGCGTGAGGGCACCGAGCCGGAAGAGCTGGGTCTCGCCGGTGGCGTCGTCGAGACCGTCGTTGTCGGTGACGGCGAAGACCCGGCCGTCGCTGCTGATGCCGAGGCCCTCCAGCTTCTCCTGCGTCCACCCGTTGCGGGCCTGCATCTGCGGCAGCAGGTCCACGGCGAGGGACTTGGTGACCGGGGTCGGGCTTGCCGGCGAGCCCTCGGGCAGGTCCACGGTGTAGACGCGCTTCAGAGCGGCCCGGGGTCCGTTGAGCTTGTCGCGCTCGATGACGGCCACGGAGTTGTCGTCGACGACCGAGATCTCGGAGAGGCCGATCCAGTCACCGGCCGTGGAGGTCTCCTCCAACGGGTAGGTGAACCACGTCCACTCCTGCGACCCGACGTCGTAGCGACCGATCCGGGCGACGTTGCCCTCGAGCGGCACCAGGTCGGCCGCCGCAGCGCTGGGGTCCTCCCACAGGGTGCGCTGGATGACGACGTACAGCTCCTCGTCGGCGCCGGTGCCGCTGACCGCGACACCCTCCAGGCCCCAGTTGCGGACGTGGTCGGCGACCTCGGTCGGCAGTGCGACGCGCTGCTGGATGACTCCGTCGTCGTCGGTGCGGACCAGGGCGTTGCCGGGGCCGTCGGTGCCCTCGAGGGCGAGCCAGAAGCCGCCCTCGGCGCGCGCTGCCAGCCCCTCGATGTCGATCGAGGGACGCTGCCCGTCCTCGTCGCGGACGTCGAGGGCGTGGGTGATCACGGCCGGGGCGCGGCTCACGTCGACCGAGTAGATCCGGCCGGTGGCGTACGCCGAGTCGCTGGCGGCGTACATCAGGGACCCGTCGCCAGGTGCCCCGGACAGGGCGCCGAGGGCTCCCCAGCCGATCGGGCCACTCGCGCCGACGGGCGTGCGCGAGATGACCTGGGGGAAGGCCGCCGGGGTGTCGCCGAGCTGGTAGATCCCGACGGTGGCGCGCACGCCCGCCGAGGCCTCGTCCTCCTCGGAGGAGACCACGAGCAGGTCGCGCTCCGGCACGGGCAGGAGACCCTCGGGCCCGTTGGTGGTCGGCAACAGCTGCTGGAACCGGGGACGGGTCGGCTCGGACATGTCGTAGACGGCCACGAAGTTGCTCCGCTCGGAGCCCACGAAGACGGTGGGGACCCCGTCGACGACGTCGAAGGCCATGCCCTCGGGCTCGGCGCCCTTGTTGTCGGCGCGGCCGTCGTTGAAGAGTCCGTGCTGGACGGCGAGGTGCTCGAAGGTGTTGCCGGCGTCCCACAGGACCTCGCCGGTCGCGGCGTCGAAGACGGACCAGCCGCGGCTGCCGCCGAAGAGGTCGCCCTCGTTGGCCGTGGCGACGAGACCGTCGCCGACCCAGGCGATGGAGTCGGGCTCGCGCGGGACGTCGATCGCCTGGTCGGCGTTGAAGGTCCCGTCGTCGGTCGTGTCGACACCGGACACCGTGGCGTTGCCCGCGGAGAAGGCGTTGGTCACCGTCAGCGAGGCGAGGTCGATGATGACGAGCCCGTTGTTCTCCTGCAGGGACAGCGCGAGCGTGTTGTCCTCGTCGATGTCGACGTACTCGGGCTCCGGGTCCTCGGGGGCGTAGAGGTCTGCCGCGGCGATGATCGGCAGCGGGTCGCCGTTCGGGAGGACCAGCGGCACCTCGGTCGCGGTCCACGTGGATGCGTCGGTCGGGGTCAGGTCCAGCACCTGCACCGACCCGGCGGGCAGCTGCGGGAGCTCGCCCTCCTCCCCTCCGGGCGGGGTGAGGTCCTCGTCGCGCTGGTTCTCCATGGCGATGGCGGCGAACGTGCCGTCCGGGCTGATCGCGATGGAGTCGGGCTGACCGCCGAGATCGATGGAGTTGATGACGGTGCGATCGGCGAGGCGGACGACGTCCACGCGCCCAGCGGGGTCGACGAAGTCGCCCCCCGACTCGTCGACGACGACCAGGACGACGTCGCCGACCGCCGCGACCGAGGTCGGCTGGTCGTCGGCGTTGCCGATCTCCGCGAGGTCGAGGGTGCCTGTGCCCACGGGGCGGCTCGGGTCGCTGATGTCGAGGAATCCGATCCGCTTGCCCAGGGCATCGGTGTAGATCACCGTCCGACCGTCCTCGGTGATCGTCGAGATCTCGGCGACGGTCGGTTCGTCCGGGTCCACGCCCGCGGGGACGTTGAGGTAGACGGGATAGGTCGCGACCCGCTCGAACCACGAGCTGGGCTCGGCTGCGCGCTGCTCGGGGGCAGGGGCCCCCGATGACGGGAGAGCCAGCGGGGACAGGGACAGGGAAAGAGACAGGGGCAGGGCGCACACAGCGGCGGCGGCCAGGCCACGGCGGAGGGGCATGAGGACGTGCCTTTCGGGTGGTCCCGAGACGGGAGATCACCGCCGGAGCGGCGGTAGGACCCGATGACACTTGCGGCGACAGGGAGGGTCTGCGCGGCCACGCGGTGGCGCGCAGGTGAGCACTTGATGAACGCGTCGGGCACCATCGGTCGACGTCCGGCGATGGACCCCGGCCGGGCAGGAGGGGTCAGCCGACGAGCACCTGGCGGACGCGGGGCCGGGTTCCTCTACGCTGAGCGCCGACCAGACCATGCAGTCGACGAGCACCCCAGGAGCACCCACGTGGCAGCCATCGAAGCAGTCGGAGCCCGCGAGATCCTCGACTCGCGCGGCAACCCCACCGTCGAGGTCGAGGTCGTCCTCGACGACGGAGTCTTCGCGCGGGCGATGGTGCCCAGCGGCGCCTCGACCGGAGCCTTCGAGGCCGTGGAGCTGCGCGACGGCGGCGACCGCTACCTCGGCAAGGGAGTCGGCAAGGCCGTCGACGCTGTGATCCAGACCATCGGGCCGGCGCTCGAGGGCCTGGACGCCGACGACCAGCGCCTGGTCGACCAGACCATGCTCGAGCTCGACGCGACGCCCAACAAGGCCACGCTCGGGGCCAACGCGATCCTGGGGGCGTCCCTCGCCGTGGCCCGGGCCGCAGCCGACTCGGCCGGGCTGCCGCTCTACCGCTACGTGGGCGGTCCCAACGCCCACGTGCTGCCCGTGCCGATGATGAACATCCTCAACGGTGGCTCGCACGCCGACTCCAACGTCGACATCCAGGAGTTCATGATCGCGCCGATCGGCGCGCCGACGTTCCGCGAGGCGCTGCGCCAGGGCGCGGAGGTCTACCACTGCCTCAAGGCCGTGCTGAAGAAGAAGGGTCTGGCCACGGGCCTGGGCGACGAGGGCGGTTTCGCCCCCGACCTCGACTCCAACCGGGCCGCGCTCGACCTGATCGCCGAGGCCGTCGGTGCAGCCGGCCTCACCCTGGGCAAGGACATCGCGCTCGCGCTCGACGTGGCCGCGAGCGAGTTCTGCACCGACAACACCTACACCTTCGAGGGCACCTCGAAGACGGCCGACGAGATGGCGGCCTACTACGGCGAGCTCGTCTCGGCGTACCCCATCGTCAGCATCGAGGACGCTCTCGACGAGGACGACTGGGACGGCTGGAAGGCGATCACCGACCAGCTCGGCGCCCGCACCCAGCTGGTCGGGGACGACCTGTTCGTGACCAACGTCGAGCGCCTGCAGCGTGGCATCACCGGCGGCCAGGCCAACGCCCTGCTGGTGAAGGTCAACCAGATCGGGTCGCTCACCGAGACGCTCGACTCCGTCGAGCTGGCGCACCGTAGCGGCTACGCGTGCATGATGAGCCACCGCTCGGGCGAGACCGAGGACACCACGATCGCCGACCTCGCCGTGGCGACCAACTGTGGCCAGATCAAGACCGGCGCGCCCGCCCGCTCGGAGCGCGTGGCGAAGTACAACCAGCTGCTGCGCATCGAGGAGGAGCTGGGCGAGGCCGCTCGCTATGCAGGAGCCGGCGCCTTCCCGCGTTTCGTCCCGTGATCGGAGCCGTGCTCGGGAGAGGATGATCCCGTGCCAGTTCCGCCCCGCAAGCCCGTCAAGCCCGCGCGAACCGACCAGCGTCGCTCGGCCTCGACCCGTGCCCGCATGGGCAGCAGCGGGCCGGGTCGGGCCTCCGGACCGCGGACCAACCGGACCGCGAGGCCCTCGTCCAGCGGCCGGAGCCGGCAGGCAGCACCGGTCCGCGTGGCAGCACCCACCCCCAAGCCGCGACTGACCGGTCGCGCCGCGATCCTCGTGCTGGTGCTCGCGGTGCTCGCGGTCTCCTACGCCTCGTCGTTGCGCGCCTACCTGCAGCAGCGTGGCCAGATCGAGAGCCTGCAGACCACGATCAGCGAGCGCGAGGCACAGATCGCCGACCTCGAGCAGGAGCGGTCGCGGTGGGACGACCCGGAGTACGTCGAGACCGAGGCGCGCGAGCGACTCGGCTACGTGCGGCCCGGCGAGACGCCGTTCGTCGCCCTGCGCGACGGGGCGCCGCTGCAGCCGGAGAGCGAGCTCACCGACCCTGCCACGATCGCACCGAGCGAGCCCCGGGCGTTCTGGGACGACGCCTGGGAGACCGTCCTGGTCGCCGGCGACCCCCAGCGCCGCGCCGACCCCCCGCCCCTGACCCGGATCCAGGACCCCGAGGGCGCGCCCCAGGAGTCCGGCGAGTGAGCTGCACACCGCTCGAGCCGCAGGACGAGAGCACGATCCGGTCCCAGCTGGGTCGTCCGCCGCGGGCGATCGCCGGGGTCGGGCACCGGTGCCCGTGCGGGAACCCCGACGTGGTGACGACCGAACCCCGGTTGCCCGACGGGACGCCGTTCCCGACGACGTTCTACCTCACCTGCCCGCGGGCGGCGTCGTTGATCGGCACCCTGGAGGGCTCGGGCCTGATGAAGGAGATGCAGGCCCGCCTCGGCGAGGACCCGGAGCTGGCCGCCGGCTACCGGACGGCGCACGAGTCCTACCTGGCCTTCCGTCGCACGCTCGGTGACGTGCCCGAGATCGAGGGGGTCACGGCCGGCGGGATGCCCGACCGGGTCAAGTGCCTGCACGTCCTCGCCGGACACGCCCTGGCCGCGGGGGCCGGGGTCAATCCGCTCGGCGACGAGGTGCTCGACCTGCTGGGGGAGTGGTGGGCCGCCGGGCCGTGCGTGAGCGCCGAGGAGTGAGCAGTCCGACGGCCG
Source organism: Pimelobacter sp. (assembly GCA_002698575.1). Classification (GTDB taxonomy): domain Bacteria; phylum Actinomycetota; class Actinomycetes; order Propionibacteriales; family Nocardioidaceae; genus Nocardioides. The sequence continues at coordinate 13,451 of NZZG01000062.1, read as the reverse complement.
CGATCGACTGCGGGACCAACACGATCAAGCTCCTCGTCACCGGTGCCTCCGGGGAGACCCTGGCCCGCGAGGCGCGGATGGTGCGCCTCGGTGAGGGCGTGGACGCGACGGGTCGTCTCTCGCCCGACGCGCTGCAGCGCACGTTCGCCGCGATCGACGAGTACGCGCTCCTGGTGCGGCACCACGGGGTCCGGCGGATCCGCTTCTGCGCGACCTCCGCGACCAGGGACGCCGAGAACGCCGAGGAGTTCGCCGCGGGCGTCGCCACGCGGCTCGGCGTACGACCGGAGGTCCTCACCGGGGAGGAGGAGGCGGCCCTGGCCTTCGCCGGAGCCGTCGAGCACCTGGGGCTCGACCGCAACCCGGACGGGGACGTCCTCGTCGTGGACATCGGTGGCGGCTCGACGGAGGTGATCGTGGGGACGGCGGGCCGGTCGACCCCCCGGGCGGCCTGCTCGATGGACATCGGCTCGGTGCGCCTGCACGAACGCCACCTGCGGCTGGATCCCCCGGGTCGCCGCGAGATCGAGGCCGCGGTCGCCGACATCGAGCGGGCCCTCGACGACTGTCCCTTCGACCTGGCCGGGGCCTCCACGGTGATCGGCGTCGCGGGCACGATCACGACGGTCGCCGCGGGTGTGCTCGGACTGGCGTCCTACGACCGGGAGGCGATCGATCGTCAGGTGCTCGCCGCGGCCGACGTCCGCGAGCACGTCACGCGGCTGGTGGCGATGACCGTGGCCGAGCGTCGTGCGCTCGGGTGGATGCACCCCGGGCGCGCCGACGTGATCGGGGCGGGGGCGCTGATCCTGTCAGGGGTGCTCGCGCGCTGCCAGGCCTCATCGCTGGTCGTCTCCGAGTGCGACATCCTCGACGGCATCGCCGCGTCCCTCGCCGCGTGACGCCGAGGGGTGGTGCTCGTCCGCACCGCCGGACCACCACTGCGACAATGCTGCGGTGACCGACCAGCTGCACGCCATCACCGTCCTCGGGCACGACCGGCCCGGCATCATCGCCGAGACCACGAGTCGGCTCGCGGTCCTGGGCCTGAACCTCGAGGACTCCACGATGACCCTGCTGCGGGGTCACTTCGCGATGATGCTCCTCGGCTCCGGAACGGCCTCGGGGGCCGCCATCGAGGACGCGTTGGCGCCGCTGACCAGCGACGGCACCCTGTCGGTCACCGTCCGCGCCGTGGTCGCCGACGAGAGCAGTGCGTCCGGCGGGACGCCGTGGATCCTGTCGGTCCACGGCGGCGACCGCCCCGGCATCGTGTCCTCCGTCGTGGGCGAGGTGGCTCGCGTCGGCGGCAACATCACCGATCTCACGACTCGGCTCTCGGGCGAGCTCTACGTGGTGATCGCCGAGATCGTCCTGCCTGCCGGCGTCGATCCCGCGACACTCGACGCCGCGATCCAGCGGGTCGCCCGTGAGCTCGGGGTCGGGGCGAGCCTGCGGGTGGCCGAGGCCGACGACCTGTGAGCCGACTGCGCGACTGGACCGAGCTCGAGCTCGGTCAGCAGGGCCGGGTCCTACAGGTGGTGCGAGCACCGGCCGACGTCCTGTCCGGGCCCGGCGCGGAGGTGGACCCGACGGCACCCGAGGTGGTGCGGCTGGCTGCCGACCTGGTCGCCACCATGCGGGTGAGCCCCGGCTGCGTGGGCCTGGCGGCGCCGCAGGTGGGTGTCTCCGCGCGGGTCTTCTGTGTCGACGTCTCCGCGCACCCCAAGACCCGCGAGCACCACGGCACCTTCGTGCTGTGCAACGCCGAGGTCGTGGAGTCCTCGCGCAACGAGAAGGCCCGGGAAGGCTGCATGAGCGTGCCCGACCTGACCGGCGACGTGAAGCGCGCCTCGCGGATCCTGGTCCGGGGCCGGCTCCCGGGCAGCGGTGAGGAGGTCGAGGTGCGCGCGGAGGCGTTCGAGGCCCGGGCGCTGCAGCACGAGATCGATCACTGCGCCGGTCTGCTGTTCCTCGACCGGGTCGCCGGTGCGCACGCGGTCTACGCTCGCCAGACCTACCTGTAGGCGGTCAGGGACCACATCGACGCAGCAGGGACCACCCTCGCCCCCGTATCCCAATCGGCAGAGGAAGCCGGCTTAAACCCGGTCCAGTGTGGGTTCGAGCCCCACCGGGGGCACCAGACCGCGCGAGACCAGGGCCACCCCGCCACCGGTCGGGGACCGAGGCGGCGGCCCGGCGGCGGCGCGGGCTGCGTCAGGCGGACTGGCGCAGCAGCTGGGTGGGGAACGGTGCGGGCCAGACCGCGCCGTCGGCCACGGCGGGCAGGCGGGTGCGGACGAGGATGCCGTGGTCGGTGCTCTCGCGCCAGGTCAGGATCTCGCGCATCGCATCCCGCTCGATCGGCTGGCCGAGGGCGACCGTCTCGGGGTCGATCTCGTGGTCGGCCAGCCAGCGAGCCACGGCGCCGCGGACGTGCTCGGGCAGGTCGTTGACCGCCCGGTGGAGAGTCATCGACTCTCCGCTGCAATCGACTGGTGTGAGTGTCATCATCTGGTTCCCCCGAGAACTGCTGGTGCCGCGCTCGTGCCCGGCCTCTTCAGGATGCCCGCGGAGAGCACGTGTCAGATCGAGTGAATTTCGGGCAAGGCCGGTTGACCGCTCAGTGATCCCGGACAAAGTGAAGTGGATCACCTGGACGGTCTAGACCAATCGGTCTCCGACGGGTGCCGTCGCGGCCATCGAGGTCGGGGCGCGGTGCGGTCGGGCGCGGTCAGTCGCGATCGGCCGCGGTGGGCCACAGGCCGAGCCGACGCCCGAGGTCGTCGGCCAGGATGCCGGCGTACTGCGCACTGAGGTGACCTCGGTCCCGGTAGGACAGGACGTCGCCGATCACGAGCGGGCACTGGTCCTGCCAGCAGAGCCACGGAGTCGGGTCGATCGCCTCGACGCCCATCCGTCGAGCGGCGGCCATGGAGTCGGCCGAGTCCTGCTCCTGGTCGCTGACCGGGGTGAACAGGCACGTGCCCAGGTCGACGCCGGAGCGGGTCAGGCAGGTCGCCGCGTCGCGCTCGGACTTCGGCACGTCGCGCAGCAGGACCAGCCGTCGGGTCAGCGGGAGGAGGCGCACGAACAGGTCGGCGAAGCCGTCCTCGGTGACCTCGCGCCTGCGGGGGTCGCGCTTGTTCACGGTGGAGCCGTCGTCGGTGTAGATGATGGCGTTGGGACCGCTGGTCGACACGACGGTCAGGTCCGGCTCCAGGGCGTCGATCTGCTCCACCGCCCACTCCCGGAAGTCGCTGCACGCCTGCCAGGGGGTCTCGTTGTCGTCCAGCTCGTTGACCAGGAGGTCGGCGGCGGTGCAGTTCGGCTTGACCAGGTAGTACGTCGTGTAGCCGCCCTGCTCGGCGATCCGCTCGAAGGCGGGGATCCACATGCGTCCGTGCGAGTTGCCCAGGACCACGATGGTCCGCGCGTCCGGGCCGGTGTCCTCGACGCCGCGGGGGCACAGGCGCCGTACGTCGTCGTCGACGTAGTCGCACTCGCCCACGTCCGGGACGTCGTCGCGCAGCTGTGCCAGGTCCGGTCGCAGCTCGCCCGGCAGCGGTCGGTGCTCCCGGGCGGCGAAGACCGAGGCCTGCACGAGGGCGATGGTCTCGTCGTCGCTCACGGTGACCCCGGGGGCGTCGGTGATGCCCGAGTTGGCCACGGTGATCGGGGCCCCGGACCCGGTGAGCCGGGAGTCGGCGTACTGGTGAGCGGCCAGGCAGGTCAGCGCGACCACGACGACGGAGGCCGGGTAGAGCGCGAGGCCGCGCCGGACGGTGCGCGGCCGCTGGTGGGGGTGTCTCCCGGTGCGCCCGGAGCGCGCCGGATTCTCGACGAGGTGGTAGGTCACGCCGGCCAGGAGGAGGGCGGCGCTCACGGCGGCGACCGACTCCGAGGCCGTCAGCGACCGCTCGAGGGCGAGGCCGGGGATCACCAGCAGGGGCCAGTGCCACAGGTACAAGGAGTAGGACCAGTCACCCACCACGCGCAGCGGTCGCAGCCCGAGCGCGCGCACCGGCCACGGGTCTCGCGCAGCAGGAGCAGAGGCGCCGATGCCGCTGAGCAGCACGGCGCCCGCCCCGAGGACCGGCAGCAGCGCGGCGGAACCGGGGAACGCCGTGGTGGCGTCGTAGGCGACGCACGCGACACCGATCGCCGTCAGTCCCGCGAGAGCCAGGATGCGGCGGGCCGCCGTGGGCAGCCGCTGCTCGACGTGCTGACCGACCAGGGCCACCGCAGCGCCCACGCCGAGCTCCCAGGCGCGCGCAGGGGTGGAGAAGTAGGCGGTGACCGGGTCGCTGCTGGTCAGGAGCACGGCGTACGCCGAGGAGGCCAGGACCAGGACGGCCAACGCCCCGAGCAGCGTCCGGAGGGGCAGCGTCCCCTCCTGCCGGCGTCGACGACCAGCGAGCCCCACGCAGGCGAGCAGGAGCAACGGCCACCCGAGGTAGAACTGCTCCTCGACCGCCAGGGACCAGTAGTGCTGCAGCGGCGAGGCAGCCTCCTCCTGGGCGAAGTAGTCCGTCCCGACCGAGGCGAAGCGGAGGTTGGCGGCGAAGAACACGGCCCAGACGGCGTCGGTGACGACGCTCAGCGCATCGAGCGCGCTGAGCCAGATCGCCGACGCGACCACGCTCACCGCGAGGACCAGCGTCGCCGCCGGCAGGATGCGGCGGGCCCTGCGGGCGTAGAACGCGCGCAACGACACCCGGCCGGAACGCTGGACCTCGACGAGCAGCAGCCGTGTGATGAGGAAGCCGGAGATGACGAAGAAGACGTCGACCCCCACGAAGCCACCGGTGAGGAACGGCACCCCGGCATGGCCCGCGACCACGACCAGCACCGCCACGGCACGCAAGCCCTGGATGTCGGCCCGGAACGACGGGCGCAGCGCCCCGCGCGACGCGGAGCCGGTCTGGTCCGCCCCCGTCAGCACCGCCGCACACTAGCAACGCCAGGCGCCGCGGAATTCACCTGGCAGGGCGGAACTTTCGCGCAGATGCCGTACGTTGGAACCTATGACGGGCCGACTAGGTCCGCCCACCAGTTCATCCGGCCTCCAAGGAGGAGACCATGCAGAGCAACAACCCGGTGTTCCGTCGCTCGGAGGAGTTCAGCCGCGCGGGCGGTGGCAACCAGACGTACGCCGGCTACGGCGACCCGTCGACGTGGTCCACCGGCCAGCCCGGGCAGGGTTCCGAGGTCGCCTACGGCGCCCCGCAGGCCCCCGTGCGCACCGAGCGGATGACGATCGACACCGTCGTCCAGAAGACCGCCATCTCCCTGGGCGTGGTCGTCGTGGCCGCGCTCGCCACCTGGATCCTGACCCCCGAGGTCACCGAGTTCTCCCAGGCCTCCGACCTCGGACCGCTGATCGCGGCCACGACGATCGGTTCGCTCGGAGCGTTCGCGCTCTCGATGGTGCTGTCCTTCAAGCGGGTGATCAGCCCCGTCCTCGTGCTCGTCTTCGCAGCGGTCGAGGGCGTCGCGCTCGGCGGCATCAGCAAGCTCTTCAACGTGATGTACGGCGACGGCGTCGTGCAGGGGGCCGTGATCGGCACCTTCGCCGCCTTCGCCGGCACCCTGGCCGTCTACAAGTTCTTCAACATCAAGGTCGGCGCGAAGTTCCAGCGCATGGTCATGGCCGGCGTGTTCGGCATGATCGGCCTCAGCCTGATGGAGCTCGTCCTGGGTGCCTTCGGCGCCGAGATCGGTCTTTTCGGGGTCAGCGGCCTGGGCATGCTGACCGCCTTCGCCGGGCTCGCGCTCGGTGTCTTCATGCTGATCATGGACTTCGACTTCGTCGAGCAGGGCGTGGCCAACGGCCTCCCCGAGCGCGAGTCGTGGCGTGCGGCCTTCGCGATGACCGTCAGCCTGGTCTGGATCTACACCAACCTGCTGCGCATCCTGGCCTACTTCAGCCAGGACTGATCCTGGACGATCCTGCCGGATCACCACCTGATCCACGCACACCGCGGGCCCCGAGCACTGCTCGGGGCCCGCGGTGCGTCCGGACTCAGTCCCCGGTCGTGTCGCTGACGGCGTCGCGGTCGACGGGCGTCGCAGTGGGCTCGTCGGACGCACCGGACTCGCCGAGGGCGCTGCCCGACTCGTCGTGCTCGCTGGACTCGGGGGCGGACCCCTCGGTCTGCGGGCGACGGCGACGGTGCCGCAGCTCGACCCAACGGCCCCGGACGCCGAGGCGGTTGCCGCCGACCTCGGTGCCGTCGAGCTCGGTCCCGGCCTCGTTGACCGCCTGGATCGCTGCGCGGGTGACCGGCAGGACGCCCTCGCCGCGATAGGGCTCCGGGTCGGTCTCGTCGTCGGGGCCCAGCCCCAGGGCGGCCAGCACGGAGGGAAGGAGCAGGCGCACGAGCGCGCGGTAGCCCTCGGGGGAGGGGTGGAACTGGTCGGGGCCGAAGAGCAGGGCCGGCGCCGCGGCGAACTCGGGACCGAGGATGGAGCCCAGGGAGATGGTGCGTCCGCCCTCCTCGATGACCGCGATGGTCTGGGCCGCGGCCAGGCGCCGCGACCAGGACCGGGCGATCTGGCGCAGGGGCTGGGCGATCGGGGTGACGGTGCCGAGGTCGGGACAGGTGCCGACCACGACCGCGACACCGGCCTCGCGCAGGCGCCGTACGCCCTCGGAGAGGTGTCGCACCGATGCGGAGGGGAGGGTCACGTGGGTGACGTCGTTGGCGCCGATGAGGATCATCGCCACGTCGGGCTCGATCGGCAGGGCCCGGTCGATCTGGGAGGCCAGGTCGGCGGTGACGGCGCCCACCACGCAGAACTGCCGCAGGTAGATGCGCCGGTCGCCCTGGGCCGAGACGCCACTGGCCAGCAACGATCCGGGCGTCTGCTCGACCCGGTCCACGCCGTACCCGCACGCACTGGAGTCGCCCAGGAGCGCGATCTTGAGCGCGGGACCGGGGCGACCGCGGCCGTACCAGCCGGTCGAGTCGGGAACCGGGTCGGAGGAGACCTCGCCGATCGTGCGCCGGGCCAGCTTGGCCTCGGCGGTCAGTACGCCGTAGATGCCGGCGCCGAGGATTGAGAGCCCCCCGCCTCCGAAGGCGGCGGCGGCGGCGAGCTTGCGTGCTGCGGCGGCCTTTCCCATACCCGGATCCTACGAAGTCGCCCGACGAGCGGTCCCGCGGGTCCGGCGTTGGGCGCGTCGGGGTGGATCCGGGCTACGTTGAGGGCGTGCAGTACGTGAACTCGCTCCTCGACCTGATCGGCAACACCCCGCTGCTGCGGCTCTCCAGGACGCTGGACGAGCCCGACACGGATAATGCCGGACCGCTGGTGCTCGCGAAGATCGAGTACCTCAACCCGGGCGGCTCGGTGAAGGACCGGATCGCGACCCGGATGATCGAGGCGGCGGAGGAGTCCGGTGAGCTGCAGCCGGGCGGCACGATCGTCGAGCCCACCTCCGGCAACACCGGCGTCGGACTGGCGATGGTCGCCCAGGCCAAGGGCTACCACTGCATCTTCGTCTGCCCGGACAAGGTGAGCGAGGACAAGCGCAACGTGTTGCGCGCCTACGGCGCCGAGGTCGTCGTGTGCCCCACCGCCGTCGCCCCGGAGCACCCCGACTCCTACTACAACGTCTCGGACCGCCTCGCCTCCCAGCCGGGTGCCTGGAAGCCGGACCAGTACTCCAACCCGCACAACCCGCGCTCGCACTACGAGACCACGGGCCCCGAGATCTGGGAGCAGACCGAGGGACGCGTCACGCACTTCGTGGCGGGGGTCGGCACCGGTGGCACCATCAGCGGCACCGGGCGCTACCTCAAGGAGATGAATCCCGAGATCCAGGTCATCGGCGCGGACCCGGCCGGCTCGGTCTACTCCGGGGGCAGCGGACGCCCCTATCTCGTGGAGGGTGTCGGCGAGGACTTCTGGCCCGACACCTACGACCGCTCGATCGCGGACCGGATCATCGAGGTCTCCGACGCCGACTCCTTCGCCTTCACGCGTCGGCTCGCGCGGGAGGAGGCCCTGCTCGTCGGTGGCTCGTGCGGCATGGCGGCCTACGCCGCCCGCCAGCTGGCCCACGAGCTGGCCGGCACGCCCGAGGGCCGCGACGCGGTCATCGTGGTGCTGCTTCCCGACTCGGGCCGGGGTTACCTGACCAAGATCTTCAACGACGACTGGCTGGGGCAGTACGGCTTCGCCAGCGGCAACGCCGGCTCCTCCCGCACGGTGGGCGACGTGCTGCGCGGCAAGTCCGGGCAGCTGCCCGATCTCGTGCACACCCACCCCAGCGAGACGGTCGCCGAGGCGATCGCGATCCTGCAGGAGTACGGCGTCTCGCAGATGCCCGTGGTCCGCGCCGAGCCTCCGATCGTGGCAGCGGAGGTGGCCGGCTCCGTCTCCGACCGGGGTCTGCTCGACGCCCTGTTCGCCGGGAGCGCCAAGCTCACCGACCCCGTCGACCAGCACATGTCCCCGCCCCTGGCGACGATCGGCTCCACCGAGGACGCCTCCGACGCGGTGTCCCTGCTCGAGGGAGCCGATGCGGTGCTGGTGCAGGAGGACGGCAAGCCGGTCGGGGTGCTGACCCGGCAGGACCTGCTGGCCTTCCTGTCGACCTGAGCCGACGGGCACCCGATGGCCGGTCCCTCCCCAGGTGCGGTCCCGGCTCCCGGCTCGCGTGATGCGGTCGTGGGTCGCTGCCGAGCGAGCGCGCCGACAGCCTGACCACAGGCCGGAGGGGTCGGCGCGTTCGGTGGGGGACTTCATCGTCGAGAGAAGCGAGAACACGTTCTAGTTTCGCGCTACTGTGTCGCACGTGACCCGTACCTCCCTGCCCGCGGTCGACGGCTGGTTCACCACCGCCGGCCCGGCACCCGCCCTGCTCGGCTCGCGCTGCACCGCCTGCGCCTCGACGTACTTCCCCCCGATCCCGGACGACGCCGGCTTCTGCCGCAACCCCGCGTGCGACGGGGAGACGTTCGACGAGGTCGAGCTGTCCCGGCGCGGGAGGATCTGGAGCTACACCGACGCGCAGTACCAGCCGCCGGCGCCGTACATCGCGCCGCAGGCGGAGGGCGAGGTCTACGTCCCGTTCGCCCTCGCCGCGGTCGAGCTCGCCGAGGGCCTCGTCGTGCTCGGTCAGGTCGCCGACGGCTACGGGGTCGACGACCTCGAGGTCGGGGGCGAGGTGGAGCTGGTCGTCGAGCGGCTCTACGACGAGGCCGCCGAGGACGGGTCGCGCCAGGACCGGACGATCTGGCGCTGGAAGCCGGTCGTCGAGCTGGGGCAGGAGGCCGACCGGTGAGCAGCCAGCAGGTAGCCGTCGCCGGGGTCGGGATGCACCCGTGGGGCAAGTGGGGCAAGAACTTCGTGACCTACGGCGTCCACGCCGCGCGTGCAGCGCTGGCCGACGCCGGGATCCCGTGGGGCGACGTCGACTACATCGTCGGCGGCGAGACGGTGCGCAACGGCTACGGCGGCTACGTCGCCGGCGCGACGTTCGCCCAGGCGCTGGGGTGGAACGGCGCGCGCGTCGCGACGTCGTACGCCGCCTGCGCCACGGGTGCCCAGGCGATCGACACCGCCCGCTCGCGAATCCTCGCCGGACTCTGCGAGGTCGCGCTGGTCGTCGGAGCCGACACGACACCCAAGGGCTTCCTCGCGCCCAACGCCGGGGAGCGCTGGGGCGACCCCGACTGGTTGCGCTTCCGCCTGCTCGGGATGACCAACCCGGCCTACTTCGCGCTCTACGCACGGCGCCGGATGGACCTGTACGGCGCCACCAGCGAGGACTTCGCCCAGGTCAAGGTCAAGAACGCCAAGCACGGCCTGAGCAACCCGAACGCGCGCTACCGCAAGGAGGTCGCTGCCGCCGACGTGCTCGCCAGCGCGGTCGTGTGCGACCCGCTGCACCTGCTCGACATCTGCGCGACCTCCGACGGCGCCGCCGCCGTGGTGCTGTGCAGCGCTGAGTACGCCGCCCGGCTCGGCCTGGCCACGCCGGTGCGGGTCGCAGCCGTCTCCACGGTCACCCCGACCTTTCCCAACACGGTGATGGACATGCCGATGCTCTCCACCGACCCGAGCGCGGCCGTGGGCACGCCCGAGCACACCTTCAAGGAGTCGATCGGCCTGGCCGCCTACGAGGAGGCCGGCATCTCTCCCGAGGACGTCGACGTGGCGGAGGTCTACGACCTCTCGACCGCGCTGGAGCTGGACTGGATCGAGGACCTCGGGCTCTGTCAGCGCGGCGAGGCCGAGACCCTGCTGCGTGCCGGCGAGACCACCATCGGCGGCCGGATCCCGGTCAACCCGAGCGGGGGGCTCGCCTGCTTCGGGGAGGCGGTGCCGGCTCAGGCACTGGCTCAGGTCTGCGAGCTCACCTGGCAGCTGCGTGGCCAGGCCGGCGAGCGGCAGGTCGAGGGCGCCTCGGTCGGCATCACCGCCAACCAGGGTCTCTTCGGCCACGGTTCGTCGGTGCTGCTCTCACGATGAGGCGCCGATGACCTACGTCCTCGTCGACCGGCCGGACCTGGGCATCGTGGTGATCACGCTCAACCGCCCCGAGCGGATGAACGCGATGGCCTTCGACGTGATGGTGCCGTTCCGTGCGGCACTGCAGGAGGCCGGCGAGGACCCGTCGGTGCGGGCCGTCGTCGTCACCGGCGCCGGTCGAGGCTTCTGCTCCGGAGCCGACCAGGAGTCCGCCGGGGTACCGCCCGGGGTCGAGGGGCTCCCCCCGGCGTCGTACGCGTTGCGCGCGATGGGCCTGCTCGAGGACGTCGTGCTGACGATCCGCCGGCTGCCGCAGCCGGTGATCGCGGCGGTCAACGGCCCCGCCATCGGCGGTGGCCTGTGCCTCGCGCTCGCCTGCGACCTGCGCTACGCGGCCCCGACGGCGTACTTCCGCGCCGCGGGGATCAACAACGGTCTCACCGCCAGCGAGCTGGGCCTCAGCTTCCTGCTGCCGCGCGCGATCGGCTCGACGCGTGCGGCCGAGATGATGCTCACCGGTGCGGACGTCGGCGCCGAGGAAGCGGCCCGGATCGGTCTCGTGTCGTCGGTGGCCGACGACGTGCTCGGGGCCGCCGTCGCGGCGGGACGTCGGGTGGCGGAGCTCTCCCAGCCCGGGATCGAGCTGACGAAGAAGTCCATCCAGGCCGGACTGGCTGCCAGCTCGCTGGAGGCGCACGTGACCTCCGAGGGGCTCGGGCAGCTGTACGTCCGGCTGCTCACCGACAACTTCGAGGAGGCGACGCTGGCGCGCAAGGAGGGCCGCTCGCCCGTCTTCCGCGACCGTCGCTGACCGGGCGGCCGATAGCCTCGACCCGGTGAACGCGCCGACGCCCGAGGTCCTCGACCTGTTCGCCGTGCCGGGGGCGCCCGTCCCGCTCCCGGGCGGCACCGGAGGGAGCCATCGCGCCGGCGACCTCGTGCTGAGTCCCGGTCGCGACGAGCAGGTGCAGGCCTGGCTGAGCCCGGTCCTGGCACACCTGGCCGTCCGCCTCGACGAGAACCCCGCCCGCCGCCCGCGCGACCTGCGCGTCGCGATGCCGGTGCCCGCGCGTGACGGCTCCTGGGTGGTCGGCGGGTGGGCCGCCTCGCGCTACGAGCCGGAGACGGTCACCTGCCGCGACCTGGAGGTGACGCTCGCCGCCGGACGGGTCCTGCACGCCCAGCTCGCCGCGGCCGTGCGGTCGCGTCCGCCGGGCCTCGACGCGCGTGCGGACCAGTGGTCGCGCGCGGAGGCCCTGGCCTTCGGCCCCGGCCACGCGATGCTGGCGGCGGCCGCCGGCACGCCCGCCGCCGCTGCCGTACGGCGGGTGGAGCCGCACCTGGGCGACGTGCCGCTCGGACCGGAGCAGCTGGTGCACGCCGACCTGGCCGGCAACGTGCTGCTCGATCGTCGCGGTGCGCCCGTGGTGATCGACGTGTCGCCCTCGTGGCGTCCGGTCGCCTGGGCGGAGGCGATCGCGGTCGTCGACTCGGTGGTGTGGTTCGGGGCGTCGCTCGAGGTGCTGGGCGGCTGGAGCAGCGGACCCGCACGACAGGCGCTGCTGCGGGCGACGATCTTCCGCGCCCTCGCCGACCGACCGTTCGACGCCGCGGCCTACGCCCCGCTGCTCGGCGTGATCGCCTCGACGTAGACCCACCGGCCGGCGCGCAGCTCGAAGCGACTCGTCTCGTGGAGCACGCGGTCGACGCCGCCGTAGGAGTAGCGGGCGGCGAACTCCACGACGTCCTCCTCGGCCCGCAGGATCGCGAGTCCGGTCCACACCAGGCCGGGGTCGGTGGCGACGTCCGCCGGGCGGGTCCGGGGGTGCCAGGTGCGGAAGACGTAGTCGTCGCCCACCTGACCTCCCACGGCGTAGGCGGCATAGCGCGATCGCATCAGCTCCTCCGGTGTCGCGGCATGCTCTGCGCCGCGGTGCAGCCGGCCGCAGCAGGCGTCGTAGGTCTGTCCCGACCCGCACGGGCACGCGGTCTGCAGGCTCGTCGAGGTCACTGGGTCAGCACCCGCCAGACCAGGTGGTCGCCGGGCAGGCCCTTGAGCTCGACCTCGCCCATCTCGACGAGGGTCACGGTCGCGTCGTCGTCGAGCGACTCGTGCACGGCGTTGGTCACCAGCACCTCGCCCCCCGTGGCCAGGGCGCCCACCCGGGCGGCCATCGCGACGTTGCGGCCGAAGTAGTCCCCGTCGCGGCTGATCACGGTGCCGGTGTGGATGCCGATGCGGACCTTGACCGGGGCCACCACCCGCAGCATCGGGTCCAGGGTGCGCCGCAGGTCCCGCTGGATGCCGACGGCGGCCCGGCACGCCGCCTCGGCGTCGCGGAAGGCGACCATGAAGCCGTCCCCGGAGGTCTTGACCACCTGGCCGCGGTACTTGTCGACGCGGGCCCGCACCAGCGAGTCGTGTGCGGCGAGGACCCGCACCCACGTGTCGTCGCCGAGACGCTCGTTGAGCGGGGTGGAGTCCTCGATGTCGGAGAACAGCAGCGTCACCCGGCCGTCGGAGTCGGCCATCGAGCGGATCTCCTGCTCCTCCGAGGCCGCCCAGGCCTGCAGGTCCTCGATCGAGGACTGCAGCAGTCCCGACAGGCCGCGCTCGCGCACCTTGCTCACCCCGCGCACCACCCTGGCCACCGCGCGCTCGGTGGCCGTGGCCGCGGGCCGGGGACGCAACGCGGTCGTGAGGTCGGCCTCGAGCTGGTCGATCCGGGCCCGGGCCCGGGCCAGCTCGGCCTGCTGCCGCCGTACGGCGAGCACGGCGGTGAGCAGCGCACCGGCCAGCAGTGCGGCCAGCACCCAGAGCGCGATCACCACGGGAGGAGCCTAGTAGGTGCGTGCCCGGGCGGTGGAGGTCAGAGGGAGGTCAGACCCCGAGGGTGCTCTGCAGCGCGTCCAGCTCCTCACCGGAGTAGACCGCGATGCGCTGCAGGCTGGGCAGGGAGTCGCGG
>NZZG01000061.1 GCA_002698575.1 Pimelobacter sp. | reverse complement strand
GCCCTCGAGGCCCTCCAGCAGGCCGGTCGAGCCGGCGAGGTCGCGGTCGTGGGCATCGACGCGGTCCCCGACGCGCTCACCGCGATCGAGGGCGGGGAGATGACCGCGACGGTGTCGAGCGACGGCCCGTGGCAGGGCGGGATCGGCCTGGCCATCGGCTACTGCGTCGCCACCGGCGAGCTGGACGTCGCCGACGTCTCCGACGAGGACCGCGCGTTCTTCGCCGAGCAGTTCCTGATCACCGACGACAACGTGGGTGAGTACCTCACGCCGGAGACCGACGCCGCCGACTTCGAGTGCGGCAACGTCTTCAACCGTGTGGCAGGTCCGCTGTCGTGACGATGACATCCCCCGCCGAGGACTCCCGAGAAGTCGTCACGGCGCCCCCTCGGCCTCGGCGGGGGGGGTCCCTCCGCGAGGCCGGTCCGCCGGTCGCGCTGGTCGCGATCTTCGCGGTCTTCGCCGCGCTCAGCTCGCAGTTCCGAACGGTGGGCAACATCCAGAACATCCTCGACGCGGCGGCCGTCCTGGCCGTCGTGGCGTGCGGGATCACGTTCGTCCTGATGATGGGCTCGATCGACCTGTCGGCCGCCGGCGTCATGGCCACCTCGGCCCTGGCCGTGGCCCTGCTGGTGGAGAACAACCGCAACGACAACGACCTCGGGCTCATCGGGATCGTGCTGGCGGTGCTCCTCGCCGCAGCACTCGGCGCGCTCAGCGGCCTGTTGCTCGTGCTGCTCAAGGTGCCCTCGTTCATGACCACCCTGGGCGTCTCGGCCATCGGCCTGGGGCTGGCGACGCTGATGTTCGCCGGCGTGCAGCCCAACATCTCCGACGCGGGCCTGGAGAGCTGGGCCGTCGACCGGCTGCTCGGTTTCACCTACCTGACCTGGATCGCCGCCGGCTGCGTGCTGGTCGGCTGGCTGATCCAGCGCTACACCCGGCTCGGGCGCTACGCCTACGCGATCGGCGGGGCCGAGGAGGTCCTCGCCCTGTCGGGCGTGAAGGTGGCGCCGTACAAGGTCGCCGTCTTCACCCTGGCCGGCGCCTTCTACGGCCTCGGCGGGGTGATGGTCACCAGCCAGCTGGGCGCGGGTCTGGTGCAGGCCGGCAAGGGCTACGACTTCCTGGCCATCACCGCCGCCGTCGTCGGCGGCACCCTGCTCACCGGGGGCCGCGGCGGAGTGCTGCACACCACCGTCGGCGTGCTGCTCATCGTCGTGCTCACCAACGGCCTCGTCCAGGTCGGCGTCAGTCCCTACTGGCAGGGCGGCGTGCAGGGCCTCATCGTCGTCGCCGCGGTCGCCGCGGCCGTCGTCCCGCTGCGACACAGGAACCAGGTGGTCAAGTGAGCATCGATGCAGAGCTCGAGATGGACCTGAGCAGGAGTGCGCCCGTGCCGGCGCTCGAGGTCCGCGGTCTGGTCAAGCACTACCCGGGGGTCAAGGCCCTCGACGGGGTCGACCTGGTCGTGCACCAGCACGAGGTGCTCGGCCTGGCCGGCGAGAACGGGGCCGGTAAGTCGACCCTGCTCAAGGCGCTGGTCGGGCTGGTGCGCCCCGACGCCGGAGAGATCTACGTCCGTGGCGAGCAGGTCCGGCTGCGCAGCGTCGTCGACGCCGCCCACCACGGCATCGGGATGGTCTTCCAGGAGCAGTCGCTGGTGCCCAACCTCACCGCGGCCGAGAACATCGTCCTCGGCAGCGAGGGGGTCGGCGTGCGCGGCGGGGTCTACCGTTGGGACGCGATGCGCCGAATGGCGCAGGAGCAGCTCGACAAGATCGGCTCGAGCATCGACCCGCTGGCCCGCACCGACTCCCTCTCCTTCGCCGAGCGTCAGATGGTGGAGATCGCCAAGGTGCTGCGCATCGAGGAGCGCTCGAGATTCGCCCCCGTGATCATCCTCGACGAGCCCACCTCGGTGCTCGAGCCGAGCGAGATCGAGACCCTCTTCGAGCAGGTACGGCGGCTGCGCGAGTTCGCCTCGGTCGTCTTCGTCTCCCACCGCCTCGACGAGGTCCTCGACGTCTGCGACCGGGTCAGTGTCCTGCGCGGGGGCCGGTCCGCCGGCGAGGTCGCGACCGCCGGCGCCGTCCCGGCCGAGCTGCACCGGATGATGATCGGTTCCACGGGCTCGGAGGACCATTACCACGACAACGTGGCCGAACGAACCCACGACTCCGACCAGGAGGCCGCACCCCGGCTCTCCGTGCGGGGCCTGTCCAGCGCCACCTTCCGCGACGTCGACCTGGACGTGGGTGAGGGCGAGATCGTCGCCGTCGTCGGCGTGCACGGCTCGGGCCGCGAGGACCTGTGCCGCGCCCTGTTCGGCGCCACGGAGACCGCTGCGGGGTCCGTGACGCTCGACGGCAAGCCGCTGGACCTGTCCGGCACGCGCTCGGCCTGCGCCGCCGGCGTCGGCTACGTGCCGGCCGAGCGCAAGACCGAGGGCATGGTCGGCCCGATGTCGGTCGCCGACAACATGACCCTGACCAAGCAGGGCGTGCGCTGCCGCGGGCCGCTCGTCGTCCCCACCAAGCAGGCCTCCCTGGTCGACAGCTGGATCAAGCGCCTCTCGATCCGCACACCCCACCGGGGGACCGCGATCCAGCGGCTCTCGGGAGGCAACCAGCAGAAGGTGGTGCTGGCCCGGTGGCGGAGCCGGAACCGGCAACCACGTCCGGCTCCCGGACAACATCGCCGAGGGCATGGACGAGGAGTTCACGGTCTCGATCTGGACCCGACCCGACGCCCTGCCCAACTGGGTGCCGTTGGTCCAGATCGGGAGCAGCACGGACACGTTCTTCCTGCTGCAGTCCTCGACGCAGGCCGACGGGCCCACCGGGTTCGCGGCCACGTTCAAGGCGCCGGGCAACCCGACGCAGGAGCGGCTCACCCTCGGTGGCGGGAACGACACCCCGCTCAACGCGTGGACCCACGTGGTCTTCACGATGAGCGGCTCCACCGGGAAGCTGTACTTCGACGGCGAGCTGGTCGGCACCCGGGAGGACTTCACCCTGGGCATCGGGGACGTCGGCGTGGACGGGACCACGACGGCGAACTTCATCGGCGGCACCAGCTGGCCCGACCCGCGCTACGACGGTCTGGTCGACGAGTTCCGGATGTTCGACTACGAGCTGACCGAGGAGCAGGTCGGCGAGCTGTTCGAGGGTCCGCCCGTGAACGCCGTACCCGTGGCGGTCGACGACGCGTACAGCACCGACGAGGGCGACCCCCTCACGGTGCCGGCACCCGGCGTCCTGGGCAACGACACCGATGGCGAGGGCGACCCCCTCACCGCCGTCGGTCTCACCCAGCCCGTCAACGGCACGGTCGCCCTGGAGGCGGACGGCTCGTTCACCTACACGCCGGAGGCCGACTTCGCCGGCACCGACACCTTCACCTACCGCGCCGACGACGGGACGGACGAGTCCGCACCCGCCACGGTGACGATCACGGTGGAGGAGGAGCAGGAGCCGCTGGAGGAGACCACGCTGTCGGCCACCGCCGGCACGATCGTCTACGGACGTCCGGGTGCGGTGACGGTGACGATCTCGCCGGCCGCAGCCACCGGAGCGGTGACCCTGCTGGACGGGGAGACCGTGCTCGGCTCGGCGGACCTCGTGAACGGTGCGGCCACCATCGCGGTGCCCAGCAAGACGCTCGTGCCCGGGTCCTACCCGCTCCAGGTGAGCTACGGCGGTGACGACGTGCACGCCGCGTCGTCGAGCATCCTCACCCTCCAGGTGGACAAGGCGACCCCTCGACTGAAGGTCAAGGCGCCCAAGAGGGTCAAGCAGGGCAAGCGACCCACGGTGAAGGTGACCGTGTCCGCAGCGCACCAGGTCCCGGCGACGGGACAGGTCAGGATCAAGGTGCGACCGGGCAAGACGATCACCCGCACGGTCAGGGACGGCAAGAAGCTCACCGTCAAGCTGCCGCGTGCCAAGCGCACGAAGAAGCTGAAGGTCAAGGTCCTCTACCTCGGTAGCGACCTCGTCGAGCGGACGTCGTCCAAGGTGGTGATCCGCGTCAAGAAGCGGTAGCACCGCGACCACCCACAGCTGAGCGGGTCCGGGGGAGTCAGCCCCCCGGGCCCGCTCTCGTGCGTCCCGGCGCCGAGTCGCCCTCTCGTGGGGTGGTGACGCACGAGAGCCGGCAGCCGACCATCGCTGGTC
Source organism: Pimelobacter sp. (assembly GCA_002698575.1). Classification (GTDB taxonomy): domain Bacteria; phylum Actinomycetota; class Actinomycetes; order Propionibacteriales; family Nocardioidaceae; genus Nocardioides. The sequence goes on along the minus strand of NZZG01000061.1, from coordinate 8,903 downwards.
GGCTGCCGGCTCTCGGGCCACGCGGGCCCGGCGGAGGGGCCCGGAGGGGTCAGTCGGCGAGCGCCGCGACGACGCCGGCCCTGCTGTCGTCCTCGCTGGCCAGGACCCCGCCGTTGGCCACGATGTCGGGGGTGATCTCGCTGAAGACCATCCGGACGTCCTGGCGTCGGGCGCCGAGGATCTCCACGGCCTGGTCGGCCACGGCCCGGGCGAAGTCGCGGCGCTGCTCCACGGTCCGGCCTCGCAGCAGCTCGACGGTGATGTTGGGCATGAGGATTCCTTCCTAGCGGTGTCCCTGAAGATTCAGAAAGACGACCTTGGTTCGGTGATGTGAACTGCGCTCGATGGTACGCCCACCGGGAGATCAGACTCAAGGATTCTGTTCACATTCTTGACAGGGGTTCGGCTGGCTGGTTCAGTGTGGTGAGGGTCACGTTGTCGGATCGAGTTCGCGTCCGCGAACCCCGCACGGGCCGGAGCGCCGCGGTGCGCGGCGAGGAGAGGACCCCACGATGCAGCGACCAGCTCCCCGTCCGGCCCGGCTCGGTGCGGTGGTCGCGGCCGCTGCTGCGGGGGTCCTGATCGCCGCTGCCCCGGCGCAGGCGCACGTCTCCCTCACCCCGTCGACCACGGCGGCCGGCGCGTACGCCGTGCTCGAGCTCAGCGTGCCGCACGGCTGCGACGGCTCGGCGACCACGGCGGTGACCATCCAGATCCCCGAGGAGATCCCGGCGGTGACCCCGACCCGCAACGCGTCGTGGACGGTGGAGAAGGAGTCCCAGCAGCTCGACCCGCCTCTCACCGACAGCCACGGCAACGAGGTCACCGAGCGGGTCACGACCGTCACCTACACGGCGAAGGACCCGCTGCCCGAAGGCTTCCGCGACGTCTTCGAGCTGTCGGTCCAGCTGCCCGACAGCGAGGGCGACACGGTCGTCCTGCCCACGATCCAGACGTGCGAGCAGGGCGAGTCCGCCTGGATCCAGGTCCCGCAGGAGGGGCAGGACGAGGACGAGCTCGAGCTGCCCGCCCCGGCCTTCGTGCTCACCGCCGCCACCGGTGGGGGACACCACGGCGAGGAGGCAGGGGACGACGAGGCAGGGGGCGACGAGGCAGGGGGCGACAAGGCAGGCGAGGAGGTCGCGGCCTCCGCCGACGACGTCCAGCGCACCTCGAGCGTGAGCCGCCAGGCCGACTCCGGAGAGTCCGGCGACCTGGTTCCGGTGCTCGGGCTCCTCGCCGGCCTGCTCGGCGCGTCGCTCGGCGGCACGGCTCTCGTGCTCCAGCGCCGCCGCGGGTGAGCCGTTCCCCGCACCGGTCGGGATCCGCGTCGTCGTTCCCCCGGTCGATCGCCGCGCTGGTCGTCCTGGTCGTCCTGGTCGCCGGCCTGGTGCTCGGCTCCGCGCCTCCCGCCAGCGCGCACGCCACCCTCATCGGCACCGATCCCCAGCAGGGCGAGGTGCTCGCCGCCGCCCCGGAGTCGATCCGGTTCACCTACACCGAGTCGGTCGCCGCGGTGCCCGACGGCACCCAGGTATTCGACTCCGCAGGTCAGGAGGTCGCCTCTAGCGCGAGCAGCAGCGGCTCCGAGCTCGTGGTCACGCTCGCCGAACCGATCGAGGACGGCACGCTGGTCGTGGTGTGGCGAGTGATCTCCGAGGACGGTCACCCGGTCAGCGGGTCGCTCAGCTTCTCGGTCGGCGCTCCCAGTGCCGGCGCCCCGGTCGCGCCACCCGACGTCGGCGGTGGCACGGACGCGCCGATGGCCCTCAGCATCGCCCGCGCCACCGGATACGTCGGACTGCTGCTGGCGGCGGGACTGGTGGCCTTCCTCGTGCTCTTCCTCGGCCCGCAGCGGCTGAGCCTCGGTGCGCCGGTGCTGCGTCGCGTCGCGCGGCTGGCCACGGCTTCCGCGGTGCTCGCCTGGCTCTCGTGGTGGGTCGCGCTCCCGCTCACCGCCACCTATCAGCTCGGGACCGACCTCGGTGCCCTCGCACGCCTCGAGACCTGGCGCGTGCTGCCCGTCGAGGTGTACGCCGTCGCGCTCGTCGTGGCGGGCGGGCTCGGCGCGGCGACGGGGCTCCTCGGCGACCACGCGCCGGTCGGGCGCCGAGCCGCGGCGGCCCTGGCTGCTGCGCTGCTCGCGACGACAGCCCCGGCCCTGACCGGCCACACCCGGGCGGTGAGCCCCGAGTGGCTCGTGGTCGGCACCGACGCCCTCCACCTCCTCGCCGGCGCCGTGTGGCTGGGCGGCCTCGTGGGTCTGGCCCTGGTGCTGCGCGAGCTGGCCGAGCAGGGAGCCGCCGCCGGTGACGTGCTCGTGCGCTTCTCGACCTGGGCCGCTGGCATCTTGACGCTGCTGGTCGTGGCCGGCGCGGTGCTGACGTGGCGGATCGCGGGCTCCTGGGGGGCGGTCGTCGAGACCGGCTACGGTCGCCTGCTGCTCGTCAAGATCGGCGTCGTCGGGGTGGGCATGCTCATCGCCGCCTGGAACCGCTACCGGCTCCTGCCGCTGCTCACCGGTGCCGGCAAGCGGAAGGCCCGACGTACGGCCTCCGCGACGATCGTCCGGGCGGTGCGGGCGGAGGCCGGGGTGCTCCTGGTGGTCCTGGTCCTGACCGGCGTGCTGGTCGACCGGAGCCCGGAGCCGGACGAGGCGCTGAGCGCCGGGCCTCGGCCGGGGGAGGAGCCACGCTCCGCGATGCTCGACGACGTCAAGGTGCTGGCCACGCTCGCGCCCCTGGCCGTGGGTCCGAGCACCGTGACCATCGAGCTCACCGACTCGGCGGGGGCCCCGGCCGAGTTCATGGTGCCGCCGAGCGTGCGGCTCTTCAACGACGAGGTCGACCTCGGCACGGTCCCGCTCAACACCGGGGTCGTCGGCTCGCACACCGCCGAGGTCGTGCTGCCCTCGTCCGGCGAGTGGCGTGTGCAGGTGTCCCTGCGCACGAGCGCCTTCGACAACCCGATCGCGACACTGGCCTTCGAGGTGCCCGAGGCCGCCCAGGGCGCGGGACCGGACGGCGACGTCGTGGAGTGACGTGGACCTGCGCTGGGCACCCGGATGCCATAGTCGGAGCATGCAGACCTACCGCACCCCCGAGGACGCCTTCGCCGACATCGACTGGCCCCGCGCGGGCACCGAGACGTCGTACGCCGAGGTGGCCGATCCGGACGGCGGGGAGCCGTTGCGGATGTCGTACGTCGACGTGGTGCCGGACGGCTGGGCGCCCGGCGGGCCGATCGTGCTGATGCTGCACGGGGAGCCGACCTGGTCCTACCTGTACCGCGACGTCGTCGACGCGGTGAGTGCCGCCGGTGTCCGCTGCGTCGTGCCGGACCTGATCGGCTTCGGCCGCTCCGACAAGCCCCTGACGACCGCTGACCACAGCTACGCGCGCCACGTCGAGTGGGTGCGCAGCCTGGTGCTCGACCACCTCGACCTCACCGGGGCCACCCTCCTGGGCCAGGACTGGGGCGGCCTGATCGGGCTGCGCCTCGTCGCCGAGCACCCCGAGCGGTTCGCGTCGGTGGTCATCGCCAACTCCGGCCTGCCGACCGGCGACTTCGACATGCCCGAGATCTGGTGGCAGTTCCGCAACGCCGTCGAGAAGGCGCCGACCCTCGACGTCGGCCGCTTCGTCGAGTCCGGCTGCGTGCGCGGGCTCAGCGACACCGACCGGGCGGCCTACGACGCCCCGTTCCCCGTCGAGGAGGCGAAGGCCGGTCCCCGGGTGATGCCGACGCTCGTGCCGACCCGCCCCGACGACCCGGCCGCCGAGGCCAACCGGGCGGCGTGGGAGGTCCTGCAGGCCTGGGACAAGCCCTTCCTCACCGCCTTCAGCGACTCCGACCCGATCACCGGCGCGATGGCCCCGATCCTGCGCAAGCTGATCCCCGGCGCCGCCGGTCTCGAGCACCCGACCATCGAGCGCGCCGGGCACTTCCTGCAGGAGGACGCCGGAGCCGAGCTGGGGGCCGTGGTGGCCGGCTTCGTGGCCGGGTAGCCGTCCTCACGCGCGGATCAGGTGCAGCAGGTGCACCGGGTTCACGCGCCGTTCGGGCGGCGTCCGGGACGCAGGCGCCACTCGGACAGCCACGGATCACAACCCGATGGCCGCGTACGCCGCCGCCAGCACCGGCTGGGCGACCGACCGAGCCCGCTCGGCACCGCGCGCGTAGACGTCGGTGACGTACGCGCGGTCGGCGGCCACCTCGGCGTACCGCTTCCGGACCGGCTCGAGCTCGGCCACCACCGCGTCGGTCACCGTCCGCTTCAGTGCGCCGTAGGTCGTGACGTCGTCGGCCGTGCCGCCGCAGGCCTCGAGGATGTCGAGCAGGTTCGTCACCCCGGGCTTGACCCCGCGGTCGCGCCGTACGGCGTCCGGGCCGACGTCGCTGTCGGTCACGGCGCGCGCGACCTTGCGCCGTACGACGTCGGGGGCGTCGAGCAGCCGGATGGCTCCCGGACCGTCACCGGAGCCCGACTTGCCCATCTTGCTGGTGGGGTCGGCGAGGTCCATCACGCGTGCGGCGACGGGCGGGGTCGTGATCTCCGGGACGGTGAAGACCTGGCCGTAGGCGGCGTTGAAGCGCTGGGCGAGGTCGCGGGTGAGCTCGACGTGCTGGCGCTGGTCGTCGCCGACGGGTACCTGCTCGGGGCGGTAGAGCAGGATGTCGGCCGCCATCAGGACCGGGTAGGTGAACAGACTCGTGCGGGTCGAGTCGACGCCGCGACCCTTCTCCTTGAACTGGATCATCCGCCCGAGCTCCCCGGTGGTGGCCACGCACTCGAGGAGGTAGGACAGCTGGCTGTGCGCCGGCACGTGACTCTGGACGAAGAGCGTCGAGTCGTCGAGCCCGACCGCCACCAACGTGGCGGCCTGCTCCGCGACGAGAGCCCGCAGCCGGCCGGGGTCGTGGGGGATCGTGAGCGAGTGCAGGTCGGCGAGGCCGAAGAAGCAGTCGGCGCGCTCCTGGGCGGCGACCATCGGCCGCAGGGCCCCGAGGTAGTTGCCGAGCGTGAGGTGGCCGGTGGGCTTGAGCAGCGACAGGGCGCGCGGTCGGGTCTGGTGGGCGGGAGCGAGGTGGTCGGGCTGGTCGGGCTGGCAGAGCTGGTCGGTGCGGGTCATGGGTGTCTCCTGGGATGAGAGCCCACGGGTCGGCGCCGTCCGGTCGACTCGACCGAAATGCGGAACGGCCGCCCGTGGGCGGCCGTTGGTGTCGGTGCGTCGGTGCACACGCGACGAGGGATGGTCCGCCGGGTCAGGCGGGCCACCACTGCATCGAGGACGTCGTCAGCACGCGGCTATCATGCCACGGCGGCCCGCCGGCCGGGCATGTTACTGACCGCTGTGACTACTGCCCAGCGGTTACAACCGTCAGGTAGTAGTCACAGCGGTCAGTAACATCCCCCCGGAGCGCGCGGCCTCAACCCCGCGACGAGTCCGGCCCGCCACCGGTGCCCCGGGCCTCGGTCAGCTCACGGCGCAGCGCCGCCACCTCCTCGACGAGCGTCTTGATGTCCCCGTGGGTGGCCTGAGCGGAGTCGTCCTCGATGTCCTGCACCCGGTCGAGCAGCCACGAGGCCAGGGAGGCGGTGACGACACCGAGCAGGGCGATGCCGGCGAGCATCAGGCCCGCGGCGACGAAGCGTCCCGTCGTCGTCACGGGGAAGTGGTCGCCGTAGCCGACGGTGGTCACGGTCGTCATCGACCACCACAGCGCGTCGGCGAAGCCGCCGATGTTGGCCTCGGGGTCGCCGCGCTCGGCGTCGAGGACGGCCAGCGAGGCCACGAACATCACGATCGCGGAGGCACCGCCGACGTAGAGCGCCACCCGGCCGCGCAGGGAGCCGCCCGCATAGCGGTTGAGCACCGAGAGCAGCGTGAGCAGCTGCAGCAACCGCAGCGGCTGCAGGATCGGCAGCACCACGATCGCCAGGTCGAGCGGGTGCTGTCGCACGAACGGCCAGCGCTGCTCGGCGCCGGCGAAGCGGATCACGTAGTCGACGACGAAGACCAGCCACGTCACCGCCGTCACCGAGCGGCACAGGGCCACCCGTTCTGGCTCGAGCCCGGGGTCGAGGATCGGCCAGGCGTACGCCGCCAGGAAGGCGACCGCGGCCAGCGTCATCGGCACGTCGCGGCGCAGGCTGAACCTCGGCACCGAGCGCGGCACCACCTTCTTCAGTCCTGCGCCCGCCCTGCTGACCTTCTCGGTGACCTTCGCCATCACTCCAGGCTGTCACGACCCGCGCTCACCCGCTGGGGGTCACGGCGGGAAGTCGCTGGGTGGCTCGAAGACCACCAGCCACCAGATCCACCCGACCTGGCCGACGAAGCCCGCCAGCACCCAGAACGCCGTGCGCCAGCGCCACCACCGCGACAGCGACCTCCGGTGGGCGCCCACGAGCACGATCGCCAGGGGGAACAGCGGGACCAGGTAGCGCACGATGCTGGTGTTGCCGTCGACGACGGCGAGCAGGTAGACGGCGTAGGCCGCCGCCCACATGCGCAGGCGTACGTCGATCGCCGGGGCGAGGCGGGGCACGACCAGGGCCAGCGACAGGACGAGGGCGAGCACCATGCTCAGGGCCGGGACGACGGTCTCCGGGGTGCGCTGCTCCCAGGCCCACTCGATGGTGCGACGCCACGGTTCGATCGGGTTGATCGCCGCCTCCCCGCGCCAGGCCGTCATCGTCGTCGGGTAGGCGTCGCGCTGACCGGTACCGGCCCAGGCGAGCGCGGTCCACAGGATCCCGGAGATGCCGGTCGCGACCACGGCCACGCCGATGTCGAGCCGCTCGCGCGCGCCCAGCGGGCGGTCCCCGCGCTCGCGCCACCGCAGCCACACGGCGACCAGGACGACGACCGACAGCGGCAGGGCGATGGGACGCGTCAGCCCGAGCAGCAGCGCGGTCAGCCCGCACCCGACCCAGCTCCCGCGCACCAGCAGGAGCAGGAAGCCGAGCAGCAGCAGCATGCTGAACGACTCGGTGTAGGCCATCTGCAGCACCGGCGCTGCCGGCATCGCTGCCCACACCGCCACCACCGCCAGGGCCGGGCCGACGCGCGGGGCCCCGTCGTACGTCGTGGTCTCGACGACCAGGCGCGCCAGCAGGATCGCGGCGCCGAGCCCGGCGAGGAGGGCCAGCAGCGGTGCGACGGTGGCGAAGTCGAGGGTGGTGGCCCAGGAGACGAGGCGGACCGCGTACGGGAAGAGGGGGTAGAACGCCCAAGGGTTCTGTCGCACCCGGCCGTCGTCACCGACGGGGAGGTCGTCGGGGTAGCCCTCGGTCGCGATCCGCTCGTACCACTTGGCGTCCCAGGAGACCGTCAGGTCGATGTCGTCCTCGGCGGGCCCGGTGACGGCGGGGAACCAGACCTGGTCCTGGGCCGCCAGCGCCAGCAGCACCCCCGACAGCACGCGGATCCCCAGGTAGACGGCGGTGACCCGCACCCAGAGGGGTCGGCGAGCGAGCCGGGCCCGCCACGGCGACTGCGCGGCGGGTCGCTCGTCGACGGTGTGGGCCACGGCCCCAGTCTCGCCCATCGGCCCGCGAGCGGAGGGGCAGCGGTGCGACGCCGGCCCCTAGGCTCGGGGGATGTCCTCTCCCGCCGACCAGTGCCAGGGACCCGCGACCGTCGTCCACGACCCGAGCCTGACCGACTACGACTTCGGACCCGACCACCCGATGTCCCCGGTGCGCGTCGACCTGACCGTCGCCCTGGCGACCGACCTCGGCGTGCTGGGCGCGCCCGGAGCCGCCCCCGCTCCGGGCACCCTGCGAGCCGTGCCGGCCCCGATGGCCGGTGCCGACCAGCTGGCCACCGTCCACGACCCGCGCCTGATCGAGGCCGTCATGGCGGCGGGCGCCGATCCGGCGAAGGCGTCGGCCGACTTCGGCCTCGGCACCGACGACAACCCGGCGTTCGCGGGGATGCACGAGGCGGCCTCGCACGTGGTCGGGGCGTCGCTCGAGGCGTTCCGGCAGGTGTGGTCGGGGGAGTCGTTGCACAGCGCCAACATCACCGGCGGGCTCCACCACGCGATGCCTGACCGGGCCAGCGGCTTCTGCGTCTACAACGACGTGGCGGTGGGGATCCAGTGGCTGCTCGACCAGGGAGCCGAGCGGGTGGCCTACGTCGACGTGGACGTGCACCACGGCGACGGGGTGGAGCGGATCTTCTACGACGACCCGCGGGTGCTGACGATCTCGTTGCACGAGTCGGGTCAGTTCCTCTTCCCGGGCACGGGGGAGTGCCGCGACTCCGGGGGTCCCGAGGCCCGGGGCTCGGCCGTCAACGTCCCACTCCCTCCCGGCACCGGCGACGGCGGGTGGCTACGGGCCTTCCACGCGGTGGTGCCGGCCCTGCTGCGTGAGTTCGGCCCCGACGTGCTGGTCACCCAGCACGGCTGCGACTCCCACGCCGACGACCCGCTGGCCCACCTGATGCTCAGCGTCGACGGACAACGCTCGACCTACGTGGCGCTGCACGACCTGGCCCACGAGGTCGCCGACGGGCGCTGGGTCGTCACCGGAGGTGGGGGCTACGCGCTGGTCGAGGTCGTGCCGCGCGCGTGGAGCCACCTGCTGGCCGTGGTCGGCGGGCGGCCCCTGGACGTCGACCTCGACACGCCGAGGTCGTGGCGCGACCACGTCGAGCACCTGCTGGGGCGCCGGGCGCCGCAGCGGATGGGGGACGGGCGCGAGCCGTCGTACCGCCCCTGGGAGGACGGCTACGACCCCGACACCTGGTTGGACCGCAGCGTCAACCTGGCCCGCACCGAGCTGTTCCCGTACCACGGTCTGGACCCGTTGCCGTAGGGACACGCCGTGATTTGGGAAGAAACATGAGGCTATCTCTTCCCCACACGTCACATCAGGCCCTAGTGTCATC
>NZZG01000060.1 GCA_002698575.1 Pimelobacter sp. | reverse complement strand
TTCCGTCACGGTGGCGACGGCACGATCCGCGGATCCTTCGTGCTGCCTGAGCTGCAGGCCGAGATGTTCCGCAAGGCCCTCCAAGCCCTCGCTGCACCGAAGCACGTCCGCGCCACCGAGGGCGCCGGTGCCTACGACTACGAGAAGCCGACCCCGCACAAGCTGGGTCTTGCGTTCGTCGAGTACATCGAGCGCTACCCGACCGACCACCTACCCCAGCAGGGCGGCCTGGCCGCAACGGTGGTGATCACCGCACCAGTTGAGACCTTCACCCAGGGTGCGCAGAAGGCCGGTCACACCGACACCGGTACCGGGGTCTCGCCGGGCCAGCTGATCCGCCTGGTGTGTGAGGCGAAGGTATTCCCCGCGGTCCTCGACGCGGGCGGTCACGTCCTGGACCTCGGCAGAGGTCAGCGCTTCCACACCGCACCCCAACGGTTGGCGCTACTCGTCGAGCAGAAGACGTGCCAGCACCCGTCCTGTGACGTCGCCGGGGCGTTCTGCCACGTCCACCACACCACCCTCTGGTCCACCGGTGGCGAGACGAACACCCGCGACGCCGTACTCCTCTGTCCGTTCCACCATCATCAGGCCCACGCCACCGGCCAGACCTACCCGATCAGGACGTAGCCGACGGTCGCAGCAGTGCCTCGTGCTGTCGGTACCCGTCCGCATCTGGCCGAGAGTCGGGCCGGTGCCCGGTCAGTCTGTCGCGTAGGGGAGGCAGACCTCGGCGAGCCCCCTAGCGGCGTCGGCGAAGGTGGTGACGTCTCGGTTGAATCCGTTGATCCCCGAGTCGACCGCATCCACGACGGCCTGCGGCAGTTCTAGCGCCTGCCCGATGAGCTTGCGCAGACGAGGCGGCGCAGTTGTGCGTGCCTCGGTGAGCACCTGCGCTGCGTAGCGCGCCGCCTCGACCTGTTTCGGCCCGTACGACTCCGCCTTCGCCAGGTCCAGGCCCACCTCGATAGGAGAAGGGTCAGGGCCAAACACTCGCTTGCACGAGTCCCCTGCGGTAGCGATCGCGGGCATGATGGACGTGTTGGCCGGGTCGCTCGGCGTCGCTGTTTCGGTGGGTGTCGCGCTCCCTGACGCGGTGGGCGTCGCGCTGGGCACGCCGGTGTTGAGTGCCGCCTCGTCGTCACCACCGCTACAGGCCGTCACGACGAGGGCCAAGCACACAGCCGACAGAGCAAGGCGCATCGTCGCATCGTACGACCCTGACCTTGCCGCCCCTCGGGCTCCGCCCGAAGCGGCCCGCAGATGAGGACGTGAACGGCAGCCAGGGGCTGGTGCCGACTGAGGCGTTGGTTGGCGGTGGCGTCAGTCGGCAGCCTGGCGGTTCGACTCCGAACGCCGGTGGCGGCGTTCGACTACTTCGGGACGGACCAGGCAACGCCCTCGAACCGACCGAAGTCCCGGTCGAACGTGATCACCTCGCCGCGGTGCTCGACCGCGAGGGCGGCCAGGTGGGCATCGTTGACGAGGTTGCCGCCGACACCGAGGTCCGTCAGGTGTCGGGCAACCAGGTCGAGGTGTCGCTCGGTGGGGGCGACCATCTGAGCGGCGGGCTGATCCAGCCACGATCGGATGATCCGGTGGGCGGTGTCGAGCTCGAGCGGGCGGGGGAAGATGCCGGGCCTGGTGGTGATGCGCAGGAAGGCCAGCAGGACGGCCCAGCAGAACCCGACCGGCGCGCCACCGGACAGGGCCGCGTCCAGCCAGCGCCTGGCTGCTTCGTGGTGGCGCGCGTCGGCGTTGACCGCGTAGATCAGCACGTTGGCGTCGACCAGCTTCACGCGTCGCGTTCCATCTTCGCCAGGAGCGCCTCGTCCTCGAGCTCCCCGGCCAGCGCCATCGCCCGGTCGAGGTTGCGCGTCGGCTCGCCCAGGGAGATCGACGTCGTGGAGAAGGCCACGTCCGTCCGGGGCCGCCCGGCACGCACCGCGTCGTTGAGGGCCACCTTGAACGGCACCCCGCGGTGCCGCATGAGCTCGCGCACGATGAGCTCGACGTCGGGGTCCAGGGTGACCGTCGTCCGCATGCTGACAGCATAGCGTCGATAGGAATGATGCTCCAGCATCACCATCTCCCCTCGCGACGACGTCCGACCATGACGCAGGGTCGGCGCAGGGTCGGCGCAGGGTCGGCGCAGGGTGTCGGGGCTGCCCGGTAGCGTCTCGCCCGTGACCTCCGCCCCCGGCCCGACCGGCCCCGTGTACGCCGAGCGGGGCGTCTTCGTGTGCTTCGAGGGCGGCGAGGGGTCGGGCAAGTCGACCCAGTCGGGGCGGCTGCGCGACTGGCTGCTCGCCGAGGGGTACGCCGTACGGCTGACCTTCGAGCCGGGTGACACGCCCGTGGGGCGCGAGGTCCGGCGGATCGTGCTGAGCCCCGAGACCGGGGTCCTGGCGGACCGGACCGAGGCGCTGCTCTACGCCGCCGACAAGGCCGAGCACGTCGAGACCCTCGTGCTGCCGGCGCTGCAGCGCGGCGAGGTCGTGATCACCGACCGCTACGTCGACTCGACCCTGGCCTACCAGGGCGCCGGCCGCGCACTGGCCGTCGAGGAGGTCGAGGCCGTGGCCCGCTGGGCCACCGGTGGCCTGCGCCCACACCTGACCGTCGTCCTCGACCTCGCGCCCGAGGCGGGGCTGGGCCGCTTCGCCGAGCGCGACCGGATCGAGGGTGAGTCGCTGGAGTTCCACCAGCGCGTCCGCGAGGCGTTCGTGGCGATGGCCACCGACGACCCCGACCACTACCTGGTGCTCGACGCCCGGGCGCCCGTGGCGGAGATCGCCGAGCGGGTGCGCGACGCCGTCCGCCCCCTGCTCGTGCAGGCGGTCCGATGACCGCCGTCGCCGCAGGTGGGCGCGTGGGCGACGTGTGGGCCGACCTCGTCGGTCAGCAACGGGCGGTCGACGTGCTGCGGCCCGCCACGGCGGGCAAGGGCATGTCGCACGCCTGGCTCTTCACCGGCCCACCCGGCTCCGGGCGCTCCAACGTGGCGCTCGCCTTCGCCGCGGCCCTGCAGTGCGAGCGGCGCGGCGTCGAGGCCGGCTGCGGGCAGTGCCACGAGTGCCGCACGGCCCTCGCGGGCAGCCACGCCGACATCGGGCTGGTCCGCACCGCCAAGCTCTCCATCGGGGTCGACGAGGTCCGTGACCTCGTCCGACGCTCCGCGCTCGCCCCGGCCGGGCGCCGTTGGCAGATCATCATCGTCGAGGACGCCGACCGCCTGACCGAGCAGGCCGCCAACGCGCTGCTCAAGGCGATCGAGGAGCCGACCGACCGCACCGTGTGGATGCTGTGCGCTCCCACCGTCGAGGACGTCCTGCCCACGATCCGCTCCCGCTGCCGCCAGCTCACGCTGGCGACGCCGACCGCGGCCGCGGTCGCCGAGTTCCTGGTGCGCTCCGACGGCGTGAGCCCCGCCCTGGCGGCGTACGCCGCGCGCGCCAGCCAGGGACACATCGGCCGGGCGCGCGCGCTGGCCCGCGACGAGGCGACGCGCAACCGCCGCCGCGAGATCGTCTCCCTGCCCTTGCGCCTGACCTCGCTGGGGGCCTGCATGCAGGCCGCGACCAACCTGGCCGAGGTGGCCAAGGAGGAGGCCGAGGCGATCACCGGCGAGCTGGACGACCGGGAGAAGGTCGACCTCGCCACGACGTACGGCGTCGTCGAGCGCGGCCGCCGTCCGCGGGAGTACGCGCCCGCGCTGTCGGCGCTGGACAAGTCCCAGAAGACCCGTGCCAAGCGGCGGGTGCTCGACGTCGTCGACCGCGGGCTGATGGACCTCACCTCGGTCTACCGCGACGCGATCGCGGTGGCGGCGCGGGCTCCGGGCTCCCTGGTCAACGAGGAGATCCGCGGCGACATCGAGGAGCTGGCCCGCACCTCCTCGCCCGAGCTCAACCTGCGCCGGATCGGGTGGATCTTCGAGGCCCGTGAGCAGATGTTGGAGTTCAACGTGCCGGTCGCCCTTGCCCTGGAGGCCATGATGGTGGCGCTGAAGGTGCCCGAGCGGAGCTAGTGGACAGTCGATGGTGAGCAGCTGATGATGAGCAAGCGGATGACCTGGATCGTGGCCGTGGTGGCGGTGATCGCCCTCGGGGTCGGTGGCGGGGCCACTGCTGCGCTGATCTTCGCCGGCGACGACGCCGCGAGCCCGTCCGATCCGCGCTCCACCCGGACCCGGGACGCCTCGCCGGTGCCTGCTCCCGACGGCGACCCCGTCAACGTGCCGGCCGGCCTCGAGCAGTACTACGAGCAGGTGCCCGACTGGCAGGCCTGCGGCTCCAACGACTGCGCCACGCTGACGGTGCCGATCGACTACGCCGAGCCGGACGGCGAGACGATCGACCTCAAGCTCGAGCGAGCGCCGGCCTCGGACCAGGCCGCGCGGGTGGGGTCGCTGGTGGTCAACCCGGGCGGACCGGGCGCCCCCGGCACCAGCCTGGTCGACGACCCGTCGTTCGCCTTCGGTGCTCCCCTGCTGGAGCGGATGGACATCGTGGCGTTCGACCCCCGGGGCACCGGGGAGTCCGACCCGATCGACTGCGTCTCCGACGCCGACCTCGACACCTTCATCGCCCAGGACCCGGCGCCGGACGACGCCGCGGAGGCCGAGCAGTTCACCGAGGAGCAGGACGACTTCTTCGCCAGCTGCGTGGAGAGCTCCGACTCCCTGATCGGTCACGTCTCCACCGTCGAGGCCGCTCGCGACATGGACGTCCTGCGCGGTGCCCTGCGCGAGGAGAAGCTCGCCTACCTCGGCTTCTCCTACGGCACCACGCTCGGCGGGGTCTACGCCGAGCTGTTCGCCGACAACGTGGGCCGCTTCGTCCTCGACGCGGCCACCGACCCCGAGCTCGACTTCCGCGAGAACTCCCTCAGCCAGGCGCGCGGCTTCCAGACCGCGCTCAATGCCTACGTCGACGACTGCCTCGCCGGCGGCAGCTGCTTCCTCGGCGCCGACCGCCAGGAGGGGCTCGACACCATCAAGACCCTGCTCGACGACATCGAGGCCTCGCCGCTGCCGACGTCCTCGGGGCGCGACCTGGCCATCGGCAACGCCTTCTACGGCGTCGTGACGCCGCTCTACAGCCGTGACAACTGGCCCTTCCTCGACCAGGCCCTGCAGGAGGGACTCGCCGGCAAGGGCGACACCCTCCTGCTGCTCTCCGACTTCTACTCCTCGCGCAACGCCTCCGGCGGGTACGACGACAACTCGCTCGAGGCGTTCCTGGCGATCAACTGTCTCGACGACCCCTCGACGCTGGAGCCGGAGGACATCCCGGCCGAGTACCCCGCCTTCGACAAGGCCTCCCCGACCTTCGGGCGCGTCTTCGCCTGGGGGCTGATCGGCTGCCACGGCGTCGAGGTGGAGGCCTCCGAGCCGTACCCCACCGTGCGGGGCGAGGGCGCGGACCCGATCGTGGTGCTGGGCACGACGCGTGACCCGGCGACGCCGTACGAGGAGGCCGTCGCGCTGGCCGAGCAGCTCGACAGCGGTGTCCTGGTCAGCCGCGACGGCGACGGCCACACGGCGTACAACAAGGGCAACGCGTGCATCGACGACGCGGTCGAGGGCTACCTGCTCGAGGGGGTCGTCCCCCAGGACGGGCTGGAGTGTTGATCACGCCCGAGCCTGCGAGGGCGTGATCGTTGGTCATCGAGCAGCGCGCCCCGGCTGAGGGACGAAGCCGGGACCGCGCGCGTCGAGATGCGGTGAGCCGACCGGGGGCGGTGACGGGCGCCCACGGTTAGCCACGGACGATCCGGGCACCCTGGCCCCATGTCGCTCGCCCCGGTGCTCGGACCCGTCCTGACCGCCTTCGGGCTGCTGTTCGTGGTGCTCGGGATCAAGGTCGGCCGCGACCGCCGCGCGTTCGAGGCCAGGTCCCACGTGGCCGAGGCCCAGGTGATCGACCTGCTGTACCAGGTCGGCGGCACCGCCGACCTGTCGCGGGGCAACGGCATCTTCAAGCCCGTGGTCCGCTTCGTCCTCCCCGACGGTCGGCAGGTCGAGGTCGAGACCACGCACGGCAGCAGCCCGGCGCCGGCGCAACCCGGGCAGTGGGTCGAGGTGCGCTACGACCCGGAGCAGCCGACAGTCGTCAGGCTCGCCACCGGCCTGAGCTCGGGTGGACTGCTCGCCCCCTTGTTCGTGGTGGTCGGCTCCGTGGTGGCACTCGGCGGCCTCGCCACCATGGTGCTCGGGTTGCTGGCAGCGCGGTACCTCTGACGTGCCTCAGGGCAGCCGGGCGAACCAGCGCAACGACATCGCCGCTGCCAGCAGCCCCAGCAGCAGCGCGACGGCGATGACGTACGGCGTGACGTCACGCTGCTCGGTGGTGAAGCCGATCGAGGACTGGATGTCGTCGTAGACCTGGTCGAGGGCCTCGGCCGACTCCGCGGCGTACCCGATCCCGCCGGTGGCCTGGGCCAGCGCGTCGAGGGAGGCCTGGTCGACCGGCACCGGCACGAGCTGGCCGTCCACGGTGACGGTCCCGGTGGGGGTGCCGTAGGCGATCGTCGAGACCGGCACCCGTGCCTCGGCCGCGGCGCCGGCGGCCTGGTCGAGGCTGCTGCCGACGGTGTTGGTGCCGTCGCTGAGCAGCACGATCTGCGCCGGTACGTCGGAGTCGAGTCCGGTCCCGTCGGTGGCCGCGGTCGACTCGATCTGGGCCAGCGAGGTCATCACTCCGTCGCCGATCGCGGTGCCCTCGTCGAGGCGGAGGTTGTCGAGGGCGGCGATGGCCGCGTCGTGGTCGGAGGTGGGGCTCGCGAGCACCGTCGCCGACCCCGCGAACGAGACGACGCCGACGTTGAAGCCGTCGGGCAGGCCGTCGACGAAGCCCTGGGCGGCGTCGCTGGCCGCGGAGAGACGGTCGGGCACGACATCGGTGGCCTGCATCGAGAGCGAGACGTCGACGACGACGATCACCGTGGCCCGCTCGAGCGGCACCTGCTCGTCGACCTGGGGCCGGGCCGCGGCGACGCTCAGCACGACGAAGGTGAGCAGCAGCAGGGTGGCCGGCAGGTGGCGGCGCCAGCGCGGCTTCTCGGGCGTGAGCCGCTCCAGCATGGGCAGCGTCGCGAACGTGACGGCATAGCGGCTGCGGCGCTTGGCCTGGACCAGGTACGACGCGGCGAGCGCTGCGACCGGGAGCAGCAGCAGCAGCCAGGCGGGGGAGGCGAGGCTCATGAGGCGTGGACCCCTCCCCCCGCGAGACCGTGCGTGAGCGGGCGCCCGTGCACGTGGCGGGCGAGGTCGCGCACCCAGTCGCGGTCGGTGCGCAGCAGCACGTGGCCGGCGCGGGCCGAGCGCACCGCCTCGGCCGTGGCGGTGCGGTGGTCGGCGGTCATCGCGGCGTAGCGCTCCCGCACCCGACGGTCGGAGGTCCAGACCTCGCGGCGGCGTCCGCTCTCGGGATCCACGAGCGTCACCGCGCCGACGTCGGGCAGGGTGAGCTCGCGCGGGTCGACGATCTCGACGACGAGCGTCTCGTGGGAGGCCGCGAGGCGGCGCAGCGGTCGTTCCCAGGCGAAGGGTCGCTCGACGGCGCCCCGAGGGTCGAGCAGGTCGGTGACGACCACGCGGACGCCGGGGCGCGCGTGGCGGGCGCCGAAGCCGCGCATCGCCTCGGCGAGGTCGCCGCCCCCACCCGGGGCGGCGGCGCCGGACGACGTACGGCGTCGGAGCGAGCGGTGGGCGGCGGCGCGCGAGGGGACCGGCGCCTCCCAGCGCAGCCCGGCGCCGGTCAGGGTCGCCGTACCGAGCCGGTTGCCGGGCCCCGCGGTCAGCAGGGCGATGGCCGCGGTGACGCCGGCGGCGATGTCGCGCTTCTCCAGCGCGATCGTGCCGAAGGCCATGCTGGGGGTGTCGTCGACGAGCACCCACGTCTCGAGCTCGTGCTGGGCGAGGGTGCGCCACACGTGGGGCACGCCGGCGGAGCGGGCGGTGACGTTCCAGTCGATGCGCCGTACGTCGTCCTCGCCGGGGCGGTAGCGCACGACCTCTTCCGGGTCGGAGCCCGAGCCGAGCCGCAGCCCCTGCTGGTCGCCGTGCATGCGACCCGGCAGGCGGCGTCGTACGGCGAGGTCCAGGGCCGCGAAGACGGCCTCGGGCTCGGTGCCGTCGCCGAGGGGCGGCAGGTCGGGGGCGGGGGAGGTCACGGGTGCTCCACGTACTCCGCGGTGTCGTGGTGCGCCGGCGCCGGCGGCTCCGGGCCGTCGAGCGGGCGTCGACCGTCCGGCTCCTCCCGGGAGGCGACGGTCGGCTGGGGGACCGCGGCGATGACCTCGCGGACGATGTCGCGCGGGTCGGTGCCGTCGGCGACGGCGTCGAAGGAGAGCAGCAGGCGGTGGCTCATCACGTCGGAGGCGATCTCGACGATGTCGGCGGGCAGCACGTAGGAGCGGCCGCGCAGCAGCGCAAGCGCCCGGCCGGCGGCGAGCATGCCCAGGGAGGCGCGCGGGCTGACGCCGAGCTCGATGGCGCCGCCGAGGTGGGCGAGCCCGTAGCGCTCCGGGGAGCGGGTGGCGACGGTCAGGTTGACCAGGTAGGAGGCCACCGAGTGGTGGACGAAGAGGCTGTCGGCGACCTGCTGGAGCCGGACGACGTCGGTCGGCTCGAAGACCTGCTCGGCCCTCGGCGGGTCGACCGACATCCGGTGCAGGATCGTGAACTCCTCCTGCCCGGTCGGGTACGGCACGTCGACCTTGAGCAGGAAGCGGTCGCGCTGGGCCTCGGGCAGGCGGTAGACACCCTCGGACTCGACCGGGTTCTGGGTGGCGAGCACGAGGAACGGGTCGGGCAGGGCATGACTGCGCCCGGCGATGGAGACCTGTTTCTCGGCCATCGCCTCGAGCAGGGCCGACTGCACCTTGGCCGGGGCCCGGTTGATCTCGTCGGCGAGCACGAGGTTGGCGAAGATCGGGCCGCGCTCGACGTCGAACGTCTCGGTGCTCGCCCGCCACACCCGGGTGCCGGTGATGTCGCCGGGCATCAGGTCGGGGGTGAACTGCAGGCGCGAGAAGCTCCCGCCGACCACGTCGGCCAGCGTGCGCACCGCCAGCGTCTTGGCCACGCCGGGCACGCCTTCGAGCAGCAGGTGGCCGCGGGCCAGCAGCCCGATGAGCATCCGCTCGACCATCGCGTCCTGCCCGACGACGACCTTCTTGACCTCCATCAGGGCGCGCTCGAGCAGATGGGCTGCGTCGGCGACCTCGCGCTCGTGTGCCTGCGACATGGGTCTAGTTCAGCATGTGCCTGTTCACCGGGTCCCCGCAGTCGACGTCAGCCGGCGTCAGTCGGCGTCAGCCGGCGTCGTGGTCGACGATCGAGTTGATCCGCGCCGTCGCCAGCTCGATCATCAGCCGGGCCGCCGGCGACAGGGTGGCGCCCGCGCGGTGCACGATCGCGAGCGTGTCGTACTGCCGCGGGCGCAGGCTGACCCAGCCGGCGTCGGGGGCGAGCCGCGGCAGCAGCTGCTCGGCCGCACCGCGGGGGATGACGGAGTCCGCCAGGCCCATCCCGACCAGCTCGACGGCGGTCTCCACGTCCTCGACCTCGATCCGGGTCTGCGGGTTGCGGCCCGTCTCGTGCAGCATCTGGCGCAGCACCAGACGGGTCGAGTCGACGGCGCGCCAGGTGGTCTCGGGCATCACCAGTGAGGCGAGCGACAGCCGGTGGGCGGTCACGGGTGTCTCGAGGCGCGCCGGGTCGGCGCTGATGTAGACCAGCTCGTCGCGCGCGACCGGGGTGAACTCGAGTCCCTCGCTGCCCATCTGCGGTACGGCGATCATCGCCGCCTCCAGACGGCCGCGGCGCAGCTCCTCCTGCACGTCGGTGGAGTTCTGCCCGATCAGCTCCACGCGGACGCCGGGGTAGCGGGCGAGCACGTCGGCGACGAGCCCGGCGCCCGCGTAGAGCCGCGCCGTGCCGAACATCCCGAACCGGATCGTCCCGGTCTCGAACGACTTCGCGCTCTGCACCGCCTTGCGGGCGTCCTCCACGCTGCCGAGGACCCGCTCGGCGTGCGGGCGCAGCTCGTCGGCGACGGTGGTGGGTACGACGCCGCGGCCGACGCGGCGGAACAGCTCGACGCCGAGGGTCTTCTCCAGGGCGCGGATCTGCTCGGAGACCGATGGCTGGGCGTAGCCGAGCTCCTCGGCCGCGGCGGTCAGCGAGCCCTGCTCGTAGGTGGCGAGGAAGCAGGTCAGCTGATGCAACGAGAGCACCGTCACATGCTATAGGCACAACCTAGGTCTTCTGCAGGAAAGCCAGGCTACCCCTATCTGTTGAGCGCGCTCATACTTTCAGTATGTTCACTCACACCTGCTCCGCGTGCTCGCGCCGCCAGCTCATCTTCAGCACCCAGATCACCTCCGTCACCTCGGTCGAGGCCGGCATCGCCTACCACTTCACCTGCTGGTGCGGCGAGCAGCAGGCGGCCGTCCAGGTCACCGACCGCAGCCAGACGGTCCGGATCGCCTGACGCCCGACGGTGGTCGAGGCGCGAGGGCCGCTAGGCCCGAGCCTCGAGACCCCGTACGCCGACCACCGGCCCGCGCGACGCTGATGCTCGCTCGCCGGGTTTCGAGGCTCGTCGCTCGCGCTCCTCGCACCTCAACCAGCGTGAGGCAGCGCCGCGAACGCCGCCGAGAGACAGTCGGCCAGCGAGCCCGAGTCGTCCGCCAGCCACCGCGTGATCGACCCCTGCCACACCGCGATCGCCGCCTCGGCGCTCACCTCGGCCGCCAGCGCCCCGACGCCGGCATCGACCAGCGCGGCCGCCAGCGTGCGCTGCCAGGTGTGGACGACGTCGTACAGCCGGCCGCGCAGGACCGGCGAGGTGACCGCGGCGCGCCGGCGCAGCAGCATCAGGTCGCGCTCGGCCTCGAAGTCGGGCGCGATGGCCACCAGGCCCGCAGCGGCGACCTGCACCGCCGTACGGCTGCCGGGAGAACCGCCCGCCGCGAGCACCGCGTCCCGCAACCGCGCCTGACGCTCCTCCCGGTCCGGGGTGAGCACCTCGTCCTTGGTGGCGAAGTAGCGGAAGAAGGTGCGCTCGGTGACGCCGGCGGCCTGCGCGATCGCACCGGCGGAGGTGGCCTCGTAGCCGTCCCGGGCGAAGAGGCGCAGCGCGGCGTCCTCGAGGGCGCGACGGGTCGAGCGCTTGCGCTCCTCGCGGAGTCCGCTCACCGCGTCAGTCCGAGGCGAGCGCCGAGCGCAGCAGCGTCTCGTCGTCGGCGCGCGCGCTCGGGTTGCCGCTGGTGATCGTCACGTCGAGCAGGTCGCCGGTGAAGGGGAACGGCGTCCGGTAGTCGCGGCACAGTGGCAGCCCTCGGTCGCGGCCGATGAACATGCCGGTCGCCGCGGTGGAGAGGTTGGGGAAGAAGAACAGTCCGGGCAGGGGAGCCGACCCGCCCTCGACGCCGTCGACGAGCACGCGGGCCCGCGGGGAGGCTCCCGGCACGTACTGCACCGTGACCTCGTGCGCGCCCGGGCCGACCGGCTCGTCGCACGCCAGGCGGACGAGGCCGTCGAGCATGGCGAAGGCCGCGACGAGTCGCCCGTCGAGCAGGTAGCAGCCCCAGCCGCCGTGGGCGTCACCGATCGCCGCGATGATCCCCTCGGCCCGGTGGGTAGTGGCCTCGGGCACCACGATCCGCGCGGTGAGGTCGAACCCGCCGAGCGTCGAGGGCAGCTGGCTCTCCTGGATCGGTCCGCCGCCGGGGGTGTACGTCGCTGAGGCCGGCTGCGGGTAGGCCCCGGGGTGCATGTGGGCCATCGAGGCGGGGAACTCGAAGAGCGGCAGCACCTGGTTGCGCCCGGCCTCGGCCCACCACAGCTCCTCGAGGCGCTTCACGGTGTCGGGGTGCTCGCCGGCGACGTCGACGGCCTCGGAGAAGTCGTCGGTCAGGCGGAAGAGGGACCAGCGGTCGGTGTCGAAGTCGAAGCTGCCCGTCAGCGTCTCGCGCTCGCCGAACTGGTTGGGCACGAAGTCGGTGGTGGCCTTCCAGCCGTCGGCGTAGATGGCGCGGCTGCCCATCATCTCGAAGTACTGCAGGCCGCGGTGCTCGGGCGCGACGGCTCCCGCGGGCCCGGTGATGCTGGCGAGCATCGAGACGCCGTCGACGGGCTGCTGGGCGACGCCGTCGACGGTGGCGGGTACGGCGATCCCGGCCGCGTCGAGGACGGTGCTGAAGAGGTCGACGGCGTGGCAGAACTGCCCGCGGACGGCGCCGGGGTCGGCGACCTTCGCGCCCCAGCCCAGCACCAACGGCGTCCGGACCCCGCCGAGCCAGGCGTGCCGCTTCCACAGCCGCAGGGGCGTGTTGCCGGCCCAGGCCCAGCCGAAGGGGTAGTGGTTGTAGGCGTCGTGGCCGCCGATGTCGTCGATCCGCTCCAGCGACGCCTCGACGTCCTCGCCGTGCCCGAGCCAGCCGGCGGCCTCGTTGAGGGTGCCGGTGACGCCGCCCTCGGCGCTCGCGCCGTTGTCGGAGAGCACCATCACGATGGTGTCGTCGGCGATGCCGCGCTGCTCGAGGTAGCCGAAGAGGCGGCCGAGGTGGTGGTCGGTGTGGGTGACGAAGCCGGCGTAGACCTCCATGTAGCGGGCGAAGAGCCGACGCTGCTCGGCCGGGAGGCTCGACCACTCCGGCACCCACGCCGGACGCTCGGTCAGGATCGTGTCGGCCGGTACGACGCCGGCGGCGACCTGGTTGGCGAAGACCTCCTCGCGCCAGGCCTCCCAGCCGTCGTCGAACTTCCCGTAGTAGGGCTCGACCCACTCCTCGGTGACCTGGTGCGGGGCGTGGGCGGCGCCCGTCGCGAGGTGCAGGAAGAACGGCTTGCGCGCCTCGGCCTGCTGCTGGTCCTGGATCATCCGGATGGACTCGTCCACCAGGTCCTCGGTGAGGTGGTAGCCCTCCTCGGGCGTGCGTGGCGGGTCGACGTGGGTGTTGTCCCGCACCAGCTCGGGCGCCCACTGGCTCGTCTCGGCGCCGAGGAACCCGTAGAAGCGCTCGAACCCGACCCCCAGTGGCCACTGGTGGAACGGGCCGGCGGAGGAGTAGTCGGTCTTGGGCGTCATGTGCCACTTGCCGACCGACATCGTGTTGTAGCCGCCGTCGCGCAGGATGCGCGCCAGCATCGCCGCGGACTTGGGGATCCGGCCGGTGTAGCCGGGGAAGCCGAGCGCGGCCTCCTCGGTGACGCCCATGCCGACGGCGTGGTGGTTGCGTCCGGTGTGCAGCGCGGCCCGGGTCGAGGAGCACACCGAGGTGACGTGGAAGCGGTTGTAGCGCAGGCCCTGCTGGGCCAGGCGGTCGATGTGGGGCGTGGCGATCGTGGCCCCGAAGCAGCCGAGCTGGGCGAAGCCGACGTCGTCGAGCACCACCATCACGACGTTGGGTGCGCCGGCGGGCGCCACGGCGTACTCGACGAAGCGGGGCTGGGAGGCGGCGACGCGGGAGCTGATGTTCTGTCTGTCCATGCGCGCAAACCTAATCTGTCAGTCGACTGACAGGAAGACGTCTGTGCCGGCGGCCGCCTCCGAGCGGCGCCGGTTTCACGCTCGACCGGGTCACTCCGTATAGTTCCCCACGGTCGTCGGTCCCACGGTTCGACGCCCGGCCGCCTTAGCTCAGTCGGTAGAGCGAGTCACTCGTAATGACTAGGTCGTCAGTTCGATTCTGACAGGCGGCTCACCTGAAGGCCCCTGACCTGCGGAGACGCGAGTCGGGGGCCTCTGTCATGTGGCTGGTTTCGGCCCAACTCAACACAAATTCAACACCTATCCGGAGCGGCGTTGTTGCGTGCCCATGGCGGCGACACTGCACCCCGCCGCAGGCGCGGCTTGATGGGCGCAGGAGCGGCGCGCACCGGACCGAGAGGCGATCGCGTCTGTGGTGTGGGGACTGATCAAGTGGTCGATCGCGGTGGATTGACTCAGTTGCTGAACATGACGTTCGCTCCTACTTGATCTCCAGCTGACCCTTAACCGTCCGCGGACGGGGCGTCGTCTTCGGGGCGTCTGGCACCACGCGGTGGCCCATCGACGAGGGATCAGGTGTTGTCTTATTAGATAACACTTGGCACAATCGAGAGGTGATGGATCAAGACACCCAGGCGGTCATCGAGCGTCTGAACGACGCGCTCGCCATCAGTGGGCTCTCGTTGAGGCGGTTCGCGCACGCCCTGGGAACGTCTCCATCTAGATTCTCTGCCTACCGGTCGGGCCAGACCGCGCCATCTGCGGCATTCCTGCTTCGCGCAGAACGAATCGCAGCGGCGCTGTCTCAGGCGCGCCGGGACAAGATCCCCAGTTCGATCGACGCCATCGACGCCTTGGGTCGTGCCGCGAAGAGGGGAGATGAGGACTGGACGTACGCGCTGGCTCTGGAGCTGCGAGACCGGCTCCACGACATCCTTGCGCGGCACCCTGGGCTCGCCGCAGCCTGGGAAGCGCAGCCTCCAGCAGTTGAACCACGTTGGAAGGCGTTGAGCGCCGCATTCGTCGGCCATGAGTTCAACAACGCCGGCCTTACAGCCCCTAAGTGGACCGATGTGGAACGTCTGGATGCCGAATGGGTTCTCGACACGCCGCGGCTCA
>NZZG01000059.1 GCA_002698575.1 Pimelobacter sp. | reverse complement strand
TGTTTGAACCGGTTCCCGCGGAATGCAGGCAGAGACGGGCGGATCACCCGCAGGCAGAACAGCAACTTCAGCGCGTGGCCTGCGTGCTCACGGGTGCGACGACATGGCGAACAGGTCGCGAACCGGGGTGGTACCCGCGTCCAACCCGGACGCCAGCCACCGCTCCTGCCACGTCTCGCCCGGGAAATCGGCCAGGCGTGCGAGCACGCCACGCAGCCCGGTGCGGCGTTCGAAGGAGCGCGACCGGACCACCGGCCAGATCTCGTCGGCGATCGCCGCGATCTGTTCCGCGGTCGCGGTGTCCAGGTTCCCGTGCGGGCGAGGTGGCACCGCGGGGGCCGGGGATGGTGACGGGGTGATCACCTGCCGGACAGCCAGCCCTCGACGCGGGCGCGGCGGGGCCTCAGGGCGCAGCGCGCGTTGCTTGGTGTGTCGTCGCTCAGCCATCGACCTCACCCGTCGAACTGTCGCCACCGAACCCGCCGCCGAACACGGTCTTGAAGTCGGCGTCGTCGTATCCCGGCGTCGGCCTCGTCGCCGGTCGCGGAGCGGTGTAGTGCTGCTGCAGCCGGTCGAAGACCTCCTCAACCCGTGGTCGCATGTACGGGTCCAGGGATGTCACATGCCGGGTGCCGGGTGCCGGGTGCCGGGTGACGGTCATGACGTCGGCCAGCGTCAGGTTCGAGTCGGCGGTCATCCGCTCGATCGTGGTGTGCCGCAGATCGTGCAGCGTCCAGTCCGTGCCCAGCAGATCGTTCGCGCGTTGCAGCACCCGCCGTGCGGCGAAGTACGACAGCGGTCGTGGCTGTCCGCGCAGCGTGCGCCAGATGAGCTCCTCGCCGGCGGGTGTGCCGCGCTCGTCGAAGTAGACCGCCAGCAGCCGCAGCGCTTCCGGCGAGGTAGGCACCGGCTGCAGGGCGCGTGTGCCCTTGCTGATCACCCAGAGCTGCTGTCGGGTCCAGTCCATCCGGTCGCCGGTAACGCCGAGCAGTTCGCTGGCCCTGGCCCCGGTGGACAAGAACAAGGCCAACAGCGCCCGATCGCGCGTGTTGCGCATCGCGGCGAGCAGTTCGGCGGCCAGCTCGTCTGGGAGCGAACGCGGGACCAGCTGGGCCGACTTCTGTCGCAGCGGCGCGCGGCGGTGCTGCGGCCGCGGTTCGAGCGGATTTCGGTGCGCCAAGCGGGCGCGGCGAGTCGAGCTCGCCGGCACCGGGTTGGCGACCGGGCCACGGCCGAACTGGGCGTGGAAGGCGTAGAACGAGGACAGCACCGAGAGGGTGTGGTTGATCGTCGCCGGCGCGTACCCCGGCCCCAGGGCGTGCTTGCCCGTGCGGTGGTTGACCGACGTCGCCGACGTCGATGTCGACGGGTTGCGGTGGCGTTGCGGGTTCTCAGCAGTTCGCATCCAGCCGACCAAGACCTCCACCTCGGCGCGCGACGCACGATCCCAGTCGACCTCGAGTGCGTGCAACAGCCGCCACCAGCGCAGCAGGTCCTGGGCGTAGGAGCGCGCGGTGAGCGGGCTCATGTCGGTGAGCATCAGGTCCCGCAAGAACACCGAGAACGGCTCGACCTCCTCGCCGCGCTCGTCGACGACCACGAACGGCAACGACACTGTTACGCCGGCGCGTACCGCTCCCGTTCGAGGCAGCTGCTCGCCCCCGTCCATCAGAGCCCGTCGGATCTCGTTCACCATGGTGTCCAGCGCCTCCGCTCAATCCGCCGGAGCGGGTGTCGCTACCGGATGACGCCTGGCCCATGGGAACCGGCCCGCGAACAAAGGGGGTCAGTGCACTCGGCAACTTCAGGGCGGGTTCCGAAGTGCAGTCAACAGGACGCTGGCCCAGGCCTTGTTGTTCGCGATGACCCGGCGGCGCTCCTGGCGGCGGGCCTCAGCCTCGGCCTCGTCGGCGGAGTCGGTCCCCGGGTCGTGAGCCTCGGCGTCGTCGCCCTGGTCGTCGTCGGTGCGACCGACCCGGCTCCGGTGGACGAGTCCGCTGGCCTCGATGTCGGTGACCACCCACAACAGCCGGTAGACCTTCACCGGCTCGGCGTACTCGTCGTCGTCGCCGTCATCCTCGCCCCCGGTGGCCTCCGGCTCGGGGTACTCCCAGTCCTCGGTGACGATCACCGCGACGCCGGAAAGGTTCGGCCACTCCTCGATCGGCACCGGCTCGCCCTCGGGGGTTCGCATGTCATCCAGCACCAGCGACCCGTCCGCCTCGTCGGCCTCCTGCGCGGACAGCACTAGCAGTCCCTCGGCCCGCAGCCGCTCGACCTCGGCGGCGTACGCCTCGCGCTCGGCCGCTTCGTCGCGCAGCTTCTGGGCGACATGCTCGACCGAGTCGCCCCAGCGCGTGGTCCGTGCACGCTCCAGGCGCTCGGCGGCGTCGGGGTCGGGGTCGATCATGTGGACAGTCCTGGTCGGTCAAGCCGCATGACGGGACGGACGGAGCCATTCGAGGGTGGAGCTGTGGCCGGTCGCCGGTCAGAGTGCACCGCACCAGGTTTAGTGCGCGGAACGTGGCATGACAGTTCGGACAGCGGCAGACATCCCAGGATTTTCAAAGTCAAGCGGCGGTCGTGGTGTGGTGTGCCCATGCGGTGGCTTCGTCATAGGGGGTGTGGGTTTTCAGGCAGCCGTGGAGGATGCCGACGAGGCGGTTGGCGAGCTGTCGGAGCGCGGCCTGGTGGCCGATCTTGAGGTCGCGGAGCTGCTGTAGTAAGCCCGTGTGCCCGGTGATCCCCGCAGTGAGCAGAACCCCCACTGTTGCAGTGCGTCACCGAGACGGCGGTTGCGGGCGTAGCGGGCCAGCACCACTTTCTTGGTGCCGGAGGCGCGGGTGATCGGGGAGGTGCCGGCGTAGTTCTTGCGGGCTTTCGCATCGACGTACTGTCGGGGGCATCACCGAACTCGCCCAGGACCCAGGCGCCAAGGATCACACCCAGGCCCGGCAGGCTGAGGTAGATCTCAGCGTCCCGGTGCCAGCCAAAATGGTCGCCCACCACCGCCCCGAGCCGGTCGATCTGGGTGTTGAGCGCGGAGATGATCGCGACCTCGCTCGCGACGACCGCGGCATAGGCGTTCGCCAACACCGGCGGCTGGCGTGGCTCCGGTGCACGCAGGATGTTTCGTAGCTGCCTCGTTTCATCGTTCGGGGTTGAACACCATGTCGTCGGGGACGTCGAGGCCGAGGTGCGCGATCGCGTCCTTGAGGACGACTTCCATCTGACGGGCGAGCCGGTCGACGACCTCGTCTTGGGTTTCGTCTTTGTGGTCGAGCCACCAGATGATTCCTGCGTCGGCCATGCCAATGACGCTGGCAAGCACACCGTCGGGAGCATCGTCAACGAGTTGGGTGGGCCGCAGGTATGCGTTCGTCGCAGCGACAATCTCGTCGAGAAACCGGGTGCGGCCTAGGCGGACGCGGTGGAGGGCCTTCGTCTGCTGCTGAGCAGCGATGAACCGGTACAGATTCGGATGTTCGGCGGCCCAGTCGACGATTGGTGCCAACGCCCCGTGGAGGACTTCGTAGGAGGTGCCGGCCCGCGTGAAATACGGACGAGCCCGTTGTACAAGATCGGCTGACGCCAGGCGGGCAACCTCGGTGTCCAGAGTTTCCCTGTTCGCGACATAGCGATAGATGTGCGGACGGGGGATTCCGGCGAGCTCCGCCACGCGTCCCATGCTTACTGCCGGGCCCCGCTCGTCGATGGCCTGCGTGGCTGCGGCGATCACGCGTGTTCTGCGCTCGCTGTCCCCTGCGCCCTTACCGCGCAGGCTGAGCGCTACGGCGAGCCATTTCGCGACATCCACCATGGCTCCACGGTATCGGTTCGTTGAAGCGAGCGGTACAGCCTGTACCATCTGTCGGGTACAGGCTGTACCAATTGACGTTCTGAGGAGTTTTCCGATGCCCGCACGCCGATCCCCGTGGATGAACCAAGAGCTCGATGACCTGCGTGACCTCGCTCGCACGTTCAGCGAGAAGGAGATCAAGCCAAACATCGAGACCTTCATCAAGAACAAGCAGGTCGATCGCGAGTTGTGGAACAAGGGCGGCGTTCAGGGCCTACTCTGCATCTCGATCCCCGAGGAGTTCGGCGGGGGCGGCGGTGACTTCCGCCACGAGGCTGTCATCGTCGAAGAGCAGGCGAAGGTCGGCGACAGTTCGTGGGGAGCAGCGCTACACAGCGGCATCGTGGCGCACTACATCCTCGCCTACGGCACCGAGGAGCAGAAGGTCCAGTGGCTGCCGAAGTTGGCCAGCGGCGAGACGGTTGGCGCGATCGCGATGACCGAACCGGGCACCGGCTCAGACCTGCAGGGCATCAAGACCAAGTCGGTGCGCCAGGGCGACGAGTACGTCGTAAACGGCGCCAAGACCTTCATCACGAACGGCGTTCAGGCCGACCTCGTGATCGTCGCAGCCAAGACCAACCCGGATGAGGAGGCCGCCGGCATTTCGCTGGTTCTTGTCCCGACCGACGCGCCCGGTTTCCGCCGTGGCAGCGCGCTGGACAAGATCGGCATGAAGGGACAGGACACCTGCGAGCTCTTCTTCGACGACGTCCGCATCCCCGCGGCCAATTTGCTCGGTCCCGAGGAAGGTCAGGGGTTCCTCCAGTTGATGAACCAGCTTCCGCAGGAGCGCCTGATTGTCGCGGTCGGCTGTGTGGCAGCCATGGAGACAGTGCTTGATTGGACGCTTGAGTACGTGCACACCCGGCGTGCTTTTGACCGTCCGATCTGGGCTTTCCAGAACACCAAACACAAGCTCGCCGAAGTCGCGACCGAGGCACGTGTGGCGCGCTCCTTCCTCGACGAGTGCATCGAGCTGCACATCAAGGGCGAACTCGACATCCCGACCGCGGCGATGCTCAAACTCTGGACGTCAGAGCGTGCCGGCAAGGTCGTTGACGAGTGTCTGCAATTGTTCGGCGGCTATGGCTACATGGAGGAATACCCGATCGCCCGGGCGTTCACCGACATGCGCGTGCAACGCATCTACGCCGGAACATCGGAGATCATGAAGGAAATCATCAGCCGCACATTGCCGGTGCCGGCTGGCGTCTGATGGCCAGGTATCGCAGGTCGCCCCGCAAGCCTGGCCCGGTCTGGCAATTCAATCGATTGGTGATCAAGCCGTTCGTCCTGCTGTTCACTCGGCAGGATCTACGTCACACCGATCGCATCCCGGCCACCGGGGGCGCGATCCTCGCGATCAATCACGTGTCCCACATCGACCCCTTGCTGATCGGGTGGTTGGCCTGGGAGTACGGCCGCGTGACGAGCTTCTTGGCAAAGAGTTCGCTGTTCGGTAAGTCGCGCCTGCTTGACTGGTGGCTCGTCCGTGGCGGCCACGTCCCAGTGGATCGTTCAGCCGGTGAGGCCGGATTCCGTGCGGCCATCAAGGCAGTCGAGGCTGGCGCTCTCGTAGCCATCTACGTCGAGGGTTCGATCACAAAGGACCCAACAGGCTGGCCCATGCGCGCCAAGACCGGCGCCGCGCGCATCGCACTGGAAACCGGCGCTCCGGTGTACCCCGTGGGTCAATGGGGTGCACAGGACCTGCTTCCGGCCTACTCCAAGAAACTCAACATCCGTGGCCGAACCACAGTGTCATTCAGCGTGGGCGATCCAGTCCCATTGACCGATCTAATGGGCAGCCAGGACGCGGACGCGGTACGCGAAGCTACCGACCGTATCCTCGCGGCGATCGTAGAGCTCGTCGAAGACTTGCGAGACGAGGCGGCTTCAGCCGAGCGCTTCGACCCCGCTGCGCGGCCAATCCATTAGCTGGCGCTCCGACCGGCGGTCTCTCACGTCCGCCCAACGGAGAAGGCCGAAAAACGCGCATTCCAAGTCGAGCGCACAAGCATGACCGTGCACATGGACTGCTCTGGCACATCGGGGCCTCCTCGACCATCTGCGTGACCGACGGTGTCATCAGCCCGCCTCGCCCACGGCGTCCGGGAGCGTCGATCCTCACCGCCGACGCCCAACCACGTCTCCGGCTTCGCACGCTGCGACGGCTGCATCGACAGCGAGAGCGGCCGCGTGGTCGGCTACTACACACTCTCGGCCGTCGCAGCCGAACACGCAGAGCTCCCGGGACGGGCACGACGCAACGCGCCCAACCCCGTTGCCCGCCGTGCTCTTCGGACGGGTCGCTGTCGATCGCTTGGCCCAAGGCTCCGGACTCGGGCGACTCCTCGTCCGGAATGCGATTCTGTCGACACTGGCTGCCGCCGACCGCATCGGGGTTCGCCTCCTCTACCGCGCGTCGATCGAGGTGAAGCGCGCGCCGAGCCTCTCTCCGGCACCGTGCAGCATCTCGACGAGCTCATCGACCTCGACCTCGACGATCCCGGCACGCCAGGCAGCGACGGTCTCCACGAACCCGCCGATCCCGAGCAGGACGTTCACGCGGAACTCGTCCTCGCGCGCCGTCGGAAGCAGGTAGGGACGCGCGAGCTCAACGAGGAAGTTGACCATGACCTGGATCGTGTCGCGTCGAAACGCTCCGAGAACGGCGTTGCTTTGATGGCCGCCGAAAAGGATCTGGGCGCTGCTCGGATCGCGCGCGATGTGTCCGACGACCGCAGCCAGGGCCGCACGCAGCTGCTCGAAGGGCGAGTCGTCGGCGTGCGGTGCGATCGCACCGAGGATCAAGCCGAGTGTGGCGTCCCGCTCCTGCTCAGCCACGGCCACCAGGAGTGCATCGCGGTCGGCGAAGTTCTGATAGAAGTACCGATCGGTGAGCCGCGCTCGGGAGCACACCGCACGCATGGTCACCCCGCTCCAGCCGTGCTCGCGCCACAGTTCGCGCGCCGCACTGAGCAGCGCCTGCCTCCGTTCGGAGCGGCGCTCTTCTGCAGACTTCCCGGCGTAGGACCGCCCCGACACGACACGCGACACGGCACACATCTTGACATCGATCCAGCAGGCAGGCCAATGTGAGGGCATGCGCCTTCACAATTGGCAGCCGCCCGGCATCTCGCGTCGCAGTCGAGTCGCGATCGGACTCATTGGGGCTACCTGGCGCCCCCTGACGTTCGTCATTCCCCCTTCGCGCGCCGGCGTGCGTGCCATGCGCGCACTGATCGCCGGCGCACTGTCCGTCACGTCGCCGCCCGTGTGTGGGACGGACTTCGTACGGGTCGACGAACAGATGGGCAACGGGCTGGTGGTCCGCGGGAGCTGGGTACGTGCCCCGGGCACCTCACGTGCCGACGACGCGATCCTCTACATCCACGGCAGCGGGTACGCCATCTGCTCGAGCGAAACCCATCGTGGGCTGACGTCGCATCTCTCGGCTGCGACGGGGCTGCCGGTGTTCTCCATCGACTACCGACTCTCGCCCACACATCGTTATCCGGCCGCTCCGCAGGACGTGCGGGGAGCCTGGGAGTGGCTGATCGCGAACGGCCGTGATCCTGCCCGCATCGTCGTGGCCGGCGACTCCGCCGGCGGACACCTGGCGATCACGCTCGCCCTGGAGCTCGCCCGCGCAGGCGAGCCGCTACCCGCCGCCGTGGTCGCCTTGTCTCCGATCCTGGACCTGTCGATGACCGCGGCGATTCCCCGAGACCGGATCGAGCGGGACCCTTTCGCCGCTGCGGTCGTCGCACGCAAGCTCCTGCTCACCTACGCCGACGCCGAGGCTCAACGCGACGAGGGGCTGCGGATCGACTTCAGGGGGGTGCATGCCTTTCCCCCTGTGCTGATCCATGCTGGTTCGCGCGAGATGCTCGGTGCAGACTGCACCGAGCTCGCCCGTCGGATCCGCGGAGCCGGGTTCGAGGTGGAGCACCGGGTGTGGCCCGGTCAGATGCACGTCTTCCAGGCGATGACCGTCGTCTTCCCCGAGAGCCATGTCGCGATCGCCGACATCGCACGCTTCGTGGCCACTCACCTACCGGTAGCGAAGTCGAACCTCACCGCGGTGGCAAGCGCGTGATCGGCTTGACGAAGCCGGTCTCGAAGGGCGCGCAAGCTGTGGTGACAGGTGCGGGCAGCGGGATCGGACGCTCCTTCGCCGTCGAGCTGGGCCGCCGCGGAGCGGACGTGGTGTGCTCCGACATCGACGAGGGTCGTGCGAAGGAGACCCTCGGCCTTGTCGAGCAGGTGGGCGGCTCCGGTCTGGCGACGCGGTGCGACGTCGCGGACTCCGACGACGTCTTGTCACTGCGCGAGCGCGCGCTGGATCGGTTCGACTCGGCTCCGACGCTGCTGATCAACAACGCCGGGATCGGGGCCGGTGGCCACTCGGTCGGGGTGTCAAGCCTCACGCACTGGCAGCAGACGCTTCAGGTCAACCTCTGGGGCGTGATCCACGGTTGCCACCACTTTCTCCCGGTTATGAAGGCGGCCGGACGCGGCGGGGTCATCAACGTCGCCTCCGCGGCGGGCTTCGCCGCCGGACCCCGGATGGCGGCCTACAACGTGAGCAAGGCCGGTGTCATGAGCTTGTCGGAGACACTCGCCGCCGAGCTCGGCGGTAGCGGCGTACGAGTCACCGTGCTGTGCCCGACGTTCGTCAAGACCAACATCTTCTCGGGCGAGTTGATCGAGGCCGAGGCCGCCGCCGCCGCCGCACGACTGGCGAAATTCGTCGGCATGTCACCCGGCAAGGTCGCAGCCATGACCCTCGACGCCCACGACAAAGGGCGCCTCTACGTCGTGCCCCAACTGGACGCCCGGGCGATCTGGCTCGCAAAACGTCTCACCCCCACCACCCATGCACGCGTCGCGAGCCTCCTGACTCGACTGGCGCCCCTCCCACCCGAACCGGAAGGAACGCCATGAGCTACGACTTCGAGGCGATGCTGCAGACCATCAAGGACAAGCAGTGGTGCCTGGCCGACATCGACTGGGACGCCCCCGGCGCTGAGACGATGTCTGAGGAGACCCGCGCCAAGATGGCGCCGTTCATGGCCGACCTGGTCTGGATCGAGCACATCGGGGCCCGCGGCTTCGCCGCGCTGGCCAAGAAGGCCCCCACCGCGACGATCCGCGAGATCTATCACTACTTCCACGCCGAGGAGCAGAAGCACGCCAATGCCGAGCTCGCGCTGATGCGCCGCTGGGGCATGCTCGAGAACGGCGAGATCCCTGAGCCCAACATCAACGTCAAGCTCGCCATCAAGGTGTTCGACAGCTACGGCGACGACCTTCCCCTGATCAGCCTGGCCGCCCTCATCCCCCTCCTCGAGGTAGCGCTCGACGGGGCCCTGGTGAAGTTCCTGACCGACGAGGTCTCAGACCCGCTGTGCCACGAGGTGTTTCGGCACATCAACTCCGACGAGGCCCGCCACATCTCGGTGGACTTCGAGGTGCTCGAACTGCTCGGCGCCGGCGGCTCGATCCAGAGGCTGGTCCAGACGCTGGCCATTCTCGACCCACGCGTGCTGGTCGGCCTCATCGTGGTGTTCGTGCCGTTGATCAACAAGGTCCGCGACGACGTGGTCGCCATGGGCCTGGATGAGCGCAAGCTGATGAACGCCATGCGCCGGTTCGAGAAGATCGGCGCCCGCGGGCAGAACACACAGAAACTTTTCATCTACCACCTGCTGCGGCTGATGGCCGGCATGATCACCGACCGCAAGCACCCCTACCACCGATTCCTCGCCGACCCGATGGTGCGCATCACCAGCTATGTGCCGGCGCGCATCCTCGGCAAGCCACAGTCGTGGGTCGACGGTCTCTCCCCCGAGGCGGTGGCATCGTGACACCGGCACGCCCCCGCGCTGCAGAGCGGTCCACCACCAAGACAGAACGATCCCAGGACTTCACGGGGAAGCTGCTCCGCGGCACCGACTGGTTCGAGCACTACTACTCCGGCGAGCGTGTCGCGGTGCTCGCCACGGGCGCCGAGGCCAGCTCCATCCTGCCCGAGATCCTGCACACCGCCGCAGCAGTGACACTGTTCGAGGAGAGCCCCACCTGGGTGACGCCGATCGGGATACCCACCGGCGTGCTTCAACGACTCGGGGCCAAGGCCTACCTGCGCCTGGCTGTCCGCGATCCCTGGATACGTCGCCAGCTGACCCCGCACGAGAGCTACGACTCCCCTCGCGTGCAGGTCAGCCCGAGCTACTACGCCGCACTGCAGGACCCGCGCACCCGGCTCGTTCACTGGCCCGCCTACGCAATCGTCGAGAAGGGCGTGCGCGCCGCGGACGGTGTCGAATACCAGGTCGACACGATCGTCATCGGCGCGACCTCGCGGTTCGCCGGATCACCCCCCCAACCCAGGAGGAACCCCGCATCATGACCGAGACCATGACCATGCCCCCGGCCAGCCTGCGTCAAGTTCCCGACCACGAGGTGGTCATCATCGGCGGCGGTCTCTCCGGGATCGGCGTGGCGATCATGCTCGACCGAGCCGGCTTCGACGACTACCTCCTGATCGAGGAAGGCGACGGTTTCGGCGGCGCCTGGCACTGGAACACCTATCCCGGGGTCGGCGTCGACATCCCTTCGTTCTCCTACCAGTTCTCCTTCGAGCAGATCTCCGGCTGGTCGCGCGTCTACGCGCCGGGAGCGGAGCTCAAGGCCTACGCCGAGCACTGCGTCGACAAGTACGACGTACGCCGCCGCAGCCGACTCCTGACGTGCGTCGACGCGACCGAGTACGACGCGGACAACGACCTGTGGCTCGTCCGTCTCGCCGGTGGTGAGGTGATCACCAGTCGGTTCGTCGTGAGCGCCACAGGTGTCCTGACCAAGCCGAAGAAGCCCGAGATCCCCGGCGTCGACGAGTACGCCGGGACCATCATGCACACCGCCCGTTGGGACCACGACGCCGACCTGACCGGCAAGAGGGTCGCCATCATCGGCACCGGCGCCTCGGCGGTGCAGATCATTCCGACCGTCGCTGGGAAGGTCGCGCAGCTCACCGTCTTCCAGCGCACCCCCATCTGGTGCCTGCCCAAGCCCGACGCGCGTCTGCCCCTCCCCCTGCGCCTTGCTCTCGGCCTGGTGCCGGGCAGCAAGGCCGCCGCCCGGCTCGTCAGCCAGTCCTACGTCGAGGTCACGTTCCCGCTGGCGGCGCACTTCCACGGCATAGTCCCGACCGCGAAGCTCGGGGAAAAACTGGGTCACCTCCACCTGCGGCGCTCCGTGCATGACCCCGGTATTCGTCGCAAGCTGACCCCGGCGTACTCGCTGGGCTGCAAGCGACCCAGCTTCTCCAACTCCTACCTGCAGAGCTTCAACCGCGAAAACGTGCTACTGGAGACCGACCCGATCGAACGAATCACCCCGAGCGGCGTCCGCACCGTCAACGGGACCGAGCACGAGGTCGACGTCCTCATCCTCGCAACCGGCTTCACAGTGTTCGACAAGGGCAACATGCCCCCCTTCCCCATCAGCGGCGTGGACGGCCTCGACCTCGAGGGGTTCTGGTCGGAGAACCGGTTCCAGGCCTACCACGGCGTCAGCGTGCCCGGCTTCCCCAACCTGTTCTCGATCCTCGGCCCCTACGGGTACAACGCCTCGTCCTACTTCAACCTCATCGAGACCCAGAGCCAGCACATCATCCGACTCCTGAAAGCCGCCCGGAAACGCAAGGCGACTCGGGTCGAGGTAACCGAGCGCGCCAACGCGGAGTACTTCGCCTCGGTCCTCGGCCGACGCGACAACCAAGTCTTCTTCCGAGGCGACTGCGCGTCCGCCAACAGCTACTACTTTGACGAGCACGGCGACGTGCCACTACGGCCGTCCACCACACTCGGGACGATGTGGGACGCCAACCACTTCCGGTTGCGCGACTACACCTTTAGCAACACCCAAGCTTGACTTGGACGCTCACTCGCCACACCTCAGGGACAGCTGATCGCGGTGAGGACGAGAAGATGGAGGCGCGCCAAGGGTCCTCAATCGCGGGCATGCCGACACACACGGCAAGCATCAGGCCGGGTCGTGGAGGAGCTGCTCCAGGCGTCGTTTAGTCGCTTCGTGCCGCTCGATCTCGCGTGCCCAGCCGCGGGCGGCGGCGTCGTCGATGAGCTGCTGCTCCAAGCCAAGGCGCGCACGGAGGCGGGGTGCGTAGTCGCTGGTAGTGAGGAGCTTCGAGCAGGTCAGCACCAGGCCGCACTCGCAGGGTCCTTCGGCTGGGGTGCGTAGGCAGTGGCCGAGTTCGAGTTCGGTCTTGAGGAAGTTGGTCTGTAGCCAAGAAACGGCTTCGGGGTCGAGCCGGTGCTCGCGGAGGGCGTCGGCGGCCGGGCCGGCGAGGGTGACGTCTGGCCCGAGGTGGCGGTCCAGGGCGTCTTGGTACTGATGCTTGACGGTCGGGTCAGACGGGGACGCGTAGATGATCGACATGTTCGGGGTCCGGTGGCCGAGCACGGCCATGATCGTCTGGATGCGAGCGCCGCCCTCGGCGAGCTGGGTGCCGATGGTGTGCCGGAACCTGTGCGCGGTGATCGTTGCTTTGCCGGCCGAGTAGACCAGGCCGGCGGCGGTGCAGGCTTCGGCCAGGGCCATGTCGAACAGCAGCGACTTGGACAGCAGCTTCCCGCGCACCACGAAGATGTGCTGGACCTCCCGGCCGGCGCTGGGATCCCGGCGGCGACGACCGCCCGTGCAGCGGGCCAGGTCGATCAGCGGCTGCAGCGCCTCGGCGGCCTGTGGGTGGTGCGACAGGAACCGGTTCACCGGCACCACCTCGTCACCGGCCTCGTTGAGCAACACCACGCGCCGCACGATGCCGTCCTCCCGCTGCTTGACCACCCGCACACCGGCCTCCCTCACCGACGTCCAGCCCATCAGGCCACAGCCGCCACCCTCTGGACCTCGCCGCTCTGGCGTGTCGAGATAACAGAGAACTCGGCGAAGATCGCGGCCTCTTGGAGAGTCAGGTCGCCAGACTCCAACCGGTTGCGGGTCTGGTCGGCCTTCGTCACCGCCAGGGCGGCGTTCACGGTCGGGCGGTCGATGGAGGTCCGCTTTGCGATCTGCGCGGCGCTCACACCGATCAGGGCCAACTGCTCGACGCCCGCAACGATCTCGGTCTCGCGCATCCCGGCGCGGTGGATGTTCTCGACCATCTGGTCCCCGATCCGGTCGGCGTCGTCGGGCTGCGGGACGACGCGGGCCGGGATGCGCCCGATGGGGGTGCCGACCTCGGCGGCGGTGACGGTGCGGCGCTGGCCGCGCAGCAGGACGTACTGCCCGTCCTCGTTGCGGTAGACGGTCACGGCCTCCAGCACGCCGCGCTCCTTGATCGACTTGCGGAACTCTTTGTGGTCGGCGCGCAGGTCGGTGCGGACGTTGCTGCCGATGATGATGGCAGCGGGGTCCAGGTGCAGGAACTCCTCGGCCTCGGTGGCCTCGCCAGCGGGGGTGTCGATGGGGGTCCGGATGGTGTCGGTCATGCGGCTGTCCTCCGTGAGTAGAATAGAAAGAACTGACAGGGCTAAGCCTGCCAGTGGGAGCCGACGCCTACCCGCCCTCGGGCCGGACCTGTGGAGAGGTGGGCGCGTCTCCGATGCTGGGGATAACCCGCCCGCGCAGGCGCGGCCTCGGCTACGGCGGCGCGGCGCGGCCGCGCCCCTCGGAGCTTGGAAAGAGGAAGGAAACGCGGGACAGTGAGAACAGCTGCGCAGTGCCCCGGCCGGGAATGCAGCGGCGTTGGTGTTAGCCGCCACAGCCGGCCGCCGGCGGACGAGACCAGGGGAGTGACCAGGTGACGAACCAGACCACGATCCCGGTCGGGATCTACTGGAAGCCCGGGGTGTGGGACCTCGCCCGATCGGCGTACATCGCGGACCTGGACACCGACTCGGACTCACCCGGTGCCTTCGTCGGCTGGCTCGCCCATGCGCTCGAGCTGCATGCCCGCCTCACGCCACAGCAGCGGGCCGACATTGCCGCGGCGGCCGAACACCACCGCGTGCAGGTGAGCACCCGCAAGAGCTTCAGCAAGAAGCACGACCTGCCCCCCTCGACGATCGCGGCGGTCGAGGACGCGATCGTCACGGACCGCCAGCAGCTCGGGCGCGCCATCGGTCGCTCGGCATTCACCCTGGAGGCGGTCATCGCGGCCGCCGACGAAGCACGCCAACGTCTAGGCCGTGAGCTGCCCCCGCCTCCGCAAAAGCTCAGCAACCGACCGCCGCGGCGCCGGCCAGCACACTTCAGCTGACCTCTGCCCGGGTCGCTCGAACTCGGCCGGTCGGCCGGTCCAATCTTGTCGAAAGCGGCCCGTTGTGTCAGCGGCCGCCCCGACCGCCGCCGAACCGACTTCCGCCGAGGTGATCGCTGCCGGGGACCGATCCGACCTAGGTGACTGCGGGACCAATCCGCAACGTCTCGCAGTCACCTAGGAGGAAGCAATGTCAACCACCGTCACCTTCGCCGGCAACCTCGTCGAGGATCCGGAATTGCTCTACACCCGCGAGGGCAAGCCGTTCGTGAGCTGCCGGGTCCTGGTGAACCGCCGGGTCCAGAACGACGCGGGCGAGTGGGTCAACGACGAGCCCACGCCGCACAAGGTCAAGGTCTACGGATCCGCCGCCACGCACGTCCACGACAGCTGCGGCTCCGGGGACCCGATCTTCGTGCACGGCCTCGAGCGCACCGAGAGCTGGCCGGTCAAGGAGACCGGCGAGAAGCGCACCAAGAACGTCGTGGTCGTCGACAACCGCTTCGGCGAGGTCGGCATTTCGCTTACGTACGTCTCCGCCCGGATCGAGCGTGCCGAGCGCGCCGCGGCGCAGGCCGGCTGAGGGGCGGGAGGGCCCGATGGACCTCGTCGTTCAGTCCCCAGACGAACTGCTCGCCGCAGTGCCCCACGTCCTCGGGTTCAAGCCCGAGGAGTCGATCATCCTGGTCCCCTTCGGGCCCGGTCTCCCGATTACCCGCGTCGACCTGCCCAAGACGGCGCGGGATAGGGATGAGGTCTGGGATGCGATCGCGGACGTCTACGGACGGCATGCCCGGCCAGACGCGCGGGTCGGCATCGTCTGCATCACCGAGGACCGCCGCAACGCCGAGCTCGCCAGCCAGCACCTGTCCACCCACCTGGACACCGTCGGCATCACCACGCACCTGAGATTGTGGGCCGACGGCGAGCGCTGGCGGGAGTTCAACACCGGGGCCACCGGCCTGCAGACCCAGGCGACCGCCGAGCGGATCGCCGCGAAGACCGTTCTGACCGGCGCTGTCCAGCCCGCCGCCAACCGGGCCTCCCTGGCAGCGTCCCTGGTCGGAGACCGTGAGCCGCTCGCCCAGGTACTCCCCGAGGCGCGCGCCGCGGCAGTCACGCGCAGCCCCAGCGGCGAGCGCGAGTGGGCCCTGGACCGACTCGAGCAGTTCCACGCCGACGGCAACCGCCTCACCGACGGTCGACGGCGCTCGGATGCTCGTGGCCCTGGAGACCATCAGCACCCGAGACGCGCTCTGGGAGGACATGAGCACCCAGAACACTGCCTCCCACATCTCCCTCTGGACTGACCTCACACGGCGCGCGCCGGACGAGGTCCGCGCGGCGCCGGCCTCGATGCTCGGCTTCGCCAGCTGGCTGCGCGGCGACGGGGCACGTGCCTGGTGCGCACTCGACGAGGTGCCGGCCGACCGGCCCTACTCCATGGCCGCCATCGTCGCTTCGGCGCTGCAGAACGGCCTCCATCCCCGGGAGTGGGAGCGCCACCAGGCGCAGATGCGCGAGGTCGCCGCCGAGCTCGACGAGTCGTTCGTTCCGAAGCCACCCGGCCACCACAACCAGCGGGACGCCCCACGGGCGCAACCCGCCACCGACCGACCCGCCCCCGGCCGCTGAGGAGAGATCCGTGATGGACCACGACGACACCACCCCGCAGCAGAGCGTCACCGAGCGCCAGCTGCAGCGCCTGGTCGTGCCGGCACCTGCCGCGTACGACCAGAGCAAGCGCATCGACGTCATCCACGCACCCGACCTCGACCTTCTGTGGGGATGCACCGAATGAGCGCCACAACTAGCGACGCCGACGAGGCCGACCGCCTCGCACGCGTCAAGCTCAGTTGCACCATTGAGCCCGGCGACCTCCGCGTCACCGGGCTGGTCAGCGAGCTCGGGGCAAGCAAGGTCCTCGGCTACCTCGAGGCCGCCGCCGAGGTTGAGCCTCACTGGGCCTTCTCGATCGGCCACGATCTCGCCCACGTCGACGCCAGCCGGGTGCTCGAGCAGGCAGAGAGCCGCGGCATCCGGTTTCTCACCCCGGCCGACGCCGAGTGGCCCAACCGACTCGGAGCGCTGCGCGACGCCGGCGTCCTGCACGACCGTGGCGGCGAACCTGTCGGCCTGTGGATCAGAGGCGAAGGCGACCTCCGCCAGGTGACGGCCAACGCTGTGGCGGTGGTCGGATCACGAGCTGCGACCAGCTACGGCATGGAGCAGGCGAGCGACCTGAGCCGAGAGCTGACCTCCATGGGTCAGACCATCGTCAGCGGCCTCGCGTTCGGCGTCGACCAGGCCGCCCATCGCGGAGCTCTGGCCGCCGGCGGCCCCACCATCGCCGTGATGCCCTGCGGAGTCGATCGCCCCTATCCGACCGCGCACGCGCAGCTGCTCGAGGCCATCTCGCAGCGCGGCGTGGTCGTCTCTGAGACCCCGCCCGGCACGGCTCCCACACGGACTCGATTCCTGGCAAGGAACAGGATCGTGGCCGCCCTGGCCGAGGGCACCGTGATCGTCGAAGGCGCAATCCGCAGCGGCGCGCTCAACACCGCCCACTGGACCACCAACCTCCACCGGCCCCTCATGGGCATGCCCGGCCCCGTCACCAGCGCCGCCTCCACCGGCGTCAACCAGCTAATCCGCCACGGCCAGGCATCCATGGTCACGAACGCCCAGGAGGTCCTCGCCGACCTCACCACAGCCGCCTCGAGCGCGGAGCCGATCGACGAGTCCTACGTCCCCGCGACGCATCGCCAGGCTCAGGGTCCCGTCCCGCCGGCCGCTGGGACGATGTTGCGATCCGCGCCTAGCCGGTAATCCTTGCCCTGCCAGCTCTCGGCCACGGGTTGTTTACGCAAGGAAGCAGAGCGCAACCTGAAGACGGCGCTCTCCCCAGCGAGCCAGTCATGTGGCGTCTGGCGAGATCACGGCCGACAGTTCATTCGGAAACCTTGTCACCTTCTGGCTCGGTGTTGCGGGCGAGCACGACCTCTCGTCGGCGTACGGTCGCCAGGCGTCGTGCTTCGGCGGGTTCGCGGACACCTCAGGCCTCACTCGGTGGTGAGCAGCTCGGCCGGGAGCCACTCCTCCACGGTGGCCCAAAGTCCGGGTCGCAGCTGCGCGGCGTAGACGACTCGGCCCTCCCAGAGGTGGCCCGTGCGGCGCCACTCCAGGAGAAGGCCGGGCCGGGGCTGTGCCCCGTCGACAGGCACCGTGATCCAGCAGTGCCGACCGGAATGATCAGCGCTCGACGACACGCTTGCGTCGGCCGGCTCTTGCTGCTCGCCGGCGCGGACACGGTCCTTCAACGGGATGCCGGCCCCGCGTCCGTAACCACCACCTGCCATGACACCCAGAGTAGAACAGGTGTTCGATCCGCGGAACGGTCGAAGTACTCCTTCGGAAGGTGCGATCGGGGTTTGGGACCCCGAAATGCCGATACGACTAGGGAGCGCTCATCCGGAGTGCTCGGGAAAGGAGCACTTGAGATGGACAACATGAAGATGCCAACGGGGGTCACCCCGATGCCGTCGACGACGATCTCCCGGTTCATGGCGGTGTACGACGAGCTGTGCCCGACGGTCGACGACGACGTCCCGGCCGAGGCGTTCGCGGCGCACCTGCGTTGGCCACTGGCCGCAGCCCTCACCGTTGCCGAGTGGTGCCGCGACCGCGACCTGATCGACACCGACGCCGGAATGGGCGACCCGATCCGGATCATCGAGGGGCGCTACCGCCCCTGAGGTAGCTCGGGTGCAGAGAAGTACGGCAACCGGCCGCCTCGTGTCGGCCGGTTGCCGTACGTTCTGGCCATGGAGACTCAGGGCCGCGCATCGATCCGGTTCACCCTGAACGGCCACCACTACGAGCTGGCCCGCCAGGACGTCGAGAGCCACCTGGCCGACGTCGCGCCCGACGCCATTCGCAAGCACGCCGTGATGGTCAACGGAACCTGGTTTCCGGTCATCCAGGCGTTCGAGGCCGCTACTGGGATCCCGCGATCGGAGTTCATGTCCAACACCGCCCGCCGGCACCTTGCGACGCTGGGGTACGAAGTCGCCGGCAACGTCGAGCCGCGCACCGAACTGCGGGCGGCCCGCGGCGCGGCCACATCGCCGGCTGCGGCGCCTACACAGGACCTCGAGGAGCCAGCGGTCCCGTCGGGGGAGTGGCACACCGAGGCCAACGTCCAAGCATCCCTGGTGACCGCGCTGGCCGCCGAGGGGTGGCGGATCCTGTCGGTGGCCAACACCGCGACCAAGGAGCACGGCATCGACGTGATCGCCGCCCTTGATGGCCAGACCGTCGGCGTCGAGGTCAAGGGGTTCCCAAGCCGCAGCTACGCCGACCCGGCCCGGGCCGGGGAGGTCAAGCGCACCAGCCCGAGCACGCAGGCTGGCCACTGGTATTCCCAGGCGGTGCTGGCCGCGATGCGGCTGCGGAGCAAGGAGCCGGCCTGGCGCAGCGTGATCGCGCTGCCGGACTTCTCTCGCTACCGCGACCTGTACGTCGAGACGTCTGGTTCGCTCGCCGCTGCGCAGATCGAGGTGTGGTGGGTCGACCAGGCCGGCGCGATGCACCGACAGTGACCGGCGCCCGGTGGTACGCGAGGCCGGAGGGTGAGGGGCTCTTCCTCCGGAAGGCCCCGCGGCTGGCCAGCTGGAACAAGGCCTCCGACCCCGACCAGGTCCGGTTGCGCGAGTACCTCGAGGACACCGCCGAGCTCCTGGCACCCGCGATGGTGAGCGGCCCCTGGGCGCTCCGACTTGACGTCGGCTTGCCAACCGGGCGAAACCTGATCGACATGGCCGACCTGGACAACTACGCCTTCCCCCTGGCCACCCACCTCCGAAGCGAGCACCTGGTCTCGGTGTGGTGCGCCAAGCGGCACGCGGACACCTCGAGCGTGCTCGTCGCACCCGTGCACGAGGCGCCGGAACCCGAGGCGACCTACACCGTGCGGACCACCGCCTCGTCCCAGACCAAGGCCTACAAGGAGCAGGTGCGCACCGCGCTTGCCGGCGCCACCGAGATCCCCGCCGGCGCCGTCCAGTTGCAGCTCGCGTTCGTCGTCGGCCCGCAACGCAACTGGCTCAGCCTCTGGAAACCCACGATCGATGCCCTGGACCCGCTCCTCGGCCGCACCCGCGCCGACCGCGACTGGCACCCCAAGGATGGCCGGATCACCGACCTCGGCCTCCACGTCGACGTCGACCTGTCCCTGGGCCACGACGTCGTGGTGACCATCGCCGCCGGCACGGTCGCCTCCACCTGATCTCGCCGGTTCCTCGGACAGATATCAGGCCTGGAGGCAGAGTGCCGACGTGCCCCTAGCGGGCTCTGCACGCCGGCGCCGGCATACTCGACGCAACCACTGATCCGCTCGTCGGCTGGCGAGACGATCGCCCACCGACTCCTCAAGCTGCAGCTCGCCTCAGCTATCCACGACGCCGGCTGGGTCGCGGAACTCGATTCGAGGTCGCCGGCGAGGGCTAGCGCGCCGACGTGCTGGCCACCAGCCCCGGCGGCGGCCGCCGGATGCTCGCAGCCCGTCGGCGCACCCTGCGAGAAGCATGAACGAGCCAGGTCAGACGGCTTGCTCGTCATCCTCTGTGCGCCCCGCGGTCTGTGCGAACAGCCGCTCCCGCTCTGCTGCGATCACGTCGCGAGCGAGGTCGGCCTCGGACACGTCGAGGGCCTCGGGTGCGCTCTCAGCAGTCTCGCTGATCCGGGCGAAGTCGTCGAACAATTCGCGCTTGCGGGCGAGGATTTCGGTGATCCTCTTATCGACGCCGTCCTCAGAGAGAAGTCGGTGGACCTGGACCGTTTCGAGTTGTCCCATCCGATGGGCGCGCGCGATGGCCTGCCACTCGGTCGTCGGCTTGAGCTGGGGTTCGCAGATCACGACGACCGACGCGGCTTGGATGTTGAGCCCGACGCCTCCGGCCACGATCTGTGAGACCAGCACGGCTCCGTGCCCCGCCGCGGAGAACTGGTCGACCATGACCTGTCGAGCAGCCGCGGGAACCGAGCCCGTGAGAGGGCCGAACACCTTTCCCGGCAAGGCGCGCGCCACCTGGTCGAGAACATCGCGGAAGTGGGAGAAAACAATGACGCGACGCCCGTTGTCCTCGGCCTCTTCCACGAGCTCAATGAGGCGCTGCAACTTCTGGGACCGCTTGCCGTCACGCATGGCTGCTTGACGCATCGCCATGAAGTTCCCGGCCGCGACCGCGTCGCGGTACGCAGCCGCATCCTCCTTCGACATCGGCAGCCACTCGTCGACCTCGACGAGTTCGGGCAGTTCGGTGAGCACGTCCTCTTGGTTCCGGCGCAGATAGGCCGGAGCAACCTGTCGCCGGAAGCGACGCGGTGCGAGTTCGTTGGCATCGAGCACGAGATCGGGACGCAGGTAGCCGACGAGGTGGGCGAATTCCTCGATGCGGTTCTCCAGAGGCGTGCCAGTTAGAAGCATGGCGCGGTCACAAGAGTCGAGCACCCGAGCGGCCCGCTGCGTTCGCAACGCGGCAGGGTTCTTGATGTAGTGCGCCTCATCGACGACGACGCAGCCGAGATCAGGCAGAGTCGTGACCTGATCCTCGAACCAGGCGAGGGTCTCGAACGTCGTTACAGCAACCCCACCGTTGCGGACCCAGTTCCGGGCTGCGGCGTCCCGCCCAGGTCCGTGGACGCGGTGAGCGCACAAAGCTGACTTCGAGCTCACCTCGCGCACCCAGTTGGTGACGACCGCTGCGGGACAGATCACGACCGAGTGATGTGCACCCTTGGCCCGCAGGTGAGCCAGTACGGCAAGAGCCTCAACGGTCTTCCCGAGGCCCATCTCGTCGCCGATGATCACCTTGCGCTGAACGAGGGCGAAGCGCGCGC
The DNA here is from genome assembly GCA_002698575.1 of Pimelobacter sp. GTDB lineage: Bacteria > Actinomycetota > Actinomycetes > Propionibacteriales > Nocardioidaceae > Nocardioides. The sequence continues at coordinate 2,459 of NZZG01000059.1, read as the reverse complement.
CAAAGCTCTGGTAGCCGCGGAGCGACGCCGAGAGGTACTCGGTGTCGAGTTCGAGCGTGCGGACGGCCTCGACGATGTCGTCGGGGAGATCGCCGTGCGTCTTCTGCTCGTCTTCGGTGATGAATCCGAGCTCGGCCAGCATCGCGAAGTAGTCTGCTGGTCGGGCCATGAAGTCGTCCCAGGGGTCACCCGAGGTTCCGGGGCCCCTGGTGCTGCTAATGAGCCGTGCCCGTCGTCCGACAGCCTCGACCGCTTCGCGAAAGTCCGCGACTTGGGAGGCGACGGGGAAGACGACGAGGTGAGTCAGCTTCTTGTCGACTGCGTTGGCGAGCGGTGTTAGAGCAGTGGCTCGCGCTAGGTCGGTCGTCGCGCCCTTCGTCTTGCGCATCGCGTCCCACGCGCTGAGGCGGCGAAGCAACTCGGTTGCTTCGTTAGTGCGGTTCTTAATGTCGACGCGGACCGGCATCTCGTCGTACGTCGTCTGCCAAAGGGTCTGCGCAGCGCCACGCATGCGGGTGGCCGTCGTGGCACCGATCCCCGGTAGGTGTTCGAGATTGGTACCGCGGTCCAAGACGGCCTGGACTGTAGTGATCCCAGCATCGGTCAGCGGGCCGATGCGGAGGCGATCGCGGGTGGCGTCCTTGAGCCTGTCGACCGGCATTTCCGACACCAGTCGACGGACCTCGCGCTTGCGGACGGCATTACCCGCTGCGAGAGCGTCGGAACGGAACCGGGCCTCGTCCTTGAGCGCCTTGTCGATGGTTTTGATCGCGGCTGGCAGTTCAGCGACGATCGCGCTCGCGGCGACCTCAGGCGAGCCGCCCAGGTCGGCGAGTCGAGCTCGTAGACCGACCCAGTCGGCAAGCGCGTCGGCGACGCCGACCTCAGCCGGCTTGTCGTCCTGCATATCGAGGCGCTGCAAGAGGTGCGGGACGCCACTCGAGACTCCCCAGTCGCGGAACCGGGTGAGGAACTCCGCGGACGCTTGGCCGGAATCGCGCTTCTTGCTGCCACTAAAGAACCGTCGAGCGCCCAGGACCGACTTGACGTCGTGCAGGGCCTTCGTGACCTCGGTCGTCAGTCGGTTCAGCGTCCGACTCTCGTCACTGGCCAGCGACGGTTGGTGCGCCTGTCGGGCTACGTCACCCAGGAGTCGGCTGTCGCCGGCACTCAGCGGCAGGGCGCGCCACTCGACGGTCTTGTCGCGGCGGGCGTCGACGACGGCACGCCGAAGAGCACCAATGGCGTCGTCGGCAGCCTTGTCGACCTTGGCTCGATGCGTGAGAACGGAGCGTGCCTGATCAACCCAGTCGGCGACTTCATCGGTGATCGTCCGGAGTTGTAGCCGTTCGTCTCGTTCCATTGGCCTGATCACTAGGTGGGTTGCTGCGAAGATTAGTGCCGGGCACCGACGCTGGGGCCGGAAACCGACTTGTCGGACCTCTCGACTAGCGTTGGTGGGCTGTCGATCTGGAGGTCAAAACGTGCTGCTTGAGGAACTCAAGCCAGGGCTGCGCATCGAGGGGATCATCCCCTCCGAAGTGCTTACGGTCATCGCAGTGCAGTGGCATGGTGCTGACGCGCTCGAACTCACCTACAAGTCGACTGCCGGTGCACTCGGCCAGCAGGTCGTGTTCCGCAAGGACGAGGGCAAGCTCAGCATCGCCCAGTCGGGGAGCCGCGCCTTCGACGCCTCGGCGTCGGACTTCAAGCTTGTCGCCGAAGCGCAGCGCATCACCTTGGCCGGCCTCTTCGATCCGATGCTGGCAGTGGCGACCAGCGACGTGCAGCCGCTGCCTCACCAGATCAGGGCGGTGTACGGCGAACTGCTTCCGCGCACGCCTCTGCGGTTCCTGCTGGCGGATGACCCCGGTGCAGGTAAGACGATCATGGCAGGGCTGTACATCAAGGAACTTCTCCTGCGCGACGACGTCCGGCAGTGCCTGATCGTCGCACCAGGTGGCCTGGTCGAGCAGTGGCAGGACGAGCTCTTCTTCAAGTTCGGCCTCCGGTTCGACCTCCTTACGAACCAGATGATCGACGCCAATGTCAACCTCAACGTGTTCGAGACCAACCCGCTATTGATCGCCCGGATGGACCAGCTCTCCCGCAACGAGCAGCTTCAGGCCCAGCTCAAGGACACCGAGTGGGACCTGATCGTCGTCGATGAGGCCCACAGAATGGGTGCCCACTACTTCGGCGGCAAGCTGCTCAAGACCAAGCGCTTCCTGCTCGGCGAAATGCTCGGTGGAATCACAAGGCATCTGCTGCTGATGACGGCCACGCCCCACTCCGGGAAGGAGGAAGACTTCCAACTCTTTCTCACGCTGTTGGACCGCGACCGGTTTGAGGGCAAGCAGAAGAAGACGGCCGACACCACCGGGATCATGCGCCGCATGGTCAAGGAGGATCTGCTCACCTTCGAGGGCAAGAAACTCTTCCCCGAGCGAATCGCCGAG
>NZZG01000058.1 GCA_002698575.1 Pimelobacter sp. | reverse complement strand
GCGTCTCGGAGGCGCGGAACGGCGGGTGGGCGGTGTGGGTCTCGGACGTGGTCTGGGTCGTGGTCATGGACCCACCGTGACACCTTTTCTGGAAGGATTCCAGAAAGGAAAGGCTCGCCTCAGCGCTCGTCAGCCCGGGCGGTCGCAGCCGCAGATCGCGCTCGTCCGGAGCGCTCCGGAGGCTGCGGAGGCTGCGGAGGCTGCGGAGGCCGTGATCGCGAGGCGCCCGGCACCGTGCGGACCCAGGAGGTGCACGACGATCGCGTGGTCGCCCTCCGCGGCGACCTGGACGATCTCGACGTCGTGCCCCAGCTCGCGCACGGCGGCCAGCACCTCGGCCTCGTGCTCGCGCTGGAGGTGGGCGACGACCTCGCGCCGCCGTACGCGATCAGGATCGGCCTCGACCCTCAGGAACTCGTCGACCGGCACCGTGACCGTGCCCTCGGGGCCGTCGAGGCGCACCGACAAGATGGTGGGGTCGTAGTGCCGGCGACCGGTCTCGTCGGGGCGACCCATCCGGAAGGACGCCACGATCCGCACCCGTCGTCGCGACCGCGCGTCGACGACCGTCACCGCCGCGACCCGGCAGGCCGCCAGCCCCGGGACGGCGCTCGAGGCCGCGTCGAGGACCAGGCGCGGAAGTCCGTCGCCGGCGTCGTGGAGGTCGACCACCGACCGGGTGGAGGCGCAGCGCACGCTTCCGGTGCGCACCGCGGCGTACCGGGCGTCGACCAGCACCTCGCGCGCCTGGACGGCGGCGTGCGGCGTGGTGATGACGGGCATGGTTCCTCCGGGCATGTCTAGGTAAGCCTTACCTTACAGTCCGCGCGGTGACCTGCGGCCTCCGACCGGAATTCCTGGGAAGATCCAAACTTCAACCAGTGTTGTGGTCTCCATGAAGAAGATCGGCTTCCTGTCCTTCGGCCACTGGACCGACCACCCGCAGTCGGGCACGCGCTCGGCCTCCGACGTCCTGCTGCAGTCGATCGACCTCGCGGTCGCGGCGGAGGAGGTGGGCGCGGACGGCGCCTACTTCCGCGTGCACCACTTCGCCAACCAGCTCGCCTCGCCGTTCCCGTTGCTGGCCGCGGTCGGTGCGCGCACAAGCCGGATCGAGATCGGGACCGGCGTGATCGACATGCGCTACGAGAACCCGCTCTACATGGCGGAGGACGCGGGCTCGGCCGACCTGATCTCCGGCGAGCGCCTGCAGCTCGGCATCAGCAGGGGGTCGCCGGAGCAGGTCATCGACGGCTATCGGTACTTCGGCTACGCACCGCGCGAGGGCCAGGACCACGCCGACCTCGCGCGCGAGCACACCGCGACGTTCCTCAAGGTCCTCGAGGGTGACGGGTTCGCCGAGCCCAACCCACGACCGATGTTCCCCAATCCTCCGGGCCTGCTCCGCGTCGAGCCGCACTCCCCCGGCCTCCGCGACCGGATCTGGTGGGGAGCTGGCACCCGCGCCACCGCGGAGTGGACGGCCCGGCAGGGGATGCACCTGATGAGCTCCACCCTGCTGACCGAGGACACCGGGGTTCCGTTCCACCAGCTCCAGGCCGAGCAGCTCGAGATCTTCCGCAAGGCCTGGGCCGACGCCGGCCACAGCCGACCGGGACGCACCTCGGTGAGCCGCAGCATCTTCCCGATCGTCAGCGACCTCGACCGCGCGTACTTCGGCGCACAGGGCGGTGGCAGCGACCAGGTCGGGATGATCGACGGCGGCAAGGCCCGCTTCGGCAAGACGTACGCCGCCGAGCCGGAGCAGCTCATCGCCGAGCTCGCCGCGGACGAGGCCATCGCGGCTGCGGACACGCTGCTGCTCACGATCCCCAACCAGCTCGGCGTCGACTACTGCACGCACGTGCTGGAGACGATCGTGCGCGACATCGCCCCGGAGCTCGGCTGGCGCTGAGCCGGATCGACGCCGCGTCCGCCGTCGCAGCGCCGCGGTCCACTCCGCATGGTGGGCTGCGCCCGGCACGGTGTGGAGGTTTGTCGCGGATCCGTCTGGGGGAGATCCCGGGGGTGACCCGACCCGGCTGCGAGGGATGACGCGATGAGCCAACCGTGGGAGTCCTGGTGGTACGGCGGAGATCGCTACGACCGCGAGACTAACCGGCGCATCGCCGACATCGAGGCGAGCCAGTCGGCGGCGCGCAGCCGGCTCGCCAGCCAGATGGCCAAGCAGCAGGGCAACCTGCAGGGCCAGATCGACCGGCTCACCGAGGCGTTCGTGGCGATGGTGGAGTACGAGGACATCCGCGGCGAGCTCAACGAGCACGCCGACGCCGCCGGCAACCGGAAATATGCCCGGGAGATCGTGCCCAACCTGGTGGTCACCGGCGGCACCGGCCTCGACGCCGTCCCGGCACCGCCCGAGGTGCACGACTACTGGTTGTCGTGGGCCGTCCGCGGCCTGGTGAGCACCGCGGCGGGAGGGAACGACGGGACGGACCTCCTGGCGCGAGCGCACCAGCTCGACCCGGCGCGCTGCGCCCTGCTGCTGGTGCTGATCGACGCGATCCGCCACGAGGTGCGCTTCGGCGCCGGCCACCTCGAGGCGACGCTGCCCCAGCGGTCGGAGATCACCCGCGCCCAGCGCGCCCTGTGGCTCACCATCGCCGAGGGAGGTCTCGGCGACGACGGCTGCGCGAGCCTGGAGGGCCGACTGCGCCACCTCCTGGGCACACCCGATCCCGGGGCGCTCGAGGCGTGGGTGCGCGGCCTGGTCGCCGGGCAGCGCAGCGTGCCGGACGCGACCCGGGCAGCGCACACCATCACCGCCCTGGCGGCCCTGCTCGATCCCTCGCCCCAGGGCCAGGGCCCGACCGGGGAGGCCGCGGCGGACTCACCGGCTCCCGAGGACCCGCTCGCCGAGCTGATCCGTTCCCTCGTCGACGAGGGCGCCCCCGGCGAGGACCTGATCCTGGACCGGATGACCGAGGTCCGCGCACGGATGGGCTTCGTGGAGAAGCGCGACACGACCGGCCGGTGGAACGCACCGGCAGGCTCCCTGCACGACCTGCTCCTCGCCGACCTGGCAGACGCGAGCACATCGCCCGGCGTACGACGCCTCGCGCTGCGACTCCTGGGTCCCTTCCTGCTACCGGTGGTGGCGACCCTGCAGTCCGAGGCCCGGGCCGCACCACCCGAGAGCCGCGTCAGCACCTCCGGCATGGTGGTCCGCGTCGGCGACGACGGGCCACTCGACCCCGGCTGGCGCGCCCCGCTCGAGGAGCGGGTGCGCCGCGACCACGAGGTCCCCGCGGCTCTGCGGCCCGGCGCGTACGTCGTCCTGGGTCTCGGCGTGCTGGGGCTGGGCCTGATGATCCTCAACCCCGCCTGGGTGGCGCTGGCGATCGTGTGCGCCCTCGGCGGCGCCGCCCTGCTGCTGCAGGACCGCAACCTGCGCCGCACCGCGGCCGAGGAGGCCACACGCCGCCTCGCCCGCGCCGACGACGACGTCCGCGACGGGGTCGACCAGCACGTCCTGCAGCGGCAGACCCACGCCGCGGCGGTCGCCGCCGCCGACGAGGCCGTCGTACGGATCGAGCAGCTGGTGGGTGTCGGTACCTCCGCGACGAGCAACGCGCGTCAGTAGAGGTTGCCCACCTGCGTCGCGGTGAGTGCCGAGCCGAAGAAGCGCACGTCGTCGATGGCTCCCCGATAGCTCGCGTAGCCTCCGCAGTGCTGGCCGAACCGGAAGTCGGAGCCGTCGAAGGAGCTGCCCGTGTAGGGCTGGTCGAGCACGAGGGTCTTGTCGACGTAGAGCCGCACCCGGTCGCTGTAGGTGACCGTCGCATGCGTCCACTGGCCCGGCGTGACGACGTAGGCCGAGAGGTAGCTGCCGTTGTGATACATCACCGCGAGACGCCCGGAGTCCTCGTCTCCGTAGCCGATGACCAGGTTGTGACCGAACTGTCCGCACACGTCGCTGTCGACGATCGACTGGGTCCCGGCGATGTCTTCCGCCTTGAACCAGACCGAGAAGGACTGTGGCTTGAAGTTGCTGCCCTGCTGGGTCTGCACGTAGCTGCCGCCCCCGAAGGACAGCGCTCCAGCCGCGGCGCCGAACCGGTCGGCGGTCGGCGTCGCCCCGTGGTTGGTGCCCGTGGCGGTGTTGCCGAGACTGTCGGCGATCGAACCGCCGTCGAGGTCGTAGCGGGCCAGGAGGCTGCCGGTCGAGTCCACCAGGACGGCCGCGCTGGCGACGGGGGGACTGGTCCCGGCACCCTTCGTCAGCGCCTCGCGGCACCGCACCGAGGAGGACTCGTCGGCCCCGGTCAGGACGTAGGTCGCCGCCGCGGCACCGGCGATCGCGGCCCAGGCGCCTCCGGACTTCCGCTGCCAGCTGACGTTGCTGGTCCCGATCTTGTTCCACGTGCCGGGGTTGCAGGTGAGCGTCGAGCCGACGCTCGCCACGCCGCTGACCGTGGGGGGCACCGAGTTGGTCGCGACGGGAGCGACCTTGTTGCTCTGCACCGCGGCGCTCGTGCCGCCGGTGTTGGTGCCGGTCACGGTGCAGCCGATCAGGTCACCGATGTCGTTGAGGACGACGTTCCGGTTGACCGAAGCAGCCGTGGTGGTCACCGGGCTCCCGGCAGTCGAGCCGCCGCGGAACCACTGGTAGGTGTACGTGGTCGCGTGGTTGTCGAAGGCCGGGCGGGTGCAGGTCAGCGTGCTGCCTGTCTCCAGGCCGGTCGCGGTGACAGTCGGCACCCCGTCGGCCACCGGCGTCTTCGGCAGCACGCGCACGACGCCGCTGGTCGCCGGGTCGCTGACTGCGTGGTGCTGGGTGAGGACCACGGTGCACGTCACGTCGGTGTCGGCGTCGTCCCAGGTCGCGGTGTAGGCGTTGGTGCCCTGGTACGTCGTCGCACCGGCGCCGGCGATGTCCACGCCGTCGCGCTGCCACGTGTAGGTCCACGAGGTCGCGGGGTGGATGAACGGTCCGCGCTTCCAGGTGCCGCTGGCACAGGTGAGGGTCTCGCCCACCACCGCGGTGCCGGTGATGCTCGGCGTCGTGAGGTTGTAGGGCACCAGCACCACCGGGGGGCTGGTGCTGCGGCCCGTGCCGCCCGTGTTGGTGCCGCTGACCGCGCAGACGATCTCGTAGCCGAAGTCCGGCACCGCGAGTTGGTAGGTGTCGGCGGTGGCGCCGGGGATCGCCGCCCCCTCGCGCGACCACTCGTAGGTGAAGGAGGACGGCATGTTGTCCCACGTGCCGTTGGTGCAGGTCAGCACGCCGCCCAGGGAGACGCTGCCGCTGATCGCGGGCTGCGACGTGGGCGCGGGGACCGGCGGCAGGACCCGCACGGCTGCGCTGCTCGCGGGATCGCTCGCCGTACCCGAGCCGTGCGTGAGGACCACGGTGCAGGTGAGGTCGGCGTCGGCGTCGTCCCAGCCGGCGGCGTACGACGCCCCGTCGGCGCCCGGGACGTCGGCCCCGTCGCGCTGCCAGCCGTAGGTGAAGTCGCCGGCCTTGTTCCACGTGCCGGGGTCGCAGGTGAGGGTCTGGCCGACCTCCGGGGTGCCGGTGACGCTCGGCGGCACCAGGTTGCTCGGGATCGGGGTGACGGTGTTGCTGGTCGCCTCGGAGGCGCCCCCGGTGTTGCTCCCCGTCACGAGGCACGCCATCGGCTTGGCCACGTCGTTGAGCACGATCGTGCGGGTGACCGGCGCCCCCGTGGTCGCCACCGGGTTCGGCAACGAGGTCGCCCCCCGGACCCAGGTGACCACGAAGGAGGTCGGGAAGTTGTCCCACGTGCCGACGTCGCACGAGAGCGTCCCGCCGACCTCGCCCCGCTCGGGCGTCAGGACCGGGTCCGAGGTGGACACGGGCGCCAGGGGCAGGACCCGGACCGCCTGGCTGCTGACCGGCGCGCTGCTCGCGGCCAGCCGGGTGAGGACCACGGTGCAGGCGAGGTCGGTGTCGGCGTCGTCCCACGTGGCGGTGTAGGTGCTGGCCGTGGCCCCTGCGACGTCCGACCCGTCGCGCTGCCAGGTGAAGGCGTGGGAGACGACGTGCTGCGGGGCGACGGTCCAGGTCCCGGGGTCGCAGGTGAGCTCCTCGCCGACCACGGGGCTGCCCAGCACGACCGGAGGCGTGACGTTGGTCGGGTACGGCACCACGGAGTCGCTGTCGGCGCTTCCCGTGCCGCCGGCGTTGCTCGCCTCGACCCGGCACGACAGCTCGCGGCCGATGTCGCCGTACTGCACGTTGCGGGTGCCCGTGACCGAGGTGGTCGGCGTGGTGCTGGTCGTGTCGACCGGCACGGCGGTGGTGGCGACCTGGGTGCCGTTGCGGATCCAGGACACGACGAAGCCGGTCGGGCTTCCCGTCCAGCCGTTGCTGGTGCACGTGAGCGTCTCGGCGAACTCCGGCGTCCCGGTGATCACCGAGGACACGGCAGTGGTCGGGGCGGCGGGCATCGTGATCCCCACACCGGGCGACTGCAGGTAGCCGGACGCTCCTGCGGAGTTGCTGCCCTGCACCAGGCACACGATCGTCGTGCCGACATCGGCGGCCGCGAGGAGGTACGTCGGGCCGGCGCCCGCCGGGGACCCGTTGCGGGTCCAGGAGTAGGCGAGGGTCGCGCCGCCGGTCCACTCACCCGGGTCACAGGTCAGCCTCCAGCCCGGGTGACGCACACCGGTGACGCTCGGGGGGACGGTGTTGGTGGGGGCTCCGGACGGACCGGGCGGCAGAGGCGCACCGTCCTCGGTGACGACCACGCCGGCGGAGGGCACCGCTCCCGACGAGCCTGCGACGTTGGTGCCGACGACGAGACAGACGAGCGTGGCACCGAGGTCCGCGCCCGCGACGTCGTAGGTCGAGCCGGCCCCCGCCGGCGATCCGTCGCGGGTCCAGGAGTAGGCGTAGCTGGTCGCGCCGGTCCACGTGCCGGGCAGGCACTCCAGCGTGGCCCCCGGCATCGCGTCGCCACTCACGGTCGGCACGGAGGTGTTCACCGGGACGGCCGTCGCCGGCGTGCCGGGGCCCGGCACGCCGGCGCCGTCCGAGGTCACGACGACTCCGGCCGAGTCGACTCGCCCGCTACCTCCCGCGTTGTTCCACGCCGAGACGGAGCAGACGAGCGTGCGGCCGAGGTCGGTGGCCGTCACGGGACGGGTCTCGGCGCCGTGGGTGGGGGACCCGTCGCTCTTCCAGTGGTACTCGTAGCGGTCCGCATCGCTCCACGACCCCGGTTCGCAGGTCAGCGTCTCCCCGGGACGGGGAGTGCCGAGGATGGCGGGGGTGCCCGACGTGGTGGGGGCTGCCGTCACGGTGACGGCTGCCGAAGCAGCTCGCTGGGCGCCGCGCGGGATGACGACGCACGCCAGACGCGCGCCGGCGTCGGCCGGCGTGACGGCGTACGTCCGCTTCATCGCGCCCTTGATCGGGCGACCGTCGCGCTTCCAGATGTAGCGGACCTTGACGATCCTGCCCTTCCAGGTGCCCCGGGCGCAGCGCACCGACCCGCCGACGACGGCGTCGCCGACGACCCGCGGAGCCGTGACGTTGGTGGCGCGCTGCCGGGATCCGGCGTCGGCCGGGGCGATGACCCCCGTGAGCGCCACGATCAGCGTCACGACGAGGACGAGCGCGCGCGGGCGCTGTGCTGAGCTGTGCATGAGACCCTCCCCAGAGCCACGCGAGATGCACGCCCCTACCCACGGGCGCTCCCGCAGTACACACCCCGGTAACAGAACTGGAAAGATCTACGTGGATCTTGTGTGCATATCTGACCCGGGTACGGGTACCCGCCGTCCGTGGTGACCCCGTCCGGTGGCCCGTTCTGACCAGGAGCGGCACTAGGGTGCGGCGTCAGGACGGTTTCAGGGCGGTCAGTAGCTGCGCGGCAGGCCGAGGACCTGGGTGCCGATGTGGGCCAGGATCAGCTCCTCGGCGACCGGGATGTTCTTGCCGATCCGGGCGTCGCGGAAGAGCCGCTCGACGGGGTACTCCTTGGAGTAGGCCATCCCCCCGAGGGTCTGGAAGGCCTGGTTGGCGCTCTCCCACGCCACCTGGGCGGCGGTCAGCTTGGCGACGTTGGTCTCGTTGCCGCAGGGTCGGCCCTGGTCGAAGAGCCAGGCCGCCTTGTAGGTCATCAGGCGAGCCAGCTCGGTCGTGGCCTTGAGCTGTGCCAGCGGGAACTGGATCGCCTGGTTGGCGCCGATCGGGCGACCGAAGACCGCGCGCTCACGGGCGTAGTCGGCGGCCACGGCGAGCGCCGCCTCGGCGCCCCCGACCCCGCCGGCCGCAGCGAGGATGCGCTCCGGGTTGAGCACGTCCCACAGGATCGGGAAGCCGCCGTCGATCTCGCCGATGACGTGGCCGACCGGCACCCGCACGTCGTCGAGGAAGACTTGGCTCGAGGTCACCGTGTTGGCGCCCATCTTGGGGATCGGCGTGTAGCTGAGGGTGCCCTGCGCCACGGCCTCCTTCACGTCGACCAGCGCGAGCGTGAACCCGTGGGTGCGACGACCCTGCTCCTTCGCGTCCGCCTCGGAGGTGCTGCGCGTGACCACGATCATCCAGTCGGCGTTCTCGAGGCCGGAGATCCAGATCTTCTGACCGTTGATGACCAGCTCGTCGCCGTCGCGCCGCGAGCTGGTCCGGATCGCGAGGGCGTTCGAGCCGGCGTCGGGCTCGGTGAGCCCGAGGGCGAACTGCGTGTCGCCGGAGGCGACGCCCGGGAGGATCGACCGCTTCTGCTCCTCGGTGCCGTGGCGGGCCAGGGTCATCGCTCCGAAGCCGGGCGTGAGGATGTAGAGGAACACCCCGGCCGTGCCACCCGAGGCCGCCAGGGTCTCGCAGGCCACGGCGAGCTCGAGCATGCCGGCGCCTCCCCCGCCGTACTCCTGGGGGACGGTGAGTCCGATCCACCCGCCCGCGGCGAGGTCGCGCCACGCCTCGATCGGGAAGGCGTGCTCGTCCTCGCAGCGCGACCAGTAGGCGTGGTCGTACCGGGCGGCCACCGCCGCGACACCGTCGCGGACGGCCAGCGCGGTCTCGGGCAGGTCGAAGTCCATCGGTTCCTCCTGGGGTGGTGCCGGGTCAGACGAGGGGCTTGCCGCGGCGGATCCGACGCCGCAGATCAGCCAGCAGCAGCGTGAAGGGGAGGGTCCGCACCCACGCCGGACAGGCGCGCTCGACACGTCCGAGGCGTCGCATCAACCGGTCGAAGCGGAGCTGCTCGGCCGGGCTCCAGGCGACGCCCAGCTGCTCGCGGAACAGCGGCGGCAGGAAGCCCGTGGTGACGAAGACGTTGAAGGACGCCGCCCCGCGCGCGAGCCGCGGGAGGTTCTGCAGCGTCGTGAGGCGCATCAGGTAGTCGGCGACCGGCGGATCGATGCTCACCTCGGCCAGGGACTCCTCCCAGTAGGAGTCGAACGCCTCGCGTGTCTCCGGCCAGGCCTCGGCGGGCATCTGCAGGGTCGTGCCGAACCGGGCACAGTGCGCGTAGAGGGCATCGGCCCTGGCCTCGTCCATCGGTCCGTGGAGCCGGGCCAGGACGTCGCGGGTCCCGTAGTAGAGACAGGCGGCGACCCAGGTCTGGAGCCTCGGGTCCATCGCGCGGTACTCCACCGGCTCGTCGGGCCCGGAGACGACCTGGGCGTGCTGGCCGTTGACCGCGCGGCGGAAGGCGGTGCGCTCCTCGTCGGTGCCCAGCATGGCCACGGCGATGTAGCCGAACGTCGTGCGCGCCCGCTTGACCGGGTGCAGCATCGCCGACCCGTCGTGCACCCGGCTGTTCATCACGCCGTACCCGACGCCGGGCCAGCTGAGCTGCATGATCACGTTGGCCGGGCCGGCCAGCACGGCCCCCAGCCCGGAGAGGTGCTCGCCCATGTCGAAGCCCTCGGGCACGGGTACGTCGCGCGCCGGACGTGGCGCACCGGAAGGCCGCGGGTCCGCCGTCACGTGAGGTCCTCTCGCCGGGGAGACCGGGCGGAGCCGCACCGGCGGAGCCAGCCTAGCCCTCTGTTGGCACCTTGCCAACAGAGGGCGCGGACGGGTCCGGCGCCCCCGGCCTCCGTGGGACACTGCCCGGCATGAGCCAGGCAGCCGGCGACCGGCCACCCGACGCCGTCGTACGGCGCCGCCTCCCCCCGGACGAGCGCCGGGAGTCGATCCTGGACGCCGCCGCACGGCTCTTCGAGCACCAGCCCTACTCCCAGGTCTCGACCGTGGCGATCGCCCGGGAGGCGGGCATCGCCCGCGGACTCCTCAACCACTACTTCGGGGACAAGCGCGGGCTCTACCTCGAGGTGGTCCGCCGCTCGGTGCTGCTCCCGACGCTGGAGGACCTCCCGACCCGGGTGCCCGGCAGCATCGTGGAGAAGGTCGAGGTCGCCGTGCGGTGGTTCCTCGACTCGGTGGAACCACGCGTGGCGTCGTACCTGACCGTCCTGGGTGCCGAGGGGGTCGCCGACGACGAGGAGGTCGCCTCGATCATCCGGCGCGCCGACGACCTCGCAGCCCAGCGCGTGCTCGAGCTGGTGGGCCTGGACCCCGCCGACGAACGCTCCCTGGCGCTGGTGCGCTGCTACGGCGGCCTGGCCAAGACGACCGTGCACGAGTGGGCTCGCCGCGAGACCTTGTCCCGACCCCAGGCGCACGAGCTGCTGCGCGACGTGCTGCTGTTCCTGACCAGCGACCTGCTGCGGGCCCACCCGCACGGCTGAGCTCGTGGCCGTCCCGCGCAGGTCACACGGGTGGGCACGCGTCCCGTTCCGATGTAACGTCCTCGCCGTCTCGCGGCAGGTACCAGCCACGAGACCCGATCCGCGGGTCGAACCCCTTCATCAGGAGTCGACATGCACCTCACCACCCGAGTCGCCGGCGGCGCTGCCGCTCTCGCCCTCTCCCTCGGCGCGCTGGCCTCCCCCGCCATGGCGGACGGCCACGACGGCTCGAACGCTCCGGAGGCCTGCTCGAAGGAGCAGAAGCAGCTCGACAAGGCCGAGGATGCCCTCGAGCGCCTGACCGCCGTCTTCGAGGCCAAGAAGGAGAAGGTCAAGAAGGCGAAGAAGGAGAAGAAGAACGCCGACAAGGGCGCCGAGAAGCGTGCGGCCAAGGCCGACCTCGCCAAGGCCAAGGACAAGCGCAGCGACGCCAAGGAGAACCAGAAGGCCCAGCAGAAGCGCGTCGAGAAGGCCTCCGAGCGGCTCGAGAAGTGCGAGGCGGCGCAGGAGGACGCGCCCACCGAGCCTGCCGAGGACTGATCCTCGGCGGGGCCCTTCCCCGGGCTCGTCCGGACCGACGGCACCGTCCTCACCAGCGGGCGTCGTCGTCGGTCCGGACTCACGCCGGCGAGGGCTCCGACGCCAGCCTCGCGTGCGCCGGGGTGCGAGCAGCGCACCGTCGCTCAGTCGGTCGACGCACCCCGTCCGAGCTCCAGCCCCGCGCCGGGCGCGGCGTCCACCGCATGGCGTGAGCGCAGCCGTCGCAGGCCCCGGTGCCGCGCCACCCGCACGGCGACTGCGCTGATCCCGAGCGCGCGGGCGGCCTCGGCGGTGTCGAAGCCCAACCCGTCCACCAGCCCGACCGCGTCGCGCTCCCTCGGCGGCAGGCTCGCGAGCGCGTCGCGGACCCAGTCGTGGGCGTCGACGACGAGCGTGGGGTCCGGCTCGGGGGCGAGGTGCTGCTCGGCGTCCCCCGGGTCCGTGCCCCGACGGACGGAGCGTCGCCTGCTGCTGGCGCTGACCTTGCGGGCGACGCCGAACAGGTAGCCGGCGAAGTCGGACGACGAGCCGTGGAAGTCGGCGATCTTCGATGCCGCGACCAACCACGCCTCGGCCGCCACGTCCTCCGGCGAGGCGACGGTGTCGCCCGTGGGTCGCAGGGCCAGCCACGCCACCAGACGCCCCGCATGAGCCTGGTGGAGGGTGCGCCACGCCTGCGCGTCGCCGTTCTTGGCGGCGGCGACGAGACCATCGTCAACCACGACTGCGCGGCCCCTTGCCGGGCGACGCCGTGGTGTCGCCGCGGCCGCCCTTCTTCCCGGCGTCGTCGGACGGGTCCGAGGGCCCCGCCCCACGACCCGGCGAGTCGCCGGAACGGCCTGGGGCTTGGTCGCTGCGGCCCGGGGCCTCGGGTCGACCGTTCTCGCCCGGCCGCCCCTGACCCTGGCCCTGACCCTGGCCCTGGCCCTGGCCCTGGCCCTGGCCTCGGTTCGGGGCCCGGTCCTGGCCGCGCTCCTGACCCTGACCCTGGCCCTGCCCCCCGTCCTGACGCTGGTCCTGACCGTTGCTCCTGCCCGTCCCACGTCCCCGGTCGCCCTTGTCACCGCCCTGCTGACGCTTCCCGGACTCCCGAGGCTTCCCGGGCTGCCGGGGCTGCTGCGGGTCGGCGCCCGGGGCGGACGGCGCCACCGCGGTGGGGGTCGGCGTGGCCGGCGTGGTGGCCGGCGTGGTGGCCGGCTCGCCCGGACCGGGCTGCGGCGTGTGGCCGCCGACGTCGGGCAGACCTGGTAGGTCGACCGCCCCCGAGGCCCAAGCCCCGCCGACGGAGAGCAGCAGGACGGTCGCGCCCGCGGCGAGGGCCATCCCCAGCCGTCCCCGGCCGACGATGGACGGGCGGCTCTGCCTCGCCGTCAGCGCGAGCTGCTCGACGAGGTGGTCCGGAGAGGCGACCTCCGGAACTCGCAGACCCAGCGGTCTCGCACCCATGCCGTGCCCTCTCATCACTCGATCGCGGTGTGCGCCGGCCCTGGCGACAGCGGCTGCTCCACTGTGGTGCTCATGCCGCCGTGGTGACCCAGCGTTACACGGCCTCTCCCGGAGTGTGCGTAACGTCACATCGATCCGCTCGTTGCAGCAGGTAGTCGCGTCCGAGAGCGGGCGCCCCGGAAAGGCACCCCCATGCGCCGAGCCGTCCCCTCCTTGCTGATCTCGCTGCTCACCCTCCTGCTCGCGGTGGCGATCCTGGCGGTCGTGCCGACCCCGGCGGCGCAGGCCCACGTCGAGAGACCGTCGTACTACCCCAACCCGAAGGCAGACTGCAGCATCTCGCCGTGCGCGGGCGGCGCCGTGCCGAAGGCGCGCTCGCTGCGCTCGGCCCTCGACCGCAAGCCTCCGGGGACGACCCGGGTGGTGTGCCACCGGGACTCGATGCGACTCCTGCGGGCCTCGGTCGCGAAGGCGCGCAAGGTCGGCTACGAGATCCGTCCGACCGTGCGCAAGAGCCTGAGCCGGGCGCGGGCGAAGCGGCTCGTCGCCGTCAACAAGCGGCTGTTCCGGGCGTGCGAGTACCACCAGATCCAGCGGGCCGTCACCGACTCCGGCAACAACGACCGCGTCGTCGTGATGCCCGGCCTCTACCGCGAGATCCACTCACGCAAGCAGCCGACCAACGACCCCGCCTGCGACGAGTACCTGACTCCCGCCGACAACGGTGACCCCGGCGCGCTGTCGCACGACTTCCAGATCCACTGTCCCAACGACGCCAACCTGGTCGCCGTCATCGGGCGTGGCCCCGACACCGGTCCCGTGCCGGACCCCCCGCGCGCCAACCGGCACGGCATCCCGAACGCCGGGAAGTGCATCCGCTGCAACCTGCAGCTCGAGGGCTCCGGCGTCAGCGCCGACGACGTGGTCGTCGAGGCCGGCGACGCCTCGGCCGGCAACGGCGGCCCCTCGGCCGCCGGGCACAAGAAGGACGTCGGCATCTTCGTCGACCGGGCCGACGGCTTCGTGCTGCGCAACGTCACGGTGCGCCACGCGCGCGAGCACAACATCTACGTCCTCGAGACCGACGGCTACCTGCTCGACCGGTTCAAGGTCTTCTACGCCGGCGGGTACGGCGTGCTGACGTTCGTCGGCGACCACGGCGTGATGCAGAACTGCGACGCGGCCGGCAGCGGGGACTCCGGGCTCTACCCCGGGTCCGGGGCCGACTCGACGGACAACCGGTACAAGAAGTTCTACCCGACGTGGCGCTACAGCCAGACGATCCGCAAGTGCGACAGCCACCACAACGCCAGCGGATTCTCGGGCACCAACAGCCACGGGACCCTGATCACGCGCAACAACTTCTACGACAACGCACTGGGCCTGACCACCGACGTGTTCACCGCACCCGGCCACCCCGGTTTCCCCCAGCACGGCAACACGATCTCGAGGAACAACTTCTACTCCAACAACTTCAACGTCTTCGACGGCTCCTCCGACGTCGAGCCGTTCATCGCCGCTCCCGTCGGGACCGGCCTGTGGCTGGCCGGCGGCAACAACAACCGGGTGCGCAAGAACCACTTCTACGACAACTGGCGGCG
The DNA here is from genome assembly GCA_002698575.1 of Pimelobacter sp. Lineage (GTDB taxonomy): Bacteria > Actinomycetota > Actinomycetes > Propionibacteriales > Nocardioidaceae > Nocardioides. The sequence goes on along the minus strand of NZZG01000058.1, from coordinate 1,190 downwards.
CGGCGCCATGCTGTTCGCCGTACCGGACGCGACCGTGTGCGGTCCGCCGCCGCTCGGATCCGACACCCCGGTGCCGAACTGCGAGGTGGCCGGCATCTCCACGTCGTACGGCAACCACTTCGAGGCCAACACCATGGGCGTGAGCCCGAAGGGCAAGGCGCAGCCCAACGGCACCGACTTCTGGTGGGACAGCTTCCCGGGCAACACCGGCAACTGCTGGTGGGACAACAAGGCAGCCCCCGGCGCTCGGGTGACGACCTCCCCCCTGATGCTCCCGAGCTGCTCGGGCGGCACCCGGCCCGCCCTCAGCGTCGGACTCGGCGACGCGGTCAACGAGGCCGAGCTCGTCGGCTGCCTCGCCGGCTTCGAGGTGTCCGGCTACCCGGCCGGCAACCCGTACTCCTGCAGCTGGGCGCAGACCCCGGATAAGCCCACCAGTGGCGGACTCCCGCTGCCGCTGAACGCCACCGCGGACCCGGGCAACGCCGCGCACCTGGCGGCCGTCTGCGCGGCCGGGCTGTCCCCGCGCCTGTGCGGCTCCCTGACCACGCTCCTGCCGAACCCGTTGACCAGCCTGTTCCGCTACGCCTTCGAGGAGAAGAACCTGCCCCCCGTGGCGCTGCCCGAGCGGATCAGCCAGGAGCCCCTGGGCAGCTTCACGTGCAGCTGGTGGCGCCAGGCCGACGACACCCTGCGGCTCGGCATGGTGCAGCGCATCCGGGCCTATGCCACGGGCGCCATCAACGGCACCGTCGGCGAGAGTCGCTTGGGCTACGGGTCCGGCCTCTCCGACACCCACGCCATGGAGCTCCTCGAGGGTCGGTGCAGCACGTTCCACGCCGGGCCGTTCGCGCTCTACAAGCTCTACGGTGCCGCGGCACCGTTCGCCGCGCTGGCTCCGTAGGCCGGTGCGCGGGGTGCGGCGGCCCGCAACCCCTCCGCCGTTCTCCTCGGCGGGCTGAGGCCCGGCGCGGTTGCCGGGTGCGTCTGTGCCACCGACCACACATCTTGACCAGCACCGTGGACCCACCTAACCTGAACCGAACGCTCGTTTAGTTTTCGGCCCGAGGAGATCCCATGACCACCGCTGTCATCGTCGACATCGTCCGCACCGCCTCCGGCAAGGGCAAGCCGGGAGGGGCACTCTCCGGGGTGCACCCGGCGGACCTGCTCGCCGCCCCGGCCGCGCG
>NZZG01000057.1 GCA_002698575.1 Pimelobacter sp. | reverse complement strand
TCGGCAAGCCGATCTACGGCGTCAACCACCTCGCGTCTCACGTCGCCGTCGACCAGCTCGAGCACGGCCCGCTGCCCGAGCCGTGCGTGGCGATGCTCGTCTCGGGCGGCCACTCCAGCCTGCTGCGCGTCTCCGACGTGACCGGTCAGGACGGCGGGGTCGACATCGCTGGCCAGGTCGAGCACGAAGCCCGATAGCCACAGCACTGCCGAACTCACCGCGAAGATCAGCTCGCTGCGCTCCCCGAAGGGGCCCCCATGGCGATGTTCGCCCGCATCGGCTGCGTCGCCTGCCTGGCCATCTCGCGGCCCCGCTACGTCGACCCCCAGCTGACCGAGGACCTTGCGTAAGCCTTCGTCATCCAGTTTGTCGCGGTCGAGCTCGACGCGCACGAGGCCCGGTGTGACCTCGGCTTCGGCCACGCCGTCGACCCGGCGAAGCGCCTGGGCCACCGTGCGGGCCCTGCGGATGTGGTTGATACCGCTGACGGTCCACAACACGTGCTGGAACTGCTCGGTCAAGCGTGCCCCGGCCGCCTCGGCCGTTCCGCGGATGCGCGCGAGGTTGGTGGTGGCCGGGTCGTAGTGCAAGCACAATCTTGCCGGCGCACCGTCGATGGCGTCGACCACATGCACGTCTTCCAGCCCAGGGGCTCCGCTCATCGTGGCCGTCAGCCGCGCCACGCACTGGTCGCGCCCGTCGAGGGCGTCGGGCAGGAGCAGGGGCAGGTCGAGCACCAACTTGTCGCTCATGGCTTCGTCCCGTGGCGGAGGTGCTCGATGCTCAGGTCGAGAAGCAGTCGCACGCGGGCGCCCTCCAGGTTGTGCACTGCGGGCTCCGGAGGCCTGGGCCAGGGTTGACCGCAGCCAAGGCCATTCACGGGCCGACGACGTCGGTGCCCATGTGCGCGGCATCCGACAAGAGAGCCATGGAACCGGTAGCCAGACCGACGGTGAGTCCGACGAACATATCGGCCGCGGTCAGAGCGAAGGCGATCAAACAGGGGTGGGCGGTGTCGAGCCCCGGCAGTGGCCGAGCTGGCGTGGCCGTGGTCGTGTCCCATTCCTCAGACCCCCGGGGTGCCGTCGGCGGCGTGTCCGAGGTGCTCGCGGGTGACGTCCAGCAACAACCGTACGTGACTGTCGGCCAAGCGGTACCGGACCATACGACCGTCGCGGCGGTTCGTGACGACCCCGGCCGTGCGAAGCAACCGCAGGCCGTGGGAAAGCGCCGAGGGCGACATGTCAACCATCTCGGCCAGGTCGCACACGCAGGTCTCGCCCGCCTCCAGCAACGCGAAGAGCACCCGCACCCTGCCGGGGTCGGACAGCAGTGCGAACGCGTCCGCGATCCGGCTCGACTCCGCCGGGGTGACCAGCAGCGGCCGAGTGGCCTGCACCCGACCTGCGTCGACCTGCGTCGCGGTGCAGGCGTCGAGGCCCACCACCTGGGCATTCTGGGACGGGACCATGGGAACTCCTGAACACTTGAACGAGTTGTCACATGTACAGTAGTCGACATCTGACCCGATCGCCCTAGAAGGAGAAGCAATGGCAACCCAGCTGACCTGCCCCAAGTGTCAAGGCGCGATGCGCACCTACGAGCGCAACGGAATTCAGATCGACCAGTGCACCGAGTGCCGCGGTGTCTTTCTCGACCGCGGCGAGCTGGAGCAGCTGATGGATGCCGAGGCCGCCTACAGCCAGGCCGGCCAGCAGAATAGTGGCGCCCCGATCCCCGGGCCGCCCGGCCAGGCGAACCAGCCTCCAGGCTACGGCTGGGACCAGGGCGGACATCACGGCAAGTCTCAGTACGGCGGACAACAGAGCAAGCGCAAGAAGAGCTTCCTCAGTGAGCTCTTCGACTGACCCACGCACGCAAGGAGCGCCAGGGCAGCGGGGCCCACCGACGTCCGGCGACTGCGGCAAAGGTGGTGCATTCACGGCCCGTCAGCGACCGAGACCCACCGCGTCCCGGGCACGGTTCCCAGACGACTTGACGAAAGGGACGACAGCAGATGGCTTCGAAGAGCCGCAAGGACCGCACGGAGCGGGCCGCAATTGTCCAGCAGTTGCGGCTCGAACAGCAGCGCAAGGAGCGTCGGCGTGCTCTGCTGATCTACTCGGTCACCGGGCTCACGGTGTTGCTCATCATCGGCGGCGTGGCCTTCAGCCTGATCCGGACCGAGGCGAACAAGCCCGACCTTTCGGCCGTCAAAAGCTACAAGGTCACCCCCGAGCACGTGCAGACGCCGGTCACCTATGCACAAACCCCGCCCGCGGGCGGGAAGCACAATCCCATCTGGCTCAACTGCGCCACCTACCCCACCCCGGTGCCCAACGAGAACGCTGTGCACTCGATGGAGCACGGAGCCGTGTGGGTCACCTACCGCCCCGACCTGCCGGCCGACCAGGTCGCAACCCTCAAGGCCGCGATTCCCAGCACCTACGCGGTGCTCTCGCCGTTCCCGGGGTTGAAGGCTCCGGTCGTCGCCTCGGCGTGGGGTAAACAGCTGTCCCTCGACGGTGCTGACGATCCCCGGCTCGAGGCGTTCATCCGGGAGTACAGGCAGGGTTCCCAAGCCCCCGAAAGCGGTGCTGCCTGCACCGGCGGCTCGGACGGGACACTGCCACTGGGCACCGGCGGCGGCATGCCCGCACCCTCCGGGACCACCCAACCCTGAACGGGAATCGATGACCCACGAACCGCCTTTGCCAGAAGATCTTGCGGAGTACGCCGAGGCCGCCGCTCGCTCCCCATCCGGTCGTCACCGTCCCTGGTTGCCGGTGGTGGCGGTGATGCTGCTGGTGGTCGGCTCGGTGGTGGTCGGCGGAGTCGGGTACCTCTTGGGCCGTCCTACATCCTCACCGGCCGACGACAGTCCGGAAGCCGGTTTTGCCCGGGACATGCAGGTCCACCATGCGCAGGCGGTCGAGATGTCCTTGGTCGTGCGTGAGAAGAGCACTGATCCGGCTCTGCGGGCGATGGCCTACGACGTGATCACCAGCCAGCAGCAGCAGATCGGCCAGATGTACGCCTGGCTGGAGGGTTGGGGGCTCCCGCAGACTTCCAGCAGTGCGCCGATGGAGTGGATGTCGGGGATGGGGCATGCCGGGATGGCCGGCATGCCGTCCGGATCCGGATCGATGAAGATGCTCCCCGACGGTCGGATGCCCGGCATGGCGTCGCCCTCCGATCTGGCGCGGCTGGGGGGCGGGCGTGGCCGGGCCGCTGAGGTCCTGTGGCTGCAGCTGATGATTCCGCACCACCAGGCCGGTGTGATGATGGCCGAGGCCGCGATCCAGAAGGCCAGCGACCCCCAGGTAGTTACGTTGGCCAACGCCATCCGCACCGCCCAGCTCGCCGAGATCGAACAGATGCGCCAGATGCTGGACGAACGCGACGCCGTGGAGAAGACCCCATGAGAACTGTGCCGGCATGGAACCCTCACCGGGGCTGAGCTGCTGCCCCAATTTTCAGGTCGCCGGATTCTGCGATCCCCGACCCAGCAGGCGAGGCGGACACGCCTATGTCATGCCGATGATCGCTGGTTCGATCGGAGGCCCCATCCGTTTCACTTGCCTGCCCTCCTACACTTCGCGAGTGCCCCCTCGCACCCACGCGCAGTTGTTCCGGATCGTCGCTATGGCCGAGGCCGCCTCATGGGCGGGTCTGCTGACCGGCATGTACTTCAAGTACCTCACTGACGCAGGAGACGTCGGGGTGCGGATCTTTGGACCCATCCACGGCGTGATCTTCCTCGCGTATCTGGTGATGACGTTCCTGGTCTCACGCGCGTTCGCATGGGGGCGCGGGACCACACTGGTGGGGCTGACTTGTTCGGTTCCGCCTTTCGCAACACTGGCGTTCGAGGTGTGGGCGCAACGAAGTGGCCGGCTTTCGACGCCGGCGACGGGTTCCCATGACGATCCGCTCCTCACCCGAGCGGCGGTTCAGAGCGACTAGTTTCTCCGACGCGAGTCAGGGCTGTTGTGTCTGGACGCGGGTGAGTGCTTCGAGGTTGCGTTGGTCGGTGTCGGGGAGGGTGTGTAGGTATTTCTGGGTGGTTTGGATCTGGGAGTGGCCCATGCGGTCCATGACGGACTTGAGGTCGGCTCCTCCGGCCAGGAGCCAGGAGGCGTGGGCGTGGCGCAGGTCGTGTACGCGGACGCCGAAGTCGATGCCGGAGGCCTTGACGGCGGGCAGCCAGATACGGGTACGGAAGGTGTTGCGGGAGATCGGGGTGCCGACCTTGGTGGCGAACAGGAGGTCGTCGTGCCCGATGCCGTTGGTGGCGATGTGTTCGGCGACGGAGTCGAGCCAGGCCTGGCGGATACCGAAGGTGCGGGGCTCGTTGTCTTTCGGGTAGGGCTTCGCGACGTAGCGCTGGCCGGTGGGGGAGTGCTTCTTGGAGATCTCCACGATCGTCTCTTCGATGGTGATCGACCGGCGCAGGAAGTCGATGTGCCTGGGTTTGAGTGCGATGAGTTCACCCCACCGCAACCCGGTCTCAATGAGGGTCTCGACCATCAACTGATACTGCGCCGGCATCGCCGCCAGGAGTCGTGAGTACTCGTCGGGGGTGAGGGTCCGGGTCTTGCGGGTGATGACCTTGGGGAGTTCGGTGTGGTCGCACGGGTTGTAGACCAGCACCCGGTCCTTCACAGCTCGGACGAAGATCGAGGACAACATGACGTGGTACTTGTGCACCGATCGTGGGGAGAGCCCGTCCTTGTGGGCACTGGTGGCCCAGTCCTGGACGAGGGTGGGGGAGATCCGGTTCATCTGCCGGGTACCGAAGAACGGGTAGAAGTGCTTGTTGAGGTAGTTGATGTACCCGGCGCGGGTGGAGGCTTCGATCTGTTTGTTGGGCAGCCACTCGGTCTCGACGTAGGTGCGGAAGGTGATCTCCCCGCGTGAGCTGTCATGCCAGGCGCCGGTGAGGACCTTCTGCTCCTCGCGCTGGGCCGCGCGCAGCGCATCGCGCTTGGTGCTGAACGAGCCCGCCGAACGCGTGCGACCGTCAGGGTCGCGGTAGGCACCGGTGTACCGGGTGCCGCGCTTCCCGTGCCTGGTCATGACCCATGCCATGTGGAACCTCCCAAGACGTATCTGGAAACCTGCCTGTACGCCCGTTGTACGCAACACGTGCATCGACGATGCTGGACAACCCTGGACCTCTGTGCGGCCTTAAACCGCCTCTGACCTGCAACGATACCGCAAGGTCAGGCTCAGGTCGACGCACGAGTGAGCGCTTAAGCGTGACTCATAACCCAGAGGTCGCAGGTTCAAATCCTGCCCCCGCTACTGAAAAGTGGCCCGTGGCCTGCGGAAATGCAGGACACGGGCCACTTGTCATTTGAGCCATTCTGGCTTGTGTCGCGCTTTGTGACCCGAAAACCCCCTCTGCAGCGGGGTCCGGTGCCGGGTTCGCCACCTGGATTCAGCCTGGGTGGTCGGCGACCTTGGTGATCATCGCGGTGCGGCCGACGTCGCCAATCGGCTGCGGTGGCCTTCGGCTGTGTCTGGTTTCGGGCGCCGAGGAGGACGGCGGCGAGGATGGGGTTGATGAGCTCGGGCCAGAGCGAATCGGGCATATGAGCTCGATGTCGTCGACCTGTGAAAAGGGCCGTCCTGGACTATGACGCGCGACGTTGTCGCGCTGCGGACACGGCTCGTTGGAACTCGGGATCGTTGTGAAGCGTTCGCAGCCGACGTCAAAGGCGGTCTTCCTTCTTGACGAGTGCCGATGGCACGTGATCGCTCCTCGGGTCCGGCGGCGCTGCCTGCCCTCACAGCGGCAGGATCAAGGTGCCTGGCTGGCGGCCGGGTGTGGCTGTGCCTAAACTCAGGATGCGATGACTCTTGCCGACCGCACCTTCCCGGGAGCCGTGAGGACGCGGCTTCCGCTGGTCGTCCTCCTGTGCGCAGTCGCGCTCGGAATCGTTGGCATGCACGGGCTGGCGTCCGGGCCGGACTCCGGCGAGCACGTCGGGCACCACGCCGCCCCGACGATCATCATGACCACCGACACCACGGTGGGCGTGGTCGCATCCCTCGGCGTCGTTGCCGGGGACGAGGCCCCGCCGGCGGATGACGGGGGGTTGCTCGCGCTGTGCCTGATGATGCTCACGCCCGGTTTGGCGCTGGGCTTGTGGCTGCTCGCTATTGCGGCACGTGGCGGGGGATGGCGTCTGCCGCGTCTGGTGCCGTGGGTCGTCGCCGCGCTCGACGTGGCGGGGCTGCCACCGCCGTTCGAACGACAGCTGACCGTACTCCGGATCTGATCAGGCACACCGGCGCACCACCCGCATGGGTCCGGTGCGTCCGTCCTGCCCGTCATTCGATCTCATTTGGAGTATGCGCATGTGCGCGACGCGCAAATCGCTGAGTCTGTCTTCTGGTCTCCCTCTGGTCGTCGGCCTCTCCATGGCCGTGGCCCTGCTCGCCAGCTGTAGCTCTACAGAGAACCAAACCGCCTCGGACGCCGCTGCGGCCGGGGAGGAGTTCGGCCATATCCACTCTCTCGACGTGAACCCCGCGGACGACACGCTCTACGTCGCGAGTCATCACGGGGTGTTCGCCCTCGGTGCCGACGGCTTCGAGCGTGTGGGGGAGGAGCGTTTCGATGCGATGTCGTTCACCATCGCCGACGCGGACCGCTTCCTGATGAGTGGTCACCCCGAGCCGGGCGCCGGGGGACCCGCGCACTTGGGACTCTCCGAGTCGACAGACTCCGGTCGGACGTGGAGGTCGCTCTCGTTGGAAGGGGAGGCGGACTTCCATGCGCTCGAGGCGTCGGGTGAGCGCGTGTACGGGGTCGACTCCCAGAGCGGGCGCCTCATGTTGACCGAGGACGGCAGGCGGTGGCGCGACCTGGGCCAGTTGCCCGCCGCCGACGTGGCCGCCCATCCAGGCAACCCCGATCTTGTGCTGCTGACCGATGGCAGCGGTTCGCTCGTCCGGCTCCAGGTCTCCGGGTCTCCCGAGCTCGTGGAGTCCGCGCCGCGGTTGTTGCTCCTGGACTGGGACAGCGAGGACCTGCTGGTCGGGGCCGGCCCCGAGGGGTCGGTCTACCGCAGCGACGACGGTGGGGACTCCTGGCGGGAGGTGGGATCACTCCCGGACGTGCCTCGCGCGCTGACCGCCACCGAGTCGCGGTGGTATGCCGCCACGGAGGGCGGCGTCCTCGTGTCCACCGATACTGGTGCCACGTGGTCCGAGGTCGGGCGCCCATGATCGCGTTGTTCTACGGAGTGCTGCTGGTCCTCGGCGTCGTGATGCTGGTGGTGACGGCGGTGCGGGTGCTGGCCGGAGGCCTCGAAGCCGGTTCGGGCCGGCCCGGTCGGCCGAGCGGGACGGGTGGTGCCCGACAGATCCTCGAGGAGCGGTACGCGGCGGGCGAGCTGAGCACGGAGGAGTACCAGCACCGGTCGCGCGTCCTGAGGGAGGGGAAGTCGTGAATCCGATCAGCCGACGCACGGCTCTGACGATGGGCGGTGCCGGCCTGGTGGGCACCGTCGTCGGTGGCACGGGCCTGTGGCGGGAGCTGTCCACCTCGGTCCTGGACCCCGTCGCCGGGGAGCGGTTCACCGAGCCCGAGGTTCTCCGGAGCACCGGGGGCCTGCTGGAGGTGCGGCTGGAGGCTGCGCTGGGCAGCCACGAGGTCGCCGGCCGGCAGGCCACGACGATGGGGTTCAACGGCGGTGTGCCGGGTCCGACGTTGCGGCTGCGGCCGGGCGACACGTTGCGAGTGGAGCTGGTGAACCGGCTCGATCGGGTCACGAACCTGCACGTGCACGGGCTGCACGTGTCCCCCGAGGCTAACGGGGACAATGTGTTCGTCGCTGTCGAACCGGACCAGGCGCATCGGTATGAGTATCGGTTGCCCGAGAACCATCCACCAGGCGTGTACTGGTACCACCCGCACCACCATGGCACGGTCGCGGACCAGGTGTTCGGCGGACTCTACGGCGCCATCATCGTGGAGGACGACGAGGAGATCACCGTCGACCGGGAACGGGTCATGGTCGTCTCCGACATCACCCTGGACTCCGGTGGCTCACTGGTGAGCCCGTCCACCATGGAGCAGATGATGGGCCGCGAGGGTGAGCTCGTCCTGGTCAACGGTGCCGCTGAGCCTGACCTCAAGGGTCGATCAGGTGAGCGTGAACGGTGGCGCGTCGTGAATGCCTGCACGGCCCGCTACCTCGCGTTGAGACTGCCGGGGCAGCGGGCTCGTGTGGTCGGTCGCGACGTGGGTCGCCTGCCCCGGGACATGGCGTTGAAGGACGTCGTGCTCGCGCCCGGGAACCGGCTCGACCTGGTGGTCGACCTGTCCGAGGGAGGCAGCGAGCTGACCGCGATGCCGGTCGACCGTGGCGGCATGATGGGCCAGATGATGGGTGGGGGCCCGATGTCAGGGGGTGGCGGGCCGGTGACCCTCGCCCGCCTGGGCGTTTCCGCGAGCGGCAACCGAGCCGCGGGTGAGATCCCGCCTGGCCCGGCTGTCCGCGACCTGCGTGACGCTGACGTCGATGGTCGTCGGTCGCTCACCTTCCAGATGGGCATGGGCGGGATGATGGGCGGCGGCGACGGTCCGATGAGCTTCACCTTCGACGGTGAGGAGTTCGACGCCGACCGGATCGACCAGCAGGTCGGGATGGGCACGGTGGAGGAGTGGACCATCGGCAATGACAGCCCGATGGACCATCCTTTCCATCTGCACGTGTGGCCGATGCAGCTGTTGGAGACCGACGGCCGCGAGGTGCCAGAGCCTGTCTGGCTCGACGTGGTGAACGTTCCCGCCCGCAGCCAGGTCAAGGTCCGGGTCGCGTTCGAGGACTTCGGCGGCCGGACCGTCTACCACTGCCACATCCTCGACCACGAGGACCGGGGAATGATGGGCACCGTCCTGGCCAGTTGACCTCGCGGCGGTCCCTGCCCCGAGCGGGCCACCTGACAACACAGCGGAGCCCTCGGGCTCCAGGAATCGGAAAGAGAGGTGAGACCCATGTATGGCAACGGAGGAGGCATGGGCTGGATGTGGTTCATCTGGCCCGTCATGATCCTGGTCATCGTTCTCGTCGTCGTGCTGCTGGTTCGCGGCAGCGGCGGAGGCACGAACCGCGGCAGTGGCAGCGCGCCTGGACCGGGGACCGGGAGAACTCGAGCGCAAGAGATCCTCGACGAGCGCTACGCCCGTGGCGAGCTCACCGACGAGGAGTACCAGGACCGCCTCCGTCAGCTCCGAGACGACAGCGACCGATAGGCGCAGGCGGAACCATTGCGCCGGATCACCGACGACAAGCTCCGGTGTCACAACCGGCGATGTGGATAAGTATCCCCGATGAGAGGAGACCCAGCATGACCACGAAGTCCGATCAGAACCAGTCCGAGCACGAGCAGCACAAGAAGCACGTCGGCTTCATGTGGGGGATGATGTACAAGAACGTCAAGGTCAACGTCGCCATCATCGTGGCCGCGCTCGTCGTGGGAGGCTCCGCGTTGTGGCTGTCCCGGTCGCAGACGTTTGTGCAGGACGAGTCCTAAATGAAGGGCATGATCCCGCACCACTCGATCGCGATCCTCACCAGCGAGCGGTCCGAGATCGAAGACGTGCGTGTGCGCAAGCTGGCCGACGAGATCATCAAGGCTCAGCGCATCGAGATCGCCGAGATGAAGTGGCTGATCGAGGACATCGAGAAGAACGGTGCCGCCACCCCCGAGGAAGAGGCCAAGCAGCGCCCCGTCCCGGACTTCGAGGCCAGCCCCTGAGCACGGATCCCCGTCCATAGTCAGCCGGTGGCGACGATCTGAACGCGAGAGGAGAGTCATGTACGCAGGGGTTGTCGTGATGTCGAGCGCGGTCGGGGTACTCGTACTCGGGCTGTACGCGCTGCACAGGCTCACCGCCGTAGCGCCAGACTCGCTAAACGTGCTTCCCTTCGAGTCGGGCTGGGCCCCCGCGCAGCACGCACTGTCGCGGTACCACGTGCGCTGGTACCTCGCGACGCTGCTCTTCCTCGCCTTCGACGTCGAGATGCTGTTCATGTATCCCTGGGCGGTCGTCGTCGCACAGGTCGGCGTGACCGCGGTCGTCGAGATGTTCCTCTTCCTGGCTGCCTTGTTCGTCGCCGTGCTCTGGGCATGGCGGGAGGGGGCACTGCGTTGGGTCTGAGTGACGCGCTCGCACGGAGCGCTTCCCGGCACGCTCACGCTCTGGTCGTCGAGGTGCCGGGCTCGTGGCGCACGCGAATGGCGGCGGAGCGCAACTTGTTCGCGCGAGGATGGCGGCTCGCCGACTCACCCGCGGACGCCGACGTACTCGTCGTGTGCGGCGAACCCGGGCCGGAGCTCGCGGAAGCGATCGAGGGCGTCTGGCACCAGATGCCAGGACCACGGGTGCGCGTGGACGTGCACGCGGGCGACGAAGTGGGTGCTCGACTGGACGAAGCACACTCCGGCCTGCTCGACACCGACCACCACCGCCGTGACGCGCAGCAGCGACCCACCGCCTCCGAACTCCTCGCCGAGCACGCCGGACCTGGAGCCGAGAGTCATGGCGGCCATGGAGACATGGACCACGGTCCAGGTGACGGCCACGAGGGCATGGACCACGGCGGCCACGAGGGCATCGACCACGGCGGCGACGAGGGCATGGACCACGGCGGCCACGAGGGCATGGACCACGGCGGCCACGAGGGCCACGAGGGCATGGACCACGGCGACATGGAGATGTCCCCGGGAGGCATCCCTCTCGCGGAGGGCGGCGAGGACCGCGACGGCCTCGAGATGGACGTCTTGCAGGTGCGTTGCGGGCCTGTTCTGCCGCACTGGCCGGCCGGTCTGGTGTTGCGCTGCTCGCTGCAGGGCGATGTCATCGTCGAGGCACAGGCCGAGCTCGTCGACGGGCCT
>NZZG01000056.1 GCA_002698575.1 Pimelobacter sp. | reverse complement strand
GGCGCTCGGACACGTACGCCGCTACGAGAAGGCCGAGCTGACCGGCCTGATGGAACGGGTCGGTCTCGAGGTCGTCGACGTCCGCTCGTGGAACGTCCTGCTCCGTCCGGTCGTGCGTGCGCGCCGCAAGCACAACACCAGCGAGAGCGAGATGGAGGAGGTCCACCCCCTCCTCAATGCCGGGTTGCGCGCCGCCGTCGCCACCGAGCGGGTCCTGCCCCTGCACCGGCTCCCGGGCGTCAGCCTCGTGGTGCGGGCCGTCAAGCCCGTCCGGGGCTCGTGAGCCAGACCCCCGACTGGGTCGCCGATCCTGCTATCGCGTGGCGGATCGTGCTGAGCGCCACCGTGTCCACGCCACTGGCGGTCGAGGACGTGCGCGAACGGCTCTCGGCCCTGCACGGCGAGCAGGGGTGGCCGGCCTCGGGCCGGGTGCTGACGGGCCCCGACGAGGCCGGGCTGCGGCGGACGCTGGGCGACGAGCGGCAGGGCGTGGTGTCCCTCGGAATCACCGAGGACGGCCGCCGAATCGTGGTCTCGGCGCACCACAGCCGCGTCGACGGCCTCGGGCTGCTCGCCGTGCTCGGCTCCGTCACCGGCACCTCGGTGACCTCCTCGGCGCGGGGTGTCGGCGACCGACCCGACGACGCGGGCCCGCTCGGCACGCTCGCCCGGAGGCTCCTCGAGGTGGCGGCCACCCCTCCGGCGCGGATCGCGGCGCCTTCTCCCGTGACCCGGTCCGCACCACGCGACGGCCTCGACGTGTACGTCGAGCGCGAGCTGTCCGCGCCGGTGCGCACCGCTGCGCTCGTCCTGGCCGGGGCACGCGGGGTGACCGCCTTCAACCGCGCGCATGCCGCGCGTGGCCGGACCCGGCGTACGCGGCACGTGGCGGTGGCCATCGGCGTCTCGCGGGACACCTCGGCGGCCGCGATCGCCGACCGCAGCGCCCTGCTCCGGCTGCGAGACGTCGAGCGCCTCGACCTCGGCGGCATCACCGACGCCCTGGCCCTGGCACCCACCCAACGTCCGGTGCAGGGCACCGGCAGCCGCGCGGGGCTCCTCACGGCCGGGCTGCGGGTGCTCGCGCCACGGCTCGGCTCGACACTGCTGGTCTCCCACCTGGGCAACCTCGCCGCCGACGGGGTGGACGCGCTGTCGTTCCACCCGGTCACCGCCGGCGGAAGCGGCGTGTCGCTGGGCGCACTCACCCTCGCCGGACGGACCCGTGTCAGCCTCCGCGCACGCGGCACGGCCTGGACGCACGACGGCCTCGAGCAGCTGCTCGAGGCCGTCGTCGCCGAGGTGCCCTCCGGCGGGTGATCCGAGGATCAGGCGGTGACCAGCTCGCGGTCCTTCTTGCCCGTGCGCTTGCGGCCACCCGGGCGACGGATCTGCAGACCGCCGGCGATCGCGGCGAGCCCGAGCACGATCATCGTCAGCGGGAAGAGCCAGACCATGCCGCCGAGGAAGAAGCTCTGGAACTTGCCGTCGTCGACCAGGCCGGAGACGGTGTCGGGGGTGTACTCGACGGTGCCGACGAAGGCCGGGACGTCCTGGCCTTCGTAGGCGAAGTACTGGTTGCGGACCTCGACGCGCTTGACCGGCGACCCGGTGGTGGGCTCGAACCAGATCGTGCGGACCATGCCGTACATCTCGTCGGCCGTGATCGTGTCGGCGTCGACGTCGAAGACCGAGCCCGGGAGGTCCCGGGTGCCGATCTGGGTCGGCTCGATCGTCTGGACGAGCTTGTAGGTCTCCAGACCGTCGACCTTCTCGGTGCCGACGTACTTCATGGTCGTGGCCTCACCCAGGCTGGAGTCCCACCACTGCAGGTCCTCCTTGCCCATGTCGAACGGGCCCTTGAAGATCTGTCCCGAGCGGTTCACCTCGACCTGCTCGACGACGTACTCACCACCGACGTCGACGGACTCGTCGACGTAGGAGCCGCAGTCGGGGCAGGCCGCGGCCGCGCCGGACTCGGCGCCGAACGGCGAACGGTCGGAGGTCTGCTGGAAGCAGCCGGGCAGCGCGGCGTTCACGGTCGGGTCGCACGTGGCGCCCTCCACGCTGGTGTCGAGGATGGAGGTGCGGTTGACCCACACCACGACGCCGTCGGGCGTGGCCACGTCGCTGTCGGCCACCGTGTAGGACGAGATCGCCAGGTCGGTGCTCTTCGGCTCGAGCGTCGAGGCGTCGAAGATCGTCGCGTCGATCGCCTGCAGCTCGGTGGTCGACTCGTAGTTGGTCGGCATGGTGGCCAGGCTCGGGTGGGCGTAGAACTTGACCAGGACCGCGGCCATGATCAGGAACGCCCCGAGCCCGATGAGGGTGGTGCTGATGACTCGACGCATGATGATTACCTCTCGATGGACGCAGCCGGAGCCGCGGTGGGAGCACTCGGTGGAGCAAGGGGTGGAGCACTGGTGGTGCGGGGGCCGCTTCGGGCCTGGCGCTCGTCGACCACGAGGTCCACGGCGTCCTGGTGCATGCGCGACCAGCTGAAGCCGGCCGCCCAGGTGGTGCTGGCCTTGAAGGCCAGACGTCGGTTCTCGGGAGCCTCGAGCTCCCTCAGCGCCGTGAGGATGGCACCGGTGAGGCGTTGCCGGACCACGTCGAGGTCGGCGTCGTCGTCGACCAGGAACCCGGTCTCCCCGTCGCGGATGGAGTCGCGCAGGCCGGGGACGTCACGCGCCACCGTGGGGATGCCGTAGCCGGCGGCCTCGATCACGACCTGGCCCCACCCCTCGATGTCGGAGGCGCAGACGTGCAGCGCCGCGCGGCGGAGGATCTCCTGCTTGGTCTCCTCGGCGACGTAGCCGTGGAACGTGACCCGGTCGGCGAGGTCGAGGTCGGCGGCTATCCAGCGGAGCCGGTCGAGCTCGGGGCCCTTGCCGCACACGTCGAGGTGCAGGTGCGGGCGCTCGTCGCGCAGCGCGTGCAGCGCCTGCAGCACCAGGTCGACGCGCTTGTGGGGCACGAGACGACCGAGCACGACCATCCGGTCGAGGTCCTTGGCCGCGTAGGCCTCGTCGTGGGCATCGTCGCGCAGGTCCACGGGCGGGACGCTCGTGCCGTTGCCGATGATCTCGACGGGGGTGCTCCAGCCCAGCTGGTCGACCATCTCCTGGCGGGTGGACTCCGAGACGGCGACCGTACGGCGACGTCGGTAGACGCGGCGCATGGCAACCCTTTCCAACCACTGCCCGAGCCGCGCGAGCGGCGCCGGGAAGTAGGTCGCGAACTGGTCCTGGTGGACGTGGTGGACGACGAGCACGACGGTCGTGGTGCTCGGGACGAAGAGCGGGGAGAAGGCAGGGATCCCGCACTCGGGGTCGATGACGATGTCGACCGATCGGCGACGCCGCAGCAGCGACAGCGCAGCGAAGGCGTAGAACCCGAACGCGCCGCCTCCACGACGGACCTCGATGCCGTCGCGCAGGTCGCGGCGCGACTGCCCCCGGTCGCGGGCGGTGATGAACTCGACCTGCGCGCCGGCGGCGAGCAGCGCCTTGGCGTACTCCCAGGCGTAGCGCTCCGACCCTCCGGCGAGGCTGTGCTCGAGGTCGCGCCAGTTCACGACCACGGCACGGGTGCCGGCGAGGGGAGCGCTGCGCGGGGTCTGGTTCATCTCAGGCCTCGGCCGCCAGCTGGCTCAGCGCCGACGAGGGGGCGAGCGACGTCTCGACACCGCTCACCCCGGCGGGGACGACGCGCAGCTGCCAGGCGATCACGGCGAGGTTGAGGAACGCGCCGGCGCCGTGGCGCAACGGCTCGAACGTGGAGCCGGGGACGTCTGCCCACTGCACGGGGAACTCCACGACCCGGGCGCCGCTGCGCTGCACCCGGGCCAGGAGCTCGACGTCGAAGGAGAAGCCGGCCGTACGCAGGTCCGCGAACGCCGTGCGCGCCACGTCCCCGCGGAAGACCTTGAACCCGCACTGGGTGTCGCTGATCCCCGGGACGATCCGGCCGGTCAGCGCGCGGTAGCGACGGGCACCGGACTCGCGCAGGCGGCTGTGCCGCGCGGCCGTGTCCGAGCCGGACGCCGCGCGCGACCCGATCGCCACGTCGACGCCCAGTGCCATGAGCCGCGTCGACTCCAGCAGCGCGTCGAGGTGGGTGGCTCCGTCGGCGTCCATGAACGCGACCACGTCGGCGTCGGTGGCGGCGATCCCGGCGGCGACGGCCGCGCCCTTGCCCCGGGTCGCGCACGAGAGCACGCGAACCGGCAGCGCACGGCAGTCCGCCGCGGCCGCCAGAGCGGCGGTCGCGTCGGTCGAGGCGTTGTCGACCACGATCACCTCGACGGCGCCGAGGCGCGCGCGGTGGTCGCGGACGAAGCGCCGGAGCTCACGCAGCGTGCGTGGTAGCCGGTTCTCCTCGTTGTACGCAGGTATGACGATCTGCAGCATCAGGGCCCTCCCAAGCCGTCAGCAGCACAGGTCCCCACCCTCCCGGGGGGACCACGAGTCGTAGACGCACCCGGAGCCGCTCACGCGAGCGGCTCGGGTGCCGGATGCCTACTTCTCGGAGTACTGGCTCAGCTTGGACTGGGCGACCGGCTTCTGGTCACCCTTGGCGGCGTTGACGCCGCCGACGGTCAGTGCCGTGGCCGCTGCGGCGCCGACAACGGCTGCCACGACGACGTTGAGTGTGCTCCCGATGCCTGCGGCACCTGCATTTGATCCCATCTTCATGTGCTCGGTCCCCTCCCAAAGACCTCGCGGAAGTCAGCGCCGGCTACTGTGACGGCGGTTACTCCCAGGACGGAGTATGCGACCGAAAGCGCCGATCAGCAACACGAACGCGCCGACGTGGCCCGTAATGACCAGAGGTGCGTAGTCCCCGTGACTAGGTCGGGCAGTCGATCGGAGGGGATCGGGGTCTGCTCCCGGGTCCGTCGTGGTCCGGAGATCGAGGAGCACGAGGTCCTCGCCGTCGTGGACGGTGTGACCCGCCGGCACGGACTGGTCGACCTGTCCCCGCTCGACCAGCACCCAGGTGACGCCGAGACGGCGCAGCCCGCGAGCGACGTCGACCGGCCCCGAGGCTCCCAGCGCGAGCGTCACGGCACCCACCCGGGGGTCCTCGGAGGCGATCTCGACGCCGTCGACGAAGGTCCGGTCGTCGATCAGCACCTCGCCCGGCAGGTAGCGCGGGGCGGGGTCGAGCACTGCCCGACCATCGGCCCAGTCGAAGCTCCGGTAGCTGCCGGCCCACGGCAGGACGATGGTGGTCGCCTCCGGCTCGGCACCGATCCGCTCGGCCACCGTCTGCCAGTCGGCGGGGTACGACGAGCGCTCGAGGTCGCCGGCCCCCCACGCCAGACCGGGGAGCAGCAGCACCGGGGCTACCACGAGCAGTCCGGCGACCGTCCACAGGGACTCGCGGCCCGGAGCGACCTGCGCGCGCGCCCAGGCGACCGCGGAGGCCAGTCCCACGGCGAGGAGCAGCGCAGCGGGGGCCAGGAAGCGGTGGGCGTCGCGCAGCAGCGCGAGCGCCGGCGCCCGCTCGCCCAGTGCCTCCAGGAGTCCGGCGCCGCCGAGGGCCGGCACGGAGGCGACCGCCAGCGACACCGCCGCGAGCACGGCGAGTCGCCGTACCTCCGCGGCCGCCGGACCGCTGCGTGCCCGTCGTAGAGCCCCGAGCAGCGCGGCCAGGGTCAGGGCGAGGGCGAGACCGACGACGACGGCGCTCGTGCGCTCCCCCGCCACGATGGACGACTTCCACGTGCCCCCGAGCGTCAGCAGGCTGGGGAGCACCCCGAGGGACGACTCGGCCCGTGGAGCGAACAGCTCGAAGACCCCGGCGGTGGTGACCGTGCTGGAGCGAGCGAGCAGGGAGGGGAGGAGCCAGGGCAGGTTGGCGACCAGCGACAGCGCGGCCAGGACCGACCACGAGGGCCAGGACCGGCGCAGCCCCAGGACGGCGACGACCACCACCGCCATCACACCGCTGGAGGGGCTGCACACCCCGGAGATGGTCAGCGCCACGGCCACCGGGGCCCACCCGGCGCGTACGTCGCGGCGGTAGCGGCGAGCCGCCAGGGCGACCCAGGGCAGCGCCAGGTAGCCGCACAGGATCGCCCACTGCCCGATCTGGAGGTGGTCGTGCACCCAGGGGTTCCAGAGGAAGATCCCGATCGCAGCGGCGCGGGCGTACCAGGCGCGCTCGTGGACCAGGCGGCCGATGCCGACCCCACCGAGCACGAGCGCTCCGACGAGGAACACCCGCTGCACGACCGAGCCCGGCACCACCTGCGTCAGCACCGAGACGATGGCGTCCATCGGCACCGCGCGGGGCAACGACCCGTCCAGGCCCAGCCAGGCGGACTTCCAGGGCTGGTGCGGGACGAAGACCATGTCGCCCACCAGCCAGAAGCCCGACCCCAGCAGCAGCGGGCCGGTGATGGCCAGCGTGAGGAGCACCGACCAGCCGAGGTCGGCCCGGTCGACGGACGGCGTCACCGCGGGACGCCCCCGGGGACGCCCCTCAGGACGCATGCGGCGCGGCTCGTCGTAGGTGGACGCACGACGCCAGTCCGAGTGCCAGCCCGAAACCTGTCGCGAGGTCGATCCCGGCCCAGGGGAACTGCTGCTCGCGCTGGACCTGCACCACCAGCGTCACGACGGCACCGAGCAGCACCGCCGCGGTGGCCGTCTGCGCCCAGCGTGGCCGGGAGGCGAGCGCGAATCCCGCGACCGCCCCCAGCGCGACGACCGGGCCACCGGCCAGCAGGCCGACGACGCCGAGACCGATGGTGCCGGCGGTCAGCGACACCACCCGGCGGCGCCGGTGCCGACCCGCTGTGGGATGCCGTACGTCGGTGTCGTCCTGGAGCGCCGGGGCGGGCCGGAGCCGTGTCACCGTCCCGACGCCTGCAGCGGCGAGCACCACGAGCCCCAGCACCACGAGCCCGGCGATCAGCAGCACGAGGTAGGGCTGCTGCGGCTCGTAGGTCAGCACCACGTCGCCGGCGACGTCCTCGGGGATCAGCCACCCCTGCGACCATCCGTCGACCTGCAGCGGCGTGAGGGCACGGCCGTCGACGGTGGCGGCCCATCCGACGTTGAAGCTCTGGGGCAGCGAGAGGATCGCGGCCTCACCGGGCCCGGCGCGGACCACGCGTCGGGTCTCGCCCTCGCTCAGCACCTCCAGCGACCGCGAGCGCTCGACGGGTGTGGGCTCCTCGACGCTGTCGAGCTTGAGGGCCACCGGTTGGAACTGGCTGGTGGACCTGAGCTCGACCCGGTGCTGCCCCGCATCGAGCGCGATGCGCCCGCGCACCCCGCAGGGCTCCACGGCCAGCTGCCCCTTGGCGACGACGGAGCCGATCTGGCCGGAGACGCGGGTCCGGATCTCCCGACCGTCGACCACCAGCGTGGGTCCGAAGCCGCAGACGGCACCGGTCGGCCCGGCTCCGTCCAGCGTGCGGGTCAGGCGCGCGTTGGCGAGCCTGATCTCCCGCACGCCGAGGGTGTAGAAGTCGTCGTCCCCGGGCCGCGAGAGCGTGACCGTGACCCGTCGTCCGCGCAGCGGCTCGAACTCGGCGTCTCCCCCGCCGCCTCCGAGGGTGACCGTCC
This sequence comes from Pimelobacter sp., assembly GCA_002698575.1. Taxonomy (GTDB): domain Bacteria; phylum Actinomycetota; class Actinomycetes; order Propionibacteriales; family Nocardioidaceae; genus Nocardioides. The sequence goes on along the minus strand of NZZG01000056.1, from coordinate 4,555 downwards.
TCGACTGGCCACCGGCCTCGATCACGGCGCGGGTGGGGGACTTCGCGATCGGTGCGGGGGCGTCGATGCTCAGCGAGCGCAGGGTCCGGGGGCGTCCGAGGTCGATCCTCAGGGTCGGTTCGCGGTCGCGGGGGTCCGCCAGCCAGGACGTGGTGGAGTCGCCGTCGTAGGCCATCCGCGGTGACACCGCCGGGTCCTGGCCGAACCAGGAGCTCCCGAGCAGCTGCGGTCCCGACTGCGGCCGGATGAGCTCGGGAGTGGCCAGGGAGGAGCGGGCCACGACCAGGCCGGAGACGTCCCAGCGTCCACCCGTGGGCACCGAGAACACCCGGTCGATGCCGGCCGTCTCCTCGCTGGCCCGCTGGCGCTGCAGGTCGCAGTCGGGGCCCAGCAGGGTGCTGATGCACGCGCGGCGCTCGGGGAAGGCGTCGAAGAGCAGGTCGGCGGCGGCGTCGAGGCCGGCGTCCGGCAGCCGCAACGCCCGCGAGACCGAGAGGTCCTCGACGCTGAGCTCGGCGAGGCCGACCGGCTCCGCGTCGTTGGCGGTGCGGTCGACCGTGATCCGCAGCCGTCGTCCCTCGGCGTCGCCGAGATCGGCCCGGGCCCGACCGGTGAACGGATCGTTGGAGGCGAGCACCGTGGTCTCCCCCAGGCTCACCCGCCACCGGTCGACGCTCTGCAGACCGAGCGGCGCCGTCGCCTGCTGCAGGGTGATCTCGCCGAGGCTCCTCGTCTCGCCGAGGTCGACCTCGATCCACTGCCCGCGCGGGTCGATGAAGGGCGCGGTCTTCCAGAAGGTGTCCCGATCGCCGTCGAGGACCGACCACGGGGCGTTCTCGGGACGGACCTCGCCGATGATGTCGGCGTACCCGGCTGAGGTGGAGGCGGTGACGTCGGCGATCCCGTCGTACACCGCCACCACCGGGCGGGCCCCCGGCGGCCCGGGGTAGTTCGGCAGCACGCGGCCTCCGCGGTAGGGATCCTGCGGCGCCATCACGTTGCTCTCCGCCTGGTGCACGCGTCCGAAGGCCCGCTCGCGACGTTGGAAGCCGTCGCCCTGCACGTCCGCGGGCTGGTCCCAGCCCTGCTCGCCCTGGACCACCATGGCCTGGTCGTCGCCGACCAGGCCGGCCCCGACGGCCCCGATGGCGTCCTCGACGGAGGACGCGACCGTCACCGAGTCGTCCACGTCGCGCAGCTGGTAGCCGTCGACGCCCTCGACGCCGCTGCCCCGGTCGTCGGTCAGCTCGAAGACCTCGATCGCCGGTCCGAAGTCCAGCCGCCCGAAGGTGGCGACCTGCTCGATACCGGGCGAGCGGGCCAGGGCGACGTCGACCAGGTTGGCGGGGGTCGACTGCGCGACCTGCTGGTCGAGGTCGTTGCGGAGCACGATCCGGCTGATCCCCACGCGGCGCAGCATCTGGGACAGGTACGGCGACCCGGCGCCGGTCGTCAGGTACAGCTCGAGCCGCGACAGCATCCGGATCGTGGCGGCAGGCACCAACGGCACCTGGGACCGGGTGACCCACGAGGAGTCACCGAGGACCTGCATCGGCTCCTCCATCGTCCAGCCCCAGGTCTGGATGCCGAACCCGGAGCCGGGCACGATCCACGCCGCACCGTCGGCGGGCGTCGCGTCCAGGTAGTCCGACGTCGCCTCCCAATAGTCGGGGAACTCCGTCCAGCCCGGCGTGCGCAGGTTGGCGCCGGCTACCGGCGCAGCCAGGGTGGCCACTCCCGCCACGATCGCTCCTGCCAGCGCCCCGGCCGTGACCCGCCGCCGCAGGGCCCGTCCCCGCAGGGCGCCGAACACCTGGGTGAGCAGGACCGCCAGTCCGAGGCTCAGCGGGACCCGCAGCACGGGGTCCGCCTTGGGCACGTTGCGCAGCGGCGCCAACGGCCCGTCCAGCAGGTCCTGGAGAGGTTGCGCGAGGGGGCTGTCGAGAGGCCCCGTGTGCGCGATGCAGATCGCGACGATCCCCACGGTGGCCGAGAGGAGCAGCGGCACCCGCAGCACCCCGCGGTAGCGCAGCAGGCCCAGCAGTCCGAGGGCCGCCACCGCGCCACTGGCCAGCACCACCCACGGATCGAACGAGACGTCGTAGCCGGCGGGCCACCAGCGTCGACCGCCGACGACGATGTAGTCGACCCAGTTGCTCGTCCCCCGCAACCCGTTGGAGAAGCCGGCGGTGCGGGTCGTGGTCCGGGCATCCTCGACGAAGTCGAAGAACGGGGGGCTGTAGGCGCCGAACTGGACGAGCGAGATGGCCCACCACGCGTTGACGGCCACCATCAGCCCGGCCCAGCCGAAGCCGAAGCGCCACGAGAGGCGACGCGACAGGACGGCCCACGCGACCACCACGATCAGCAGCACCGCGGGCGCGAAGGTCGCCGTACCGTTGACGCCGCCGCTGCACGCGAAGGCGGCCGCGGAGAGGAGCGCAGCCCGCCACGGACGCAGCCGCCGCGTCACGGCGTACACCAGCGGCAGGAGCGCCCACGGAAGCACGGCACCGGGCAGGATCTCCGCGCTGCGCACCCCGAGCTCGGCCACCATCCGGGGACTGAGCCCGTAGGCCAGACCGGCGAGCGCCGCGGCCCACGGATTGGCCCCGAGGGCGAGCGCGACGCGACGCAGGCCCTCGCAGGCGACGACGAGGACCAGGACCGACCACAGGCGTTCGGTCACCCAGCCGGGGACGCCGATCTCGGACAGGCCGGAGAAGAAGGGGCCCTGCGGCCAGAGGTAGCCGTAGGCCTGGTTCTGCAGCTCGCCCAGGGAGACCTGGGAGTTCCACAGCGTGAAGGTGTTGCGCAGGAACTCGGTGGGCGCGTTCGTCAGGTCCAGTCGCGTGTCGGAGGTCGTCTCACCGAACTTCTCGGTCAGGATCAGGACGGCGAGCACCAGGTAGGCCGTCACCGTCAGGGCGGTCGCGCGTCGTGCGTCGTCGCGCTCGTCGGAGCTGCGCTCCGTCCCCCTGGTGTCGTGCATGGCGCGCCCACTGTACGGGTGAGCCCCTCCTCGGGTGTCTGCTTCAGGTGCTGTGGAACACTCCCGGAGTGCCCGAGGCGACGTCCAAGCAAGCGGTGACCAACGGCGGAGTCATCGCCGTGGCGATCGGGGCCATGAACGTCGCGACGTACGGTTTCACGATCATCGCTGCTCGAGCCTTGGGCCCGGACCAGTACGGCGCGTTCGCGGCCGTGATGAACCTGCTGATGGTCGTCAGTGTGGCCCAGCTCGCCCTGCAGGCGACCGCGGCCCGCCGCATCTCCTCGACTCCCGGCGACGTGTCGGTGATCGAGGCGGGGATCCGACGTGTCACCTGGCTGACCGCGATCGTCCTGGGCCTGTCGCTGGCCGTGGCGGCGCCGCTGGTCAACCACCTGCTCCGCCTCGAGAGCCTGCTCACCGCGCTCCTCGTCGGCGCCATCGCCGTGCCGCTGACCGTGATGGGCGGGCAGGCCGGCACCCTGCAGGGCGAGCGGCGGTGGCGTCCGCTCGCGGTGCTCTACGCCGCCGCGGGGGTCCCGCGGCTGGCGGTCGGTACCGCCCTGATCCTGTGGCGCCCCGAGGAGTTCACCGCCATCCTCGGCGTGTTCATCGGTGCCCTCGCCCCGGTCGCCGTGGGGATGGTCGCGCTGCGGCACCGAGCACCCCACGACGCCGGCCCGTCGGACGAGGACCACGGGTTCCGAGCGCTCTTCCGCGAGCTCGGTCACAACTCGCAGGCCCTGCTGGCGTTCTTCGCCGTCACCAACGTCGACGTGATCCTCGCCCGCAGCGTCCTCGACAACGCCGACTCCGGGCTGTACGCCGGCGGGCTGATCCTCACCAAGGCGGTCCTGTTCCTGCCCCAGTTCGTCGTCGTGGTCGCCTTCCCCGACATGGCCGACGCCAACGAACGCCGCCGCGCTCTGCGACTCAGCCTGGGCGCTGTCGCCGGGCTCGGTGTCGTCGGGATCGCGGCCACCTACGTGCTCTCCTCCTTCGCCCTCGTCTTCGTCGGCGGGGACCAGTACGCCGCCATCGAGGAGCGCCTGTGGCAGTTCGCGATCCTGGGCACGCTGCTCTCGATGATCCAGCTGCTCGTCTACGCCCTCATCGCTCAGCGGGGCGGACGGGCGACGTGGCTGCTGTGGGGTGCGCTCGTCGTGATCGTCGCCTGCTCCCCGCTCACCGGGTCGATCATGAGCCTGCTGGTGCTGGTGCTCGCCGTCGACACCGTGCTGCTGGTCGGCCTGCTGGTGCCGGTGGTGTTCTTCGGCGGTCGGCCGGCGGGTGAGCCGGTCGCCGGTGGGGCTGCCGAGTAGCTCGCGCTCCTCGCCTCGGGTGGGGCGTTCTTCGGGGTGGGAGTGGCGCCTGCTCCTCGTGGGTGGGTTGTTCTTCGGGGTGAGCGTGGCGCCCGCGCGCGTAGTCGACCGGGTCTCGCCGTCAAGGATCTCGCTGCGCTCGACCGCTGCGCGGCGGCCTGCGGCCGTCCTTGACTGCGAGCCTCTCCCGGTCGACTGTTCGACGCGCTGACGGCACGAGCAAGCTCGCGCCGCCGCATGC
>NZZG01000055.1 GCA_002698575.1 Pimelobacter sp. | reverse complement strand
GGCCCTCGAGGACGAAGCCCTCGACGACCGTGGCGAACTGCTCGCGCGTGTAGTAGCGCCAGCCGCCGGCGACGTTGCGCAGCTCGAAGCCGCGACCCTGCTCGTCGTACTCGCCGGCGAGCGCGGTGAGCGCCTCCAGCACCTCCTCGCCCGGGTAGCCGACGACGCTGGCCAGGCTGACCGCGTCGAGCGGCTGGTCGGCGACCATCAGGATCGCCTCCAGGGCGCCGCGGAGCTCGGTCAGCGGGATCGCCAGGGACTCATCCTCGCTCGACGGGTCGTCGCTCCGCGTGGTGTCGTGCACGTCGGCCTCGGTCATGGCGCCTCCTCGGCTGGTGGCTCACCGGACGGCACCGGCTGCCCGTCGAACTCGTCGACGTCGTTGATCTCGGTCTCCTCGCTCCCCGTCCAGCGCACCGTGAGCTCCCCGAGGGCGCGGGCCTGCTCGAAGGCGACGGCTCCCTCGCGGAAGAGCTCGAGCAGGGACAGGAACCGGGCGACGGTGGTCAGCGTGTCGGGCGAGTCGCCGCACAGCGACCGGAAGGTCAGGGTGCCGGCGCGTCGCAGTCGGTCCATCACGATCGCGCCCTGCTCGCGCACCGACACGGCCGGGGCGTGGATGTGGCCCAGCGAGACCTCGAGGACCGGCTTGGGCTCCATGGCCTTGGCCGCCAGGGCCGCGAACTGGTCGAGGCCGATGCCGATCAGCACCTCCGGCAGCAGCCCGGCGAAGCGGTCCTCCAGCCCGACCGCTCGCGGGTGCCGACGCGACTCGCCGTCGAGGCGGGTGCCGAGCACCGCGGCGACCTGCTTGTAGGCCTTGTACTGGATCAGACGTGCGAAGAGCAGGTCCCTGGCCTCCAGCAGGGCCAGGTCCTCCTCGTCCTCCACGTCACCCTGCGGCAGCAGCCGGGCGGCCTTGAGGTCCAGCAACGTCGCCGCCACGAGCAGGAACGAGGTGGTCTGCTCGAGGTCCCAGATGGAGCCGGCGGCCTTGACGTGGGCGATGAACTCGACGGTCACCTTCGACAGGGCGACCTCGGTGATGTCCAGCTTGTGCTTGGAGATCAGGCTCAGCAGCAGGTCGAAGGGGCCCTCGAAGTTGTCCAGCCGCAACGAGAACTCGGGGGTGACGTCGGGGTGCTCGATCTCCTGGGCCGTCGTCATCGCTCGTCGCGAAGGCGCTGCACGAGCATGCTGTCGTCACCGTGGGCCGCCAGGTCGGCCAGCACGACCGAGATCGCCTCGCGCACCAGGCGCCCGCGGTCAACGGCCAGGCGGTGCTCGCCACGCAGCGTCAGGCGTGCCTGCTCGATCGCCATCAGCTCGTCGGAGGTGACGTAGACGGTCATCTTCTCGTCGTGCCGGATGCGTCCGCTCGCACCGGACTTCCTCGGCTTCTCGGGCTCCTCGCGCGTCGGCTCCTCGACGGCGTCGGGCACCGCCCGGACCCCCGGGCTCGTGGAGCGGAAGAGGTCGTCCGCGGCCGGCAGGCTCACGCGTCGTGCCATCGCGACAGCACCTCCTTGGCCAGCTGGCGGTAGGAGTCGGCCCCGGTCGAGGAGCTCGCGTAGGTCGTGATCGGCTCCCCCGCGACAGTGGAGTCGGAGAACTTCACGGTGCGCCGGATGACGGTGTGGAACACGGTGTCGCCCCACGCCTGGACCAGCCGCTCCATCACCTCACGGCCGTGCAGCGTGCGACCGTCGAACATCGTGCCCAGCACGCCCTCGATCTCCAGGCGCGGGTTGAGCCGCTCGCGCACCTTGTCGATCGTGGTCTTGAGCAGCGCCACCCCGCGCAGTGCGAAGTACTCGCACTCCAGCGGCACGATCACCCCGTCGGAGGCGGTCAGGGCGTTGACGGTCAGCAGACCGAGCGAGGGTTGGCAGTCGATGAGGATCACGTCGTACGACGACAGGGCGGGCGCGAGCACGCGCTGGAGGGTCTGCTCGCGGGCGACCTCGTTGACCAGCTGCACCTCGGCGGCGGAGAGGTCGATGTTGGAGGGCAGCAGGTCCATCCCCGGCACCCCGGAGGGGACGACGACGTCCTCGAGGCTGACGTCGGGCTCCAGCAGGAGGTTGTAGATCGTCAGGTCCATCTCGTGCGGGTTGAGGCCCAGGCCCACCGACAACGAGCCCTGCGGGTCGAAGTCGACCAGCAGCACCTTGCGCCCGAACTCCGCCAACGACGCACCGAGGTTGATCGTGGTCGTGGTCTTGCCGACCCCGCCCTTCTGGTTGCACATCGAGACCACTCGAGCCGCGCCGTGCTCGCTGACCGGCGGCGGGTCCGGCAGGAACGGCATCGGTCGTCCGGTCGGACCGAGCTCGACGACCGGCTCCTGGACGGGGGGCGCTGAGGGTGCCGAGGGTGCTGGGGGCGACTCCGGCGCCGAGGCCCTCTCGAAGGGCAGCATCGAGGCCTCCTGGGGGCCCTGCCCGGCCGCGGCCGACGAGGCCGGGGACGGGATCACGACCCGAGGCGGCATCTGCGGCGCCCCGGATGCCCCGGCTGCTCCGGAGGCGGTGGTGGGGCTCGGCGGGATTCCCTCGCTCATGACCTGTCTCCTTCTGTTCCGGTGGCCTGCTGCCGACTAGTCAACAATGTCGACACAGCGACATCGGAGCGGCTCGCCGCGACTCTAGGCGCCTTCTCCCGCGGCGTCGCCTCCGGGCTCCCGATTCGTGCGTCCGGCGCCGCAATCTGTGGAGAACGCCGGCCTACCTGTGAGCGCGGCCCGCAGGTTCCTCACACGTTCTCCCCTCATGTGGAGAACCCTGTGGAGAGCGAGCCGACGACCCTTGAGGCGATCTTGGGGATTTCTGCGGGCGAACTCAGGCTTCGGACGGCCCCGCCCCTGGCCCCACCTGTCACAATGGTGCAGGTGAGAGGGGGCACGATGCGCAGAGTCATGCTCACGGGCCTGTGGTCCGTGGCCATCCTCGCGATGACTGCCGTCCCCGGAGGCTCGACGTCTGCCGCGGACGGCGACCCGACGCCGGTCGTCACCGACCTCGGTGGGGACCCCGGCACAACCATCAACCCCGGCACACTCATCGACCCCGCCGCCCCGATCGACCCCGACAGTGCCCAGGACCCGGCGGTGACGACCACCCCCACCCCGGTGCCCCCCACGCCCGTGTGCACCCCCGCCACGGCGCTGGTGGACCCGGACGCGACCCCCGAGGCCGTGTGCCTCGCCGCCAGGCTCGACGAGTGGCAGGCCAGCGGCCGCTACGGCATCGGGCAGCAGATCAACGCCTCGTCCTCCTCCTACCTCGAGCCGGTCACGACCCTGGCGCCGGACCGGCCGGCCGTGGTCGGCTTCGACCTGAGCGAGCTCGACCTGGGCGAGACCTACGGCTTCGACCTCCCGCCCCTGGAGTCCCTGCTGCGGCTCAGCGCGGAGGGTGTCGTCCTGACCGCCTCGTGGCACACCGCCAACCCCAAGAGCGGACTCGACTCCGGCGACCGTCGCTGGCAGAGCATCCACGAGCTGCTGGACCCGACGAGCACCCGGGCGGCGCGCAGCTTCTGGGCCGACTACGACGCCAAGCTCGACCTGTTCCGCCGCCTCCAGAGCGGTGAGGACGGGGCCTTCGCCCCCGCCGCGGTGATCTTCCGTCCTCTCCACGAGGCCAACGGCACGTGGTTCTGGTGGGCCCAGGGCACCGACCCGGCCGACTACCGGGCGTTGTACGCCGCCCTGCAGCAGCGTGCCTGGGACGCCGGCGTGCACAACATCGTCTGGGCGTGGTCGCCCAACGCGGTGACCAACGACTACATCAGCGACCCCGCCCAGCTGCGACCCGAGCGGGTGGACATCGGCGGGATCGACTCCTACGAGTCGATGCACAACCGAGGTGAGCAGGATCAGCAGCTCAACATCACCGGGCTCGCCGAGATCGCCGGCACCGTGCCCCGCGTCGCGGTGACCGAGGCCGGACCCCACGGCAGCGTCAACGGCGCCTGGGACCCGACCGTGATCGCCCGCACGGCCGTGCAGCAGAACCTCAGGCCCGTCTACGTGATGCTCTGGTTCGACGACGGCGACGGCGCCGACGGCTACACCGGCAAGAAGCAGATCGGATCCCTGCGCGGCGGCCGTTCCTGGCTCTCGCAGTGCCCGCAGGGAGTGTGCTCGCTGTGACGGCCTCGACCAGGCGCAGTGCGGCAGCCTGGGCCGCCCTTCTCGCTCTCGTCGTCTCCGGGCTCGTCCTCGCCCCGCCCTCGTCAGGCTCCGTGGACACGCTGCGTGTGGCTGCCGCCGACCGGGCGTCGTCGGCCGAGACCCACGACAAGCGCAGGTCCGGGAAGAAGCGCAAGAAGAAGTCGAGGCTCTCGGTGCGGCTGACCCCCGCCGTGGTGACGGTCTACGGCAACGGCGCCACCGAGCCGACCGGCGTGCTGGCCCAGGTCTCCCCCGCCGTCTCCCGGCGCCCGGTCACCATCCAGCGCAAGGACGACGCCGGGGTGTGGCGCACGGTCGAGAAGGCCCGGACCAACCGCAACGGCCAGGTCTTCTTCGGCGCCGTCGACGTCACCTCCCTCGGCACGCAGTACTTCCGCGGCAAGGTGAAGGCCTCTCGGGGTTATCGCAAGGTCGGCTGGCGCACCACCACCCTCTACACCCGCTCGAACGACGGCGGCTGCGAGCCGACCACCCCCCTGGTCGACCAGCAGGCGACCGGTGAGGCGGTGTGCCTGGCCGCCCGTCTGGACCGGTGGGCCAACGCCGGGCTCATGGGCATTGGTCAGCAGGTCAACATCTCCAGCTTCGAGCAGTGGGACGCGCCCTTGCGCGGCATCAACCCCGCGATCATCGGCTTCGACCTGCAGGAGCTCGACCAGGCGGCGAGCGTCGAGCATCCCTACGTCGACGAGAACATCGAGGGCCTGCTGCAACACGCCCACAACGGCGCCATCCTCGTGGCGGTGTGGCACGCCACAGATCCTTTCTCGGGCGGCACCTCGCACAGTCCGCGGCACCGGCTGGAGCCGCTGCTGCAGGAGGGCAACGAGGCGTACGAACGCTTCTGGGCCGACTGGGACCGCAAGCTCGACCTGATCAAGCGCTTCCAAGAAGGCGCGGGTGAGCCCGACGCCACCGACCAGCGCAGCCAGTGCTGGTGCACCGCGATCGTCCTGCGTCCGCTCCACGAGGCCAACGGCGGTTTCTTCTGGTGGGGCAAGGCGAAGCCCTCGACGTACAAGAAGGTCTACGCCAGGCTGCAGCAGGCCGCTGCCGCCAAGGACGTAAACAACATCGTCTGGGCATCGGCCGGCAACCGCAACACCTCCACGACGACCAACCCCGGCAAGTACGTCCCGCCCCGCGTCGACCTCGGCGGCCTCGACACCTACGACCCCGAGGGCCCGAACGACGACCCTCGCGACTACCTCAACCTCGAGGGCTACGACGCCATCGCGTCCAAGGTCCCGCGGATGGCCCTGACCGAGTCTGGTCCCCACGGCAGCAAGGACGGCAGCTGGAACCCGGCCGTCATCACCCGCACCGTGCGCAAGCAGCGACTGCGGCCGCTCTGGTCGATGCTCTGGTACGACGACAGCGGGTACGCCGAGGCCGGGCCGAAGCAGATCACCTCGGTCGACGGCGGCATGAGCTGGTACCGCTCGTGCCCCAACGCGCTGTGCTCGGTGCGCCGCTGAGCCGAGCCGAGCCGAGCTCGGACCCCTCGCGCGGTCAGTCGGACAGGCACCGCAGCGCGGTCGTGGCGAGCACCAGCTCACCGGCCTCGTCGGAGGCGTCCAGGTCGGCGATCGCCTCGATGACCCAGTCCCGGTCACCGGCCGGGTCCGCGATGGTCTGGGTGACGCGCCACAACCGGGCCGAGACGTCCTCGTCGGCCGGCACCCCCGCCGGCTCCCCCGTGGTCGCCTCGATCCGCAGCAGGTCGGGCCCCCGGGCGTCGGCGTCGGTGAGCACCGTGTCGTGCTGGGCGTAGTAGTCCTCGATCGCGGCGTCCCACGTGGAGCGGGTCATCACGACCTCGCGCGGCGGGTCGGTGCGGTCCGCCGCGGCTCGTTCGAGGGCCATCAGTGCGTCGAGGTCGTCACGGGCGACCAGGTCGACGCGACGCCACATCGCGTTGCGCACCATCACGCGGAAGGCGCGGTCCTGTCGGGAGATCGGGCGTGGTGAGGTCGGCGGCACCGGCTCCCCCGCGCCGAGCGCCGCGCGATCCGGATCGGTCAGCGCCTCCCACTCGTCGAGCAGCGACGAGTCGGTCTGGCGGATCGTCTCGGCGAGCCACTCCAGGAGGTCGTCCAGCTCGGGCGTGCGGTGGGCCTCGGGCACGGTCTGGCGCAACGCCCGGTAGGCGTCGGTCAGGTAGCGCAGCACCAGACCCTCGGAGCGGGCCAGCGCGTAGCGTGAGCAGAAGTCGGTGAAGCTCATCCCCTGCTCGTAGATCTCGCGGACCACCGACTTCGGCCCCAACGCATCCTCGGAGAGCCACGGGTGGCTCTGCCGGTAGATCTCGTACGTCGCCTCCAGCAGCTCCGCGAGCGGTTGCGGCCAGGTGATCTGGTCGAGCAGCGCCATCCGCTCGTCGTACTCGAGGCCGTCGGCCTTCATCTCACCGATCGCCTCGCCGCGGGCGGCGTGCTGCTGGGCGAAGAGGATCTGGCGCGGAGCGTCGAGGACCGCCTCGATGACCGAGACGATGTCGAGCGTGTAGTCGTCCGACTCGGGGTCGAGCGTGTCCAGGGCAGCCAGGGCGAAGTGCGAGAGCGGCTGGTTGAGTGCGAAGTCGTCGGGAAGGTCGACGGTCAGGACGTAGCGTCGGCCGACATCGTCGACCTCCTCCAACCGGGTGATGGTCTCGGACTGCACGAGGCTGCGGGCCAGGCGCAGGGCGCGCCGGGCGAGTCGGAGCTGCTGCTTGCGCGGCTCGTGGTTGTCGGTGAGCAGGGCGCGCAGGACACCGAACGCGTCCTCGTCACGGGTCAGGACGTTGATCAGCATCGCGTTGTCGACCCGCATCCGGGAGACGAGCTGCTCCGGCACGCCGGCGACCAGCTTGTCGAAGGTCTGCTCGGTCCACACGACGGTGCCCTCGGGCGGCTTCTTCAGCTGAGCCTTGCTCTTGCGCTTGGCCTTGGCGCCGGGTGCGGCGTTCTTCGCCTCCGCCTTCGCCTTGGCCCGCTCGTTCTCGATGGTGTGCTCGGGTGCCTGGACGACGACGTAGCCGGCGGTGTCGAAGCCGGCCCGTCCGGCGCGGCCGGCGATCTGCAGGAACTCGCGGGTGCGCAGGATGCGCGAGCGCGAGCCGTCGTACTTGGCCAGGCCGGTGAACAGCACGGTGCGGATCGGGACGTTGATCCCCACCCCCAGCGTGTCGGTGCCACTGATCACGGTGAGCAGGCCGGCCTGGGCCAGCTGCTCGACGGCCCGGCGGTAGCGGGGCAGCATCCCCGCGTGGTGCACCCCGATCCCGCGGCGCAGCAGCTTGGAGAGCGTCTTGCCGAAGCCGGCGCCGAACCGGAAGCCGCCGAGTCGCTCGGCGATCGCCTCCTTGTGCTCGTCACTGAGCGCGCTCGTGACCACCTTGTTGTTGAGCAGGTTCGTCGCCTGCTCCACGGCGTCCTTCTGGGTGAAGTGCACGACGTAGACCGGTGACTGCTTGGTGGCGACCAGCTCCTCGAGCGTCTCCGCCAGCGGCGTCAGCGCCCACGTGAAGCTCAGCGGCACGGGACGCTCGGCGTCGTCGACCACGGCCGTGTCCCGGCCGTTGCGCCGGGTCAGGTCCTCGGCGAGGTCGCTCACGTCGCCCAGGGTCGCCGACATCAGCACGAACTGCGCCTGTGGCAGGGCCAGCAGCGGCACCTGCCACGCCCAGCCCCGGTCGGGCTCGGCGTAGAAGTGGAACTCGTCCATCACGACCAGTCCGACGTCGGCGCCGGACCCCTCGCGCAGGGCGATGTTGGCCAGGATCTCGGCGGTGCAGCAGATGATCGGGGCATCGGCGTTCACCGCGGCGTCGCCGGTCAGCATCCCGACCTGGTCGGCACCGAAGACGGCGCAGAGCTCGAAGAACTTCTCGCTCACCAGCGCCTTGATCGGCGCGGTGTAGAACGACACCCGGTCGTCGGCGAGGGCGGCCTTGTGGGCGCCGAGCGCCACCAATGACTTGCCCGAGCCGGTGGGGGTGGCCAGGACGACGTTGTTGCCGGCGAGGATCTCCAGGATCGCCTCGTCCTGGTGCGGGTAGAGCTCGAGCCCGCGTGCGGTCGCCAGCGCCGTGATGTCCTCGTAGACGGCGTCCCAGTCCGTCTCCCGACTCATTCGCGCGCTCGCGGGTGCGCGGTCGCGAAGACCTCGCGCAGGTTGTCGACGGTCACCAGGGTGTAGATCTGGGTGGTCGTCACCGAGGCGTGACCGAGCAGCTCCTGCACGACGCGCACGTCGGCGCCGCCGTCGAGCAGGTGGGTCGCGAACGAGTGCCGCAACGTGTGCGGCGAGACGTCGCGGGTGATCCCGGCCCGGTCGGCGGTCCTGGTCAGCACCGTCCAGGCGGACTGTCGCGAGAGCCGACCACCCCGGGCGTTGCAGAACAGGGCACCCGCGACCGAGGCGCCGACCAGCTCGGGGCGCGCGCGCACGAGGTAGGCCTGCACCGCCGTGCGCGCGAACGAGCCCAGCGGGACGAGCCGCTGCTTGCCGCCCTTGCCGCGCAGCAGCACCGTCCCGTCGACCAGGTCGAGGTCGTCGACATCCAGACCCACGGCTTCCGAGATCCGGGCACCCGTGCCGTACAGCACCTCCAGCAGCGCCTGGTCGCGCAGCGCCAGCGTGGTGCCGGGTGCGCCGGCTGCCTCCAGGAGCGCCTCGACGTCGGCGAGCGGGAGCGCCTTGGGCAGACGCTTGGCGGGGGTGGGCGGCTTGACCCCGCAGGCGGGGTCGGACTCGGCCAGCCCGTCGGTCACGGCGAACCGGTGGAAGCCGCGGACGGCCACGACGGTCCGCGCCGCCGAGGTCGGGCTCAGGGCCCGGTGCTCGCCGTCCCCCTCGCGCAGGTGCACCAGGAACGCCGACACGGTGGCCTCGGTGATCTCGTCGAGCACCGCGACGCCGCTGGCTCCGAGGAAGGCCAGGTAGCGGTTGAGGTCACGGCGGTAGGACGACAGCGTGTTCGCCGCCAGTCCCTTCTCGACGCTGAGGTGGTCGAGGTAGGTGCGGACCGCCCGGACCAGGGTGTCGGTCCCCGGGCTCGGTGCCGTCGGCGCAGGGGTCGGGGTCGGGGGCACTAGGGCGCGAGCACCTCGTCGAGCGCGACGGCCGGGATGCCCACCGCCTCGCCCACCGGAGCGTTGGTCAGACGACCGGCGTGCGTGTTGAGGCCGAGCGCGAGGCTGCCGTCGTCGCGGCACGCCTGGACCCAGCCCTTGTCGGCCAGGGCCACCGTGTACGGCAACGTCGCGTTGGTCAGCGCGTAGGTCGACGTGCTCGGGACCGCGCCGGGCATGTTGGCCACGCAGTAGAACGTCGAGTCGTGCACCTGGTAGGTCGGGTCGTCGTGCGTGGTCGCGTGGGTGTCCTCGAAGCAACCGCCCTGGTCCACGGCGATGTCGACCAGCACCGACCCCGGCTTCATGGCCGCGACCAGGTCGTTGCTGACGAGCTTGGGTGCTGCAGCGCCCGGGATCAGCACGGCACCGATGACCATGTCGGCCTCCATCACCTGCTGCTGGATGGCGAGCTTGGAGGAGGCCAGCCCGTGGACCCGGTTGTTGTAGCGCCAGAACGACATCCGCAGCTTCTCCAGGTCGGTGTCGAGCAGGGTGACGTCGGCGCCCATGCCCAGGGCGATGTTGGCCGCGTTCTGGCCGGAGACCCCGGCGCCGATGATGACGACCTTCGCGTTGGCCACGCCGCCGACGCCGCCCATCAGGACTCCCCGTCCACCCTGGGCCTTGAGGAGGTTGTAGGCGCCGACCTGGGGTGCCAGGCAGCCGGCGACCTCCGACATCGGGTAGAGCAGTGGCAGACCACCCGAGCCGAGCTGCACGGTCTCGTAGGCGATCCCGGTCACCTGGCGCCGCAGCAGCTCCTCGGTCAGCGGCTTGTCCGCGGCGAGGTGGAGGTAGGTGAAGAGGGTGACGCCCTCCCGCATCCGGTGGTACTCCTCGGCGACGGGCTCCTTGACCTTGAGCACCATGTCGATCCCGCCGTCGACGCCCCAGGCGGCATCGGCGTCGGGGACGATCGTGGCGCCGGCCGCGACGTAGTCTTCGTCGCTGATGGCGGAGCCCACCCCCGCGCCGGACTGCACGTGGACCTGGTGGCCGTGCGCCGTCAGCTCGTGGACCCCGATCGGGGTGATGGCCACGCGGTACTCGTGGTTCTTGACTTCCTGGGGGACACCGATCTTCACGGTCTCGAGACTAACGCTCCCCGCCCCCGACGAGGTCGAGGGCGCGCGCCAGCAGCACACACTGCACGACGGGCCCGTCCGCGACCTGCCCGGCCAGCACGGCGTCGTACAGCTCGGCGAAGGCCACCCAGCTCGTCGTCATGTCGAGCTCCTCGTGGTGCAGCTCGAAGTCACCGCGGTCGGCGGGGCTCAGCCCGCGCGCCAGGTAGAGGTGCTGGACCTCGGCGCTGATCCCCGGCGAGGCGTACGACGAGGTCAGGTGCGTCCACTCGGTGGCCTGGAGCTGCGCCTCCTCGCGCAGCTCGCGCCGGGCGACCGCGAGTGGCTCCTCACCGGGATCCCCGTCGCACAGACCGGCCGGGACCTCCACGAAGCGTCGACCCGCGGCGTGGCGGTACTGCTGGAGCACCAGGACGCGGTCCTGGTCGTCGACGGCCAGCACGACCGCCGCACCCGGGTGCTCGAGCACGAGACGTCGGGCGACGGCCCCCTCGGGCGTCCGTACCCGGTCGGAGCGGAGCGCCACCACCCACTCGTCGCGGTGCAGGTCGGCGGAGTCGACGACGTCCCAGGACTCCGGCCGGTCGGCGAGCGCGCCGTCGGTCACTCGGCGTCGTCCTTGCGACGCAGGCCGCTCTCGTCGATCGGGAAGCGGAGCTCCTTCTGGCGTTCGATGGCCGCACCGATCAGCCCCCTGAACAGCGGGTGCGGTCGCGTCGGGCGCGAGCGCAGCTCGGGGTGGGCCTGGGTGGAGACGTAGTACGGGTGCACCTCGCGGGGCAGCTCGACGAACTCGACGAGACCCAGGTCGGGGTTGGTGCCGGAGAAGACCAGACCGGCCTCGGAGAGCTGGTCGCGGTAGTCGTTGTTGACCTCGTAGCGGTGCCGGTGCCGCTCCTCGATCCGAGCCTGGCCGTACTGCTCGCGCACGACGCTGCCCTCGGCGAGCTCGGCCGGGTAGAGACCCAGGCGCATCGTCCCGCCCAGGTCGCCCGCCCCCTCGACGTAGTCCTTCTGCTCCTCCATCGTGGCGATGACCGGCTCGGGGCACTCCGGGTCGAACTCGGTGGAGGCGGCCTTGGCCAGCCCCGCCTCGGAGCGGGCGTACTCGATGACCATGCACTGCAGTCCCAGGCACAGTCCCAGCGTGGGGATCTTGTGGGTGCGGGCGTAGGTGAGGGCGCCGAGCTTGCCCTCGATGCCCCGGATCCCGAAGCCACCCGGCACGCAGACGGCGTCGACGTCGGAGAGCTGGCGCGCAGCACCGGCCGGGGTGTCGCACTCGTCGGAGACGACCCAGCGCAGGTTGACCTTGGCCTCGTGGGCGAAGCCGCCGGCGCGCAGCGCCTCACCGACCGAGAGGTAGGCGTCGGGCAGGTCGATGTACTTGCCGACCAGCGCGACCGTCACCTCCTCCTGGGGGTGGTGGACCCGGCGCAGCAGGTCGTCCCAGATCGTCCAGTCGACGTCGCGGAACGGCAGGTCGAGGCGGCGTACCACGTAGGCGTCGAGACCCTCGCGGTGCAGGACCTTCGGGATGTCGTAGATCGAGGGCGCATCGGCGGCACACACCACGGCGTCCTGGTCGACGTCGCACATCATCGAGATCTTCTTCTTGATCGACTCCGGGAGCTCGCGGTCGGCGCGGCAGACCACGGCGTCCGGCTGGATGCCGACCTGGCGCAGCGCCGCGACCGAGTGCTGGGTCGGCTTGGTCTTCAGCTCCTGCGACGGCCCGATGAACGGCACCAGCGAGACGTGCAGGAAGAAGCAGTTCTCCCGGCCGATCTCGTGGCGCACCTGACGCGCCGACTCCAGGAACGGCAACGACTCGATGTCGCCGACCGTGCCACCGACCTCGGTGATCACGACGTCGATGTCCGGCCCGCCCATGGCGAGGATCCGGTCCTTGATCTCGTCGGTGATGTGCGGGATCACCTGCACGGTGTCGCCGAGGTAGTCGCCGCGCCGCTCCTTGGCGATGACGCTGGAGTAGACCTGCCCGGTGGTCACGTTGGCGATCTGGCCGAGGTTCGTGTCCAGGAAGCGCTCGTAGTGGCCGATGTCCAGGTCGGTCTCGGCGCCGTCGTCGGTGACGAAGACCTCACCGTGCTGGAACGGGTTCATCGTCCCCGGGTCCACGTTGAGGTAGGGGTCGAGCTTCTGCATCGTCACCCGCAGCCCGCGCGAGCGGAGCAGTCGACCCAGGCTCGAGGCCGTCAGTCCCTTGCCCAGGGAGGAGGCGACTCCTCCGGTGACGAACACGTGCTTGGACTGGTCATTCCCCGGCTGCCTCACGGAACTCCATGCTATCCCAGGAATGCTCGATCGGCCGACCCGGCGCGCGCACGCCCCTGGTGCGGTCCGCTCAGCCCAGGGCCCGGGTGGACCTCGACACGTCGAGGAGCTCGCGGGCGTGTGCCAGGGCGGTGTCGGACTCGGACATGCCCGCCAGCATCCGCGACAGCTCCTGCTCGCGGGCCGCGTCGTCGAGCAGCGAGAGCCCCGAGCTCGTCACGGTGCCGTCGCTGGACTTGCGCACCAGCACGTGGCGATCGGCGTACGCCGCGACCTGGGGCAGGTGGGTGACCACCAGGACCTGCGCGGTGCGCGCGAGCTGGGCCAGGCGCCGACCGACCTCGACCGCCGCGGCTCCCCCGACACCGGCGTCGACCTCGTCGAAGACGAACGTCGGCACCGGGCTGGTGCCGGCGAGGGCGACCTCGATGGCCAGCATCACCCGGGAGAGCTCGCCTCCGGAGGCCCCCTTGGACAGGGGTCGTGGCTCCGAGCCGGTGTTGGCCGCCAGGAGGATGGTCACCTCGTCCGCGCCGTGGGCCGTCGGCTCGATGCTCGCCACGTCGATGCTGACGACGGCGTGCGGCATCGCGAGCAGGGTCAGCTCGTCGGTCACCTGCGCCTGCAGCCGGCCGGCCGCCTCCCGTCGTGCGACCGACAGCGCCGCGGCGGACGTGGCGAGCTCGGCCTGCAACCGGTCCCGCCGCTCGGTGAGCGCCGTGATCCGCTCGTCGGTGGAGTCCAGGTCGAGCAACCGAGCCGCGGCATCCCTGGCCCACGCCAGCACCTCGTCGATGCTCTCGCCGTACTTGCGCGTCAGGGCGACCAGCGAGGCACGTCGCTCGGACGTGGCGGCCAGGCGAGCGGGATCGGTCTCGATCCGGCTCGCGTAGGAGGCGACGTCGGCAGCCACGTCGGAGACCAGGTAGGTGAGCTCGGCCAACCTGTCGGCCAGCTCCGCCGCCGCCGGGTCGTGGTCGCGCACGCCGTCGAGGAGCCCGCGCGCCGCCGACGTCGTGGCCAGTGCGTCCGCACCGCCGGACTCGCTGGACAGGGCCTCGCGCGCCTGCTCCGCCGCGGTGCGCAGGGTGTCGGCGAATCCCAGCCGGGCCTCGTCGGCCGCCAGGGTGTCGTCCTCGCCGGGCTCGGGATCGACCTGCTCGATCTCGGTGAGACCGAACCGCAGGAGGTCGGCCTCCCTGGCCCGCTCGCGGGCGCTCGCCACGACCTCGTCCAGCTCACGTGTCGTCTCGCCCAGGCGGCGGTAGAGGTCGCCGTACTCCTGGAGGCAGGCGGCGACCGGCGCCCCGCCGAAGCGGTCGAGGGCGTCGCGCTGGGCGCGCGGCAGCAGCAGCCGGTGCTGGTCGGACTGGCCGTGGACCGCAACGAGCGGCTGGGCCACCTCGGTCAGGGTGGCCACCGGTACGGAGGCTCCGCCCACGAAGGCGCGCGAACGACCCTCGGCCGCGACATTGCGGGCCAGCACGACGACGCCGTCCTCGATCTCGCCCCCGGCCTCCTCCACGGCCTCGGTGAAGTGGCTGAGCCCCTCGGTCCGCACGACGCCCTCCACGCGGGCCTGCTTGGCGCCGGTGCGGACAGCCCCGCTGTCGGCC
Organism: Pimelobacter sp.; assembly: GCA_002698575.1. Lineage (GTDB taxonomy): Bacteria > Actinomycetota > Actinomycetes > Propionibacteriales > Nocardioidaceae > Nocardioides. The sequence continues at coordinate 4,575 of NZZG01000055.1, read as the reverse complement.
CGACCGCCGAGGAGCAGCCCGAGCGCGGTGACGATCATCGTCTTTCCGGCTCCGGTCTCGCCCGTGATGACCGTCAGGCCGGGTCCGAGCTCCAGCGTGGAGGCATCGATCACCCCGAGCTGGCTGATCCGGATCTCCTCGATCACGTGGACTCGCCTCCCTCGGAGGCCGCAGCGCCACGGAGGCGACGCTCGCCCTCGCCTCGCCAGCCGTCGACGGGCAGGCCGAACTTCGCGACGAGTCGGTCGGTGAACGGGGCCTCGTGCAGCCGGGCCAGGCGGACCGGGTCCGAGCCCCGCCGTACCTCGACGTGGGCACCCAGGGGCAGGTCCACCGTGCGACGCCCGTCGCACCACAGCACGGCCGCGCCGTCGGGACGGTCGATGACCTCGATGGCGATCCGGGAGTCCGGTCCGGTCACCATCGGCCGGGCGAACAGGGCGTGCGCGCTGATGGGCACCAGGCAGATCGCCTCCACCTGCGGCCACACGACCGGACCTCCAGCGCTGAAGTTGTAGGCCGTGGAGCCGGTCGGCGTCGCGCAGACCACCCCGTCGCACGCCCAGCGGGAGAGCGGGCGGCCGTCGATCTCGACGAGCACCTCGATCATCCGCTCACGCGCGGACTTCTCGACGCTGGCCTCGTTGACCGCGAACGTGCTGGTGATCAGCTCACCGTCGAGGCTCACGCGGACGTCGAGCGTGAGCCGGTCCTCCACGGTGTAGCGCCCCGCCACGATGGCCGCGATCGTGGAGTCGACCTCCTCCGGCTCGGCCTCGGCGAGGAACCCGACGTGGCCCAGGTTGACGCCGAGCACCGGAGTGCCCGCACCGTGGGTCATCTCCGCGGCCCGCAGGATGCTGCCGTCACCGCCGATGACCACGGCCAGCTCGCAGTCCCGGCCGAGGTCGGCCTCCGACTCGTTCAGCTCGAGGGACTCACCGAACTCCTCGTGGTCGACGCCGAGGTCCTTCGCCTCGGCAGCGAGCAGACGCACCACGAGGCCATCGGCGGTGAGTCCGGCGATGAAGGAGCGCGCCACCGAGCGCGCCTCGGCACGCCCCGTGTGGGCGAGCAGCAGGACGCGGCGGGTGGTGGGTGGTGATGCAGTCACCGGTCCAGCCTCTCACCCGGCGCCCCCAGGGCACGTGCCTCGTGCACGGTCGTGGCGATCGCGTCGTCGGCCAGGGTGGTCGCACCCCGACGCAACCACAAGAAGAACTCGACGTTCCCCGAGGGCCCCGGAAGCGGGCTCACCGTGACCGAGCGGGCCCCCCAGCCGCGCCGGGCAGCCGCCGCGGCGACCTTGCTCACCGCCTCGGTGCGCAGCTCGGGGTCGCGGACCACGCCTCCCTTGCCCACGCGGTCCTTGCCCACCTCGAACTGCGGCTTCACCATCAGCGCCAGGTCGCCGTCCGGCGTCGTCACGCCGATCAGTGCGTCGAGCACGAGCTCGAGCGAGATGAACGACAGGTCGCCGACGACCAGGTCGACCGGTCCGTCGATGAGCTCGGTGGTGAGCTCCCGGATGTTCTGCCGGTCGTGCACCCGCACGCGCTCGTCGCTGCGCAGCGACCAGGCCAGCTGCCCGTAGCCGACGTCGACGGCGACCACCTCTCGTGCCCCCTGACGCAGCAGCACGTCGGTGAAGCCACCGGTCGAGGCTCCGGCGTCGAGGCAGCGCCGACCGGTGACCACGAGACCGTCGGGTCCGAAGGCCGCCAGCGCGCCGGCCAGCTTGTGTCCGCCCCGCGACACGTAGTCCGGACGGTCCGGGTCGGTGGCGACCACGATCGCCACGTCGGTGGTGACGGCGGTGGCCGGCTTGCCGGCCACCGCCCCGGAGACCTTGACCCGGCCGTCGCTCACCAGCTCGGCGGCGTGGTCGCGCGAACGGGCCAGACCCCGCCGTACCAGCTCGGCGTCGAGGCGTAGTCGTCTCGGCGGCACGCCTGGCCTCAGGCTTCGGGGTCGTCGAGGACCGAGCGCAGCTCGCCGTGGGCCTGCTCGTAGACGCGGACGTGCTCACCGACGGCGAGGGTCCCGACCCCGGCCACGGCGTCGACGACGGCGTCGACCCGCTCCAGGCCGGTGCGCTCGGGCCGGTCCAGGATCACGTCGGGGTCCTCGTCCCAGGGGCCCTGATCGAGGTCCGGTTGCTGGTCGTGGCTCATGGTCGCGAGGCTACCGGCCCGCCCTGCCCACGGGCAGGCTCAGGGGGCGTGAGGCCGTCGATGTCGGCGCATCCGCCCGTCTCGTCGAGGTGCGCCCAGGCCGCGGGCACGACGGCGCGCCACCAGTCCCCCGGGGATCCTGCTCCGGTGCAGGTCAGGCGTCCGTCCTGGACCCGCGCCGCCCAGCCGCCGATCTCGACGCCCCGCTCGGTGTGCTCGGGAGCCGGGTGCGGCTCGCGGAGGCTCGCCAGGTCCGGTCCGACGTACGTCGGCCGATGTCCGGACGGCGTCGCGACCAGGTCGGCCAGACCCGTCACCCCGGTCAGCACGAGCAGGGAGTCGATGCCAGCGGCGATCGCGCCGTCGATGTCGGTGTCGAGCCGGTCGCCGATCATCAGCGGACGCCTGCCCCCGACCCGCCGGACGGTCTCGTCGAGCAGCGGGCGGGCCGGCTTGCCGGCGACCACGGGGTCGACGTCGCAGAAGCGGCGCAGGGTCTCGACGAAAACCCCGTGCCCAGGGGCGACGCCGAACGTCGTCGGGATGGTCAGGTCCGTGTTGCTGGCGACCCACCACAGGCCGTCGCGGACCCGTACGGCGACGCGCATCACCTCCGACCAGCGCACGTCCGGTCCGTACCCGGTCGCCACCGCGTCGGCCTCCTCGTCGACCCCGACGGCGCGCAGTCCGACCGCCGCCACGGCGTCCAGCAAGCCCGCACCCCCCAGCACGACCACGCGGGCCCCGGCACCGAGTCGGTCCACTAGGACCCGGGCCGCTGCCTGGGCCGAGGTCACGACGTCCTCGGTCTCGGCGTCGACGCCCAGCGCGGTGAGGTGCTCGGCGACGGCGGTGGGGGTCCGCGAGGCGTTGTTGGTGATGAATGCGCACCGCATGCCGTCCGCCCGGACCCCCCGGAGGTGCTCCGCGGCCCCCGGGACCGCCTCACCCCCGATGTAGACCACCCCGTCGAGATCCAGCATCGCCAGGTCGTAGGAATGGCTGAGGACGGCGGCGGGGGCATCCGAGGGGGCATCCGAGGGGGCACTGACCACCGTCTCAGTCTGGCACGGCGGAGTGGCGTCACCGCACGTCAGGCACCTGCTCGTACCCTCGGAAGAATGGATACGGGGACCGTGGTGACGCCGCCGTACGTCGCCGGCCCCCTTGAGCTCGCGCCGTTCCGGGCGCTGCGTCTCGATCCGTCGCGGGTCGGCGACCCGGCCAGTGCCCGGCTCTTCGCCCGTCCGTTCCGCTCCGTCGCGGGCCGGGTGCGTCAATGGGAGACACAGGGGCACCTCCTCCACGAGTCGCGGCCGTGTCTGTACCTCCACGAGTACACCGTCAACGGGGTCACCGTGCGGGGGCTCGTGGGCGCTCTGGACGTCTCACGCCGCGCGACCGACCCGGAACAGCGCGCTGTGCTACCGCACGAGGGCATCTACCCGGCACAGGCCGACAACCTGGCCGACCGGATGCACCAGATGGACCTCAACCCTGCACCCATTCTCCTCGTCCAGGAGTCACCGGCCCCGCTGCGCCTGCTCCTGCGCCGACAGCGCGAGGCACCGCCCGTGGTGTCCTTCGTCGACCGCGCCGGCTGCGCCCACCGGCTCTGGACCTTGCACGACCCACTGGTGCTGGAGACGATCGCCGAGCTGCTCGCACCCACCACGGCTGTCATCGCCGACGGTCATCACCGCTACGCGGCCTACCTGCGGCTGCAGCAGCGCCAGCCCGGGCCCGGTTTCGACCAGGGTCTCGCGATGATCGTCGACCACGGTGACACTCCCCTGTTCCTCGGAGCCATCCACCGGGTCCTGCACGGCTCGAGCGTCGACGACGTCGCCGTTGCCGCACGCTCCGTGGGCATCCCCACCAGACCCGGCCACCAGAGCGAGGCGCTGGCTGCTCTGTCACCCGGCGTCCTCGTCGCCACCGACAACGACCGGTGGCTCCGACTCGATGTCGGCGAGCGCGTCGACCGCGTCGAGATCGAGGCGCTCCACGACCGCCTCGTACCAGCCCTGGCCCACGGCCCCACCCGCATCACCCACCACCACAGCGCCGCGGATGCTTTGGCCCATGCCGGGCACGCGGACACCACCGCCATCCTTCTCCCGGCACCGCGCTTCGAACAGGTGCAACGCGTGGTGCAGGCGGATCGGCTCTTCCCCGAGAAGGCGACGTCATTCCAGCCGAAGCCTCCGCTGGGAGTCCTGCTGAGGAGGGTCCACGACGAGGACGGCGATCCGCCGTCACCTCCACCTCGACGCGTCCAGCGCTCCCGCCAGCGCTCCTGATGAAGCACCGCCGCTCTGACCTGACTCGTGCCACGTGACCGCGGATCGGCGGCTGGGTCGGCGTCTTCGCAGGTGAGCGCGTTGCGTAGTCGTTGATT
>NZZG01000054.1 GCA_002698575.1 Pimelobacter sp. | reverse complement strand
TGATCGCCGAGCTGGCGCGGCATGCGGGTCACGGGGATATCCTGGTCGAGCTGCTGCTGGCGGAGAGCTCGTCCTCGCTCCAGGGCGGGGCTGCGGGTCCGGCACTCCCTCGGCAATGATCGCCAAGTAGGCCTCGTGCCCGTTGGCTGCCCGGACAAGCAGCTTGATCCGATGGTTCCGGAAATCGACAACGGCGAGGCGGCCGTTCTTCAGCGACATCGCGACGAGCCGGATCACCATTCGCCTCATCTCGCGCCGCCACGCGACAGCCTGTTCTGCATCGAGGCGCCTCCAGTCCCAATCGCCCGGGAGCAGGTGATCCGAGGAGACCGTCTTCCCCGTCGTGCACTCTCGCTGCAGCGTGGCGTAGAAGTCGCGCTGAGGGCTGTCCCCTTGGCGCCGGCCAGCCGCTCCGATCCACCAGGCGCCTCGGCTCGGGCGCACCCATTCGGGACGATCAGTGCCGCGGAGCTCAGTCACGGCAGCGCGATGGTCGCTGGTCTTGACCTTGAACCAGACGCGGTCGGTGAGCGCGACGACGCGCTCCGCGCCGCCTGCGTCCCGCTGCTCCCAGGTCCGACGCTCCAGCGGAGGACGGTGCGGCGGTTACTTCGGTAGGCCGCCGAGGTCGTCGAGCTCGTCGGCGCTGAGGCCGGTCATGAGCGAAACAGCCGCAGCGTCGGTGCCGTTGAGCTGCCCAAGAGCAGCCTTGACCCCGGCGTTGATCTCATTGCGGTGCGCGTCGATGTACTCACGCACGGCAGCGTCGACGATGTCCTTTTTCGAGCGAGACATGAAGTGAGCTGCATGAGAAACGAGCTCGTCGGTTGCAGCGTCGACCTTGATGGGGGCCGTAGCGGTAGCCACAAGATCCGCCTAGTTCGAATGTGCCATGACACTGCAGCTCGACGGCGCGGCCGCCTGAAAGCCTGCGGACATGTGACGGACATGCACTACCGGGGGCCGAAGTTGGCTGAGCCCACACCATCCATCCGGAGTCCCCCTGCAACGGCGGACAGGGCACGCCCTGCTCAGACGTTGAAGCGGAACGATCACGCGGGGTTTGGGTGGTCGTTGGCCATCGTCGGTCGCGACCGAAAAATACGGTCTGACCTGCGGAAACGCGATCTCAGGAGCATTGGACGTCGTCGACGATCGTCGGTCTCGGCTGGCCTTCTTGCGGACTATTTGCGGACCGCAGGAGGCTCGGAGCCCTTCCGCATCTGGTCGAACTCGGCGGCCAGCGCGTCGACTCAGAGTCGGAGAGCCGCAGGTTCGCGTCGAGCCGCATTCGGCCGCGAGGATAATCTCATCGGGAGGACGCAGAGGGGAGCCTTCGATGGATCGGAACGAGAAGAAGAGAATCAGGGACTACATCGGGGAGCATCTGGACGTCTCCGGCACCCGACTTACCGACGACGAGGCCATTCGGCTCCGCGATTTCATCGACCAATACGACGAGTCGTACAAGGGGCGCAGTGAGACCCGAAGGTCCACCCACGCCGGCTGGAGTTCGGATGGCAAGTACATACGCACGGAGGAGTTCACCGACACGTTCACGGATGAAGTCGGTCTTCGGCGGGACTACGGGTACCACGACGACGATGGTCAAAGCGGCGAGTCCTCGCACGTAGTTAGGGACGCCCGAGCGATCCTGAACTGGCTCAGAGAACGGGGCTAGCTAGCCGAGACGCTCGACTCCGCCATCCTGCGAAACCACCCATACCTCGATAGCCGCTGCGCGCAACGACACTGCTGTGTCCGCGTACAGCTCGCGGTACACGGGGAAGTCGGGGAAGCACATCACCGACATCGAGTCGGGCTCTCGTGTCCGAAGGCGCATGGCCGGCACCAGCGCGTGCGCGTACCACTTCTTCGCCTGCTCCTTGGGCGTGCTGGTCTTCACCTGGCCCCTCTTCGGACCGGTGACATAGAAGCGAGACGGGTAGCCCTTCACCTCAACCCCGAGGCGCTGACCGTCGCGCTCGGCAACGACATCGAGGCCATGCTCGCGCGTCGCCGTGTTCGCCGTTCTGACGATGGTCCATCCCTCACCAGCGAGCCATTCAGCGAGAAGGCGCTGGGTGTTCTCCTCCGTGTGCCACTCGGACGCCGGGTCCCCCTTGGCCGGGGCGGCCGGCATCGGGGCAATCGCTGGAACGGGGACATCTGCCCGCCGGCCTTCGATCTCTTCGGGGCGCGCTCGCCGGAACAGACCTCTGTCGAGCTTAGTGAGGAACGGCTCCTTGGACGAGAACTGAGAGCGGTTGCCCACGTTCCAGGAGGCGCCCCGGATGTGAGTGCGGATGGTCCGTTCGTTGGCCTTGTCGGGCGCGTGGCGGCGGAACCACGAGAGCGCCTCTTGCGAGGTGAAGGCCCCGGACTGGGTCGCGGCGTAATCCCGAAGGAGTGCCCACACCGTCATCGTTTCTCTGTCGCTCACGCCGCAAGAGTTCCACAGGCCTCCGACAGCGCGCGTGCTTCCGTGCTGCGTTCCGGCCCTCTTGGACGCCAAGTTCCGGCGGCCCCACTGCGCGTCCCCTTAGCCTTTGAGCATGACGGGGCGAAACGAGCGGGACACCTGCCGCGAGTTCGTCGTTCCGAGATTGGTGGAGTCCGGCTGGGCGGACAGTTTCCGCACCGAGTACGTGGTCCGCTCCGACCTTGCCACCAACACGACCCTCGGCGGCGATGGCCGGGTCGACTACCTGCTTGAGATCGTGCCGGGCCTGCCCGTCGGCGTGGTGGAGGCGAAGCGCGAGTACTCGAGCCCAGGGCAGGGTCTCCAGCAAGCCATCGAGTACGCCGTGGCCCTCGACCTTCCGATTGCGATCGCCTCGGACGGTCACACCATCACCGAGCGTGACCTGTCAACGGGGACCGAGCGCCACCTGGACGCTTTCCCGACCCCGCCCGAGCTCTGGGATCGCTACGCGCGTCACCACCACTTGGACGATGAGGCGAGATCGGCACTCTCCCAGCCGCTTTCGCAGACGCTGACGAACGCCGACGGCTCCATCCGGCAGCTGCGTTACTACCAGGTGGTCGCGATCAACCGCGTCCTGCGTGCCATCCTCGCCGGCGAGCCTCGTGTGCTGCTCTTGATGGCCACGGGCTCAGGCAAGACCCTCACCGCGCTGCAGCTCTGCTGGAAGCTCCTGTCGTACTGGCGGGCTGTCGATGCCGAGCGACCCCGACGAATCCTCTACGTCGCTGACCGCGACGCGCTCATCAAGTCCCCGCTCAATGGCTACTTCCGGCCCGTGTTCGGGGAGGGCGCAACGCGCATCCAGGGACACGCCGTCATGGGCAGGGAGATCTACTTCGCCACCTACCAGTCGCTGAAGAACAGCCACGACACTGAGTCGACGTTCGAGGGCTACCCGCCGGACTTCTTCGACGTGGTGATCGTCGACGAGTGTCATCGCGGCTCCGTGCCCGGGTCGTCGTGGCGTGCGGTGCTCGATCGCTTCACGTCCGCAGTCCACCTCGGTCTGACCGCGACGCCAAAGCGGGAGGAGAATGTCGACACCTACGACTACTTCGGCGAGCCGGTATTCGAGTACTCCCTGCGCCAGGGCATCGAGGACGGCTACCTTGCCCCGTACACCGTGCGGCGCATCGTCCTGACCTTGGACGCGGAGGGCTGGCGCCCGGACCCCGGCGAGGTCGACACGTTTGGCCGAGACATCCCCGATGGTCTCTACACGACCCGTGACTTCGAGCGCCTCGTGTCGCTCCTGCGCCGAACGGACGCGGCAGCTCGACACCTCAGCCAGATCTTCCGCGATCGCCCTGGGCGTGCCGTCGTCTTCTGCGTCGACTCCGAACACGCCGAACAGATGCGCATGGCGCTGGTGGCGCACAACCGGGCAGCCGTCGAGGCCGATCCCTTCTGGGTGGTCCGGATCGTCAGCGCCGAAGGCGAGACCGGCCGGCGCCAGCTCGACCGATTCTGCGACCCGGAGTCGTCGTCACCCGTGGTCGCGACGACATCGCGGATGCTGTCCACCGGCATCGACGTTCAGGACCTGAAGTACGTCGTCCTGTTCCGTCCGATCGGCTCGATGGTCGAGTTCAAGCAGATCGTCGGGCGAGGGTCGCGTCTCTACCCCGACAACGACAAGTACTCCTTCGAGATCGTCGACTACGTCGGCGCGTCGGTTCTCTTCTCCGATCCGGGCTTCGACGGTGAGCCGGTGCGCGTCCGGACCGAGCGCATCGACGAGTCTGGAGAGATCGTCGAAGACGAGCTCGGCGACGCTGCCCCCGAAGTGCCGTCGTTTGGCGAACCCGAGCCCTCCTTCGACCGAACGCAGTCCGAAGGAGAGCTCGAACAGCCGCCGGCGAGGAAGTATTACGTCGACGGCACCGAGGTCACGGTGACTGCCGAGGCGTACTACGTCGCTGACACGAGTACCGGCGCTCTCCGCCTCGTGGAGTACGCGGACTATCTGGCCGGCCAGGTGCGCGTGCTTTGTCCGACCATCGATGACCTTCGCGCACGCTGGTCCGACCCCCAGCTACGTGCGGTTCTGGAGGAGGGCCTCGCCTCCCGCGGCGTCTCCATCGAGGAGATGTCGAGGCGCCTCGAGCTCTCAACCGACACTGACCCGTTCGACGTCCTCGCACATGCGGCGTGGAACATCCCTCAACGGACCAGGGCCGAGCGCGCACGGTTGGTGCGATCCGACCACGCGAGCGACCTGGAGGCACTCGTCCCAACTGCGCGCGAGATCATTGCCGCCCTCCTCGACCGCTACGAGCAGTACGGCGTCGAGGAGATGACCCACGTCTACGCCTTCCAAGTGCCGCCCTTGAGCAACTTCGGCTCACCGGTCGAAGCGGCACGGCACTTCGGCGGTGTCGAGGGGTGGCGTCAGGCAATCAGCGAACTTCAGACCTGGCTGTACTCAGCGTGAGTTTTATTTTAGCGATCACGCCTCGCGTATAACTAAAGTATATATTGACTTCGGATGCGGCTATGCTGGCGCCATGGCCGGCACACGACAGGACCTGAGGCTCGCGCTCCAGCGCCTCGCGTTCAGCCAAGCTGGCTACTTCACCGCCGCCCAGGCTCTCGACCTTGGATACAGCTATCAGGCGCAGAAGTACCACGTCGACAGTGGCAACTGGCTGCGTGTCGACCGCGGCCTCTTCCGGCTTCCCGACTGGCCCTCTGCTCCGGAGGACCAGTGGGTGCGCTGGACGCTGTGGAGCGAGGAGCGAGGTGTCGTATCCCACGACTCGGCCGCGCTCGTCCACGACCTCGGCGAGCTCGACCCTCGCCATGTGCACCTCTCCGTGCCCGTCGGGTTCCGAGCCGTCGACCCGGCCGTCGTGACGCACGTGAGCGAGCTACCAGCGACCGACGTCCTCGATCAGGGGGCCTGGCGGGTGACCACTCCGCTGCGCACACTGCTCGACCTCGCTGGCGCTGACACCTCTCAAGAGCAGCTCGAGGCTGCAGTCGCCGCTGCGCTCGAGCGCGGCCTGACGACCGCACGCCGGATTCGCAGCCGCTCTGACGAGGCGGGCGACCGAGCGGCACTGCGGATCGAACGGGCGCTCGGAGCAATCACAAAGTGACTGTTGACCGAGCACTACGCGACAGCATTAACCACCGACTGGCTAACCTCGCCGCCGAGCAGCAGGTCGCCCCCGACCGCATCCGGCGCCACTTCGTTTTTCAGCGAATCCTGGTTCGACTGTCCGCAGATGACAACTGGGTCCTCAAAGGAGGCTTCGCCCTCGAGGTGAGGCTCGGCCTCGACGCCCGGGCGACCAAGGACCTGGATCTGGCCATGCTGGAAGACCTCGACGGTGTTGAGGTGCAGGATCGTCTGCTCGATGCTCTCGACGTCGATGCAGATGACGGATTGACCTTCCAAGTGTCCGCACCGAGGGCGACCGCCTCGGACGAGGCCGGAAACCCCGGCTGGACGTTCACCGTCACGTCGGTCCTCGGCGGCAAGGTCTTCGCGTCGCTGCGCCTAGACGTCGTCGCGCGGAGCGATGAGATCGCCGGCGCAGTTGGCACGATCGAGGTGCTTCCTCCGATTCTCGCCGAACGCCTGAGCAGCACCGCCATGCCGGCCGTGGACGTTGCCCAACACGCCGCGGAGAAGTTCCACGCCATGGCCCGGACGTACGCCGGCGGCCGACCCAGCAGCCGGGTCAAGGACTTGGTCGACGTGGTGCTGCTCGCGGAAGCGGGGCTGCTGCCTCATCCCGACCTGGCCAGCCGGCTTCAGACGGTCTGGCAGGTGCGGGACGGCGTGCCGCCACCGGCGCAGCTCCCCGAGTTCCCAGCGGCCTGGCTCGGCGACTACGCCGCGATGGCCGCCCAGCTCGACCTGGACATCGACTACCCGACCGCCCGCTCAACCGCCGAACGGCTCTTCGCCGCGGCGCTAGCCACCGAGGAGAACCAGCCGTGACCAGTGCCGCCAAGGCTGCCGTCCAGACCCCGCAGGCGCGTCTCGCGTCGGTCATCAAAACCAGTCGGGACATCATGCGCAAGGACGCCGGCCTCAACGGCGACCTGGACCGGCTCCCCCAGCTGTCCTGGCTGCTCTTCCTCAAGGCATTCGACGACCTGGAGCAGAACCGGATGATCGTCGACCCCGGCTACCAGCCGGCTCTCCCGGAAGAACTCCGCTGGAGCGTGTGGGCGGCGGACGCGACGAAGCGCAAGCAGGGCGATGCATTGATCACCTGGGTCAACGGGACCCTGCTCCCGGGCCTGGCAGGTCTGGAGGGCTCCGGCAAGGCGGGCGACCCTCGCGCCACCCTCGCAACGGTCTTCAAGGAGACCAACAACCGGATGCTGTCCGGCTACTTGCTCGGTGACCTGATCGACCAGATCGACAAGGTTCACTTCACGTCGGCCGACGACATCCACACCATGGCCCATCTGTACGAGTCGATGCTGCGTGAGATGCGGGACGCCGCCGGAGACTCGGGCGAGTTCTACACACCGCGGCCGGTGATCCGGCTGATGGTCGAGCAGGTCGACCCGCGCCTCGGCGAGACGGTGCTGGACCCGGCCGTCGGCACAGGCGGATTCCTGGTCGAGGCCTACGAGCACCTTCGCGCCCAAGCGCGCTCCGCGACCGAGATCGCGACGGCGAAACGCTCGATCAGCGGCTTCGAGAAAAAGCCACTCCCCTACTTGCTCTGCCAGATGAACCTGCTCTTGCACGAGGTTGAGCAGCCCAAGGTCACCCGCACGAACTCGCTGACCTTCCCGTTGGCTGACCAGCGCAAGGCCGGCGTCGACGTCGTTCTGACCAACCCTCCGTTCGGGGGCGAGGAGGAGAGCAGCAGCCTGGAAAACTTCCCTGCCGACTCGCGGACGGCAGAGACCGCCTGGTTGTTTCTCCAAGTGGTGATGGCGCGCCTGGAGAAGAGGAAGGGCCGGTGCGGGATCGTCGTCCCCAACGGGGTCCTCTTCGCCAACGAAGGCGCGGCTGCACGGATCAAGAAGAAGTTGCTCACGGAGTTCAACCTGCACACGGTGGTGCGGCTTCCGAATGGCGTCTTTGCTCCGTACACCCTCATTCCCTCAAACCTGCTCTTCTTCGAGTACGGCGGACCCACGAAGGACATCTGGTTCTACGAGCAGCCTCTCCCGGAAGGGCGGAAGAATTACACGAAGACAAAGCCACTGCGTTTCGAGGAATTCGCCGACATCCAGACTTGGTGGGGCGGCCGTGATCGAGCCAGCCGGGTCGAGAACGAGCACGCCTGGAAGGTCGACGCCGCGACCCTCGCGGAGGACGGCTACAACCTCGATGTCCGCAACCCGCATCGCGCCGACGACCTGGCGCATCGCTCTCCTGAGGAACTCGTCCAGGAACTGATCGCCGTGGAGGAGCAGATACTGACCTTGCTGCGTGACCTCCGGGTCGAACTCGGAAGCGACAACTGATGGCGGTGCGCATGGTCCGGGTCGGGGACGTCCTCCACCAGGTGCGCAGAACGACGCCCGTCTCGGCAACGGAGACGTACCCCATGGTCGGTGCGCGAAATTTCGCCCGCGGATCGTTCGACGCCGGTTCCCTGAGAGGCACTGAAACGAAGTACCGCGAGCTAAAGCTGGTCAAGGCAGGCGACTTGATCTATCCGAAGCTCGGCGCCTGGGAAGGGGCATTCTCCTTCGTGGACCCAGACTTGGGGGATCGGTATACCTCACCCGAATACTGCGCTTTTACGATCTGCTCAACCGAAGCGGACCCGGCCTACCTCCGGCATCTGTTCGCCTGGGAGCCCTTCTGGCGGTCGCTTGCGGCGCGCTCAACGGGGACCAACGTCCGAAGGCGACGTCTTCAGCCGGGCGCATTCCTAGACGGGCGCTTGCCCCTACCCGACCTGCCCGAGCAACAGCACATCGCCGCTCGCCTCAACCACGTTGCCAATATTCGGGCGTTTCCCTCGGCGACCGCGCAACTGGACCGGTCCATCCACGCCCTATTGCGAGACGGCGCTGATCGACCGCTCGCTGCGGCGCTAGACCTTGAGCTGGACGAGTTTCCGGTCGATCACGACGCCGTCTACGCGCGCGCAGGTGTCCTCGGATTCGGCCGCGGGCTCTTCGCGCATGGGCCAATGCGGGGGTCGGAGACCAAGTACGCGAAGCTCCGCCGCATCCACACGGGCCAGCTGGTCATGAGCCGGCTCAAGGCGTTCGAGGGAGCCGTCGCCGTTGCGCCCTCGGCGTTCGACGGTGCGGTCGTATCTCAGGAGTTCGTGACATTCACGCTGAAGGCTCCCGCCGATTCAGACTGGGTGGACGCACTCTGTCGGTGGCCAGCGTTCTGGGAGGCTCTTCGCGCGACCTCAACAGGCATTGGGGCTCGACGTGAACGCGTCGGTGCGGACGCCTTGCTCACGCTCGAGGTCCCTTACCCGGGCGACGCCGCTCGACGACGTATCTCAGCACTCCAGCGGAGTCGGCTGCGCGTGGCGAGCCTTGAGGAAGCGCGTGAACGCCTGCGGACGGCGGTGCTCCCCGCTGCACGAAACGAGACACTTGGCCATCTCACCTGACGGTGCGCCAGGAGGCGCCCCCGATCACCACGTGGTCAAGGAACCGAAGCCCAACCGCGTCGGCGGCCCGACGCATGGCATCCGTGGCCTCATGGTCTTGCACACTCGGGCTTGGATCGCCTGACGGGTGATTGTGCGCCAGGGCGAACGCCCGACCGTCGTACCGCAGCACGACATGCAGCACCTCTCGGACAGGCAGCGGACTCGAGTCCAAGCCGCCAGTCGCGACAGGCACGACGCGAAGCACGCGGTTGGCGGCGTCGGCCACCAGGACCACAACCTTCTCCCGCCGCTCACGGGCGAGCAGCGGGGAGACCAGATCTGCGATCGCAGCGGTGGAGTCCACTACACGGTTGGTCGGCGCATCTGTGGCTCGCGCCGCAAGTTCAAAGGCGGCGAGGAGGCGCGCCGCCCCTGTCGTGCCGACGCCCGATGATCGCGTCAGCTCCTCAGGAAAAGCCGCAGCCAGGCCGCGCAGTCCACCGCACTCGAGGATCAGCTCGCGGCCCACCGCTACGTCGTCGCGTCCCTCTGCTTCGATGCCGGCCACCAGGGCGACGAGCTCGGCGTCGCTTAGCGCACCAACCCCCAGACCCAGGAGTCGCTCGAGCGGCTCATCGCCGGCGAGCGTCCGCGAGCTGATCGACATCCCGCAACGCTAGGTCGCCGAGCGCGCGGCCACTATCGCGTCAGAGACGCCTGTGGAAAGACAGGTCGTGTCAGCCCTTGAAGATGCAGGTCGGGTCGTCGTCGTACTCGGCCAGAAGCCGCTCGATCGGCTGATCCGGCTCGAGCAGGTCGTAGACATGGGCTCGAGAGTTCCGGTCGAACCAGTACAAGGTCCAGCTCCTGGTCTGCTCGTCGTACTTCATCCGAGCCTGCGGAGTGTCGGTCCACTCCGCGCCCAGCGCCGGATTCCATGGCGGCCGATGCTCGACGATAGTGACGGTGCGACCACGGACGCGGTGCTCGACACGCACCTGGTCCCGCATCTCGAGTGGGACCTGCTTCTCGCAGAACCGCCGGATCCGCGCGAGATCGGTCTCCGGGACAGCCATGGACTCAGTATCTGACGAGCCCCCACCGCCACCGACAACCTGCCCCTCAGCCCATCCATCCTTGACTGACAATCATCGACTCTCGTCGGTCCCCAGAATCTCCCCAGCTTCCACCCACCTTCGCCTTCTCAACACCTACCTTTCCAGCGGCACGCATGCTACGAAGGACGTAGATGGGTCGCCCGTGATCGGGCGACCCACGCGGCATTTCTTGGGGTTCGTTGGTTGTCGACGGACGTCGTGGAGGCGGTGGTCCGGGTGCATGGCGGAGTGAAGTTCTCCCGCGGTGTCGCGAGGGCTGCCCGTGCCTACGTCGAACACGACCGTTCGCGGGCCGATGACTACTACCTCGGCGAGGGCACCGGCGTCGCCGAGCGACTCACGGCGACCCCGCAAGGTGTCGCGAGAGCCGGCTCGATGGACGGCGACGCCTACGAGCCGTGGGTCGCCGGGGTCGACGTCGACACCGGTCGCAAGAAGGGTCGGGTCCGCGCGGACGCGAACGCTTTGCGGTTCGTCGAGGTCACCCTCAACGGCCCGAAGACCTGGTCCCTGGCAGCAGCACTCCATCCCGAGGTGTCGGCCGCGCTGGATGCCGCTCAGGACAAGGCTGCCGCCGAGATCGTCGGCTGGGTCGCCCAACACGCGACGACTCGGGTCGGGCCCCGCGGACGGCAGGTGCAGGTGCCGGTGGAGCGGATCGAGGCAGCGGCGATCCGGCACTACACGTCCCGGGCCGGTGACCCGCATCGGCATCTGCACCTCCAGGTCAACGCCCGGGTGTTCGCCGCCGGCGCGTGGCGGGGTCTCCACTCGGTGGGTGTGCGCGACATGATCGAGGCGATCAACGGCATCGGGCACGCCGCGGTCTCCACCAACCCGGAGCTCCGGGCGGCCCTCGCCGCACGCGGCTTCACCCTGGACCCCGAGACTGGGGAGATCGAGCAGCTCGCCCCGTACGTCGGGGCGTTCAGCGCTCGGACCGGTCAGATCCACCGCAACATCGACCGGTACGAGGCTGAGTGGCGGCGCGAGCATCCCGGTCAGGAACCTGGCCCAAGGCTCCGCGGGGTCTGGGATCGGCGGGCGTGGGCCGATGCGCGGCCGGACAAGGTCGTCCCCACCGACGGCGCGGAGATGGTGGCGCGTTGGAACGGCGAGCTGCGTGCCCTGGGCTACCGCGACCCGACCGCCCCAGCCGTGCTCGATGCGACCCAGGTGGGCTGGATCGACCGGGACGGGGCGGCAGACTGGGTGATCTCCCAGCTCGGGGCGAAGCGGTCGGCGTGGAACGCCGCGGACATCCGGGGCAAGGTTGAAGTCCTACTGGCCCAGACCAACCTGGTCGCGACGCCCGCCGCGCGCATCGAGCTCGCCGAGGACGTGACCGCCCGCGCCGCCGCACACTGCGTCCGGCTCCTCACATCACCCGACGTGCCCGAACATGTTCGCTCGCTGACCTCCCAGCACGTGGTGAAGGTAGAGGCGGACCTCGTGCACCGCCTCGCCCGCCGCCCCGAGAAGCCCGCCCGGCGTTTCCGACTGCAAGGGCGAGGGTTGGTGCGGGTCGACCCCGCGCAGGCTGCCGTCGTCGGCGCCCTGGCGGGTGACGGACAGCTGGTGGTCGTCGAGGGCGCGGCCGGCGCAGGCAAGACCATCACGCTGAGGTCTGCGCAAACCGTGCTGGCACGGCAGGGACATCGGCTGCTGGTCGTGACGCCCACGCTGAAGGCGGCCGAGGTTGCCGCCGCGGAGACCGGCGCCGACGGGCGCTCGGCCGCCTGGCTGATCCACCAGCACGGCTGGCGCTGGGACGACGACGGGCACTGGGCACGGCGCCCTGACGCGACCCCCGACCCGGCCGCCCGACTGCGACCCGGGGACCTGCTACTCGTCGACGAGGCGGGCATGCTGGACCAGGACACGGCCCGGGCGTTGCTGACGGTCGCCGACGAGGCCGGGGCGCGGGTCGCCCTCGTCGGCGACCGACACCAGCTCCCCGCGGTCGGACGCGGCGGCATCCTGGACCACGCCCTCGCCTGGACCCACCCGACCGCGGTCGTGGCCCTGGAGAAGGTGCACCGGTTCACCGACCCCGACTACGCCGCACTCTCCCTGCGCATGCGCACCGGCGACGACCCCGCCGCCGCCTTCGACGCGTTGCATCGCCGCGGGTCGATCGTGATTCATCCCAGCGACGCTGAGCGCACCGCCACCCTCGCCGAAGCAGGCGCGGCCGGCGACCTCGTCCTCGCCGACACCCGCGAGCACGCGGCCAGCCTCAACGCCGCGATCCGCGACCAGCGCCGCGCCGACCCCACCACGGGTGACTCGGCGGATTCGATGGTGACCGCTCGCGGCGAGCGGATCGGGATCGGCGACCGCGTCGCCATCACCTCGCTGGCGATGCCCGCGCGGGACCGCGAGACCCAGCTGACCGAGCTGATCTACACCCACCACCCGCGGTTCGCCGGCACCCGCACGCTGC
>NZZG01000053.1 GCA_002698575.1 Pimelobacter sp. | reverse complement strand
CCGCAGGCGATCCTTGACGGCGAGACCCGGTCGACTACGCGCGCGGGCGCCCCACCCACCCCGAAGAACAACCCACCCACGAAGGGCAGGCGCCCCACCCACCCCGAAGAACCAGGTCACCGCCGAAACCCGGATGCGCCCCAGCACCTGCGTCGCGCACAATGACCTCCCGTGGGACATGTCGACGTCGCCGGAGTGCGCTATGAGCTGCCGGACGGACGACTCCTGCTGGACGACGTGTCGTTCCGGGTGGGTGAGGGCGCCAAGGTCGCGCTGGTCGGGGCCAACGGCGCCGGCAAGACCACGCTGTTCCGGATCATCACCGGCGACCTCGTGCCGCACGGCGGCGCCGTGACCCGCACCGGCGGCCTCGGCGTGATGCGCCAGGACGTCAAGGCGGGGCTGACCTCGGAGTCGGGCGACCCCACGGTCGCCGACCTGCTCCTCAGCGTCTCTCCCGCCCGCATCCGGGAAGCGGCCCGGGCCGTCGACGCCTGCGAGCTCGCGCTGATGGAGACCGACGACGAGAAGACGCAGATGCGCTATGCCGAGGCGCTGCACGAGTACGCCGACGCCGGTGGCTACGACCTCGAGGTCACCTGGGACGTGTGCACGATGAAGGCGCTCGGGCTGTCCTACGACCGCGCCAAGTACCGCGATCTCACGACGCTCAGCGGTGGGGAGCAGAAGCGGACCGTGCTGGAGTACCTGCTCGCCGGCCCCGACGAGGTGCTGCTCCTCGACGAGCCCGACAACTACCTCGACGTGCCCGGGAAGATCTGGCTCGAGGAGCGGATCCGCGCCAGCGACAAGACCATCGTCTTCATCTCCCACGACCGCGAGCTGCTGGCCAACACCGCCACCCGCGTGGTCACGGTCGAGCTCGGCAGCGGCGGGCCCGGCTCGGGCAACAAGGTGTGGACCCATCCCGGCGACTACACGAGCTACCACGCGGCCCGGCAGGACCGCTTCGCGCGCTTCGAGGAGCTGCGACGCCGCTGGGACGAGGAGCACGCCAAGCTCAAGGCCCTCGTGCTGCGGATGAAGATCAAGGCGGAGTACAACGACGGGATGTCGAGCCAGTACAAGGCGGCCCAGACCCGGCTGCGCAAGTTCGAGGAGGCCGGCCCGCCGACCGAGCAGCCGCGCGAGCAGCAGGTCAGCATGCGCTTGACCGGTGGGCGCACCGGCAAGCGTGCCGCGGTGTGCACCGACCTCGAGCTGCGAGGCCTGATGCGGCCCTTCGACCTCGAGGTCTGGTACGGCGAGCGGGTCGCCGTCCTCGGCTCCAACGGCTCGGGCAAGTCGCACTTCCTGCGGCTGCTCGCCGCCGGCGGGAGCGACCCTGACGTCGAGCACCAGCCGGTCGGCGACGTGACGATCGCGCCGGTCGAGCACCGCGGCACGGCCAAGCTCGGCGCCCGGGTCCGCCCGGGTTGGTTCGTGCAGACCCACGACCACCCCGAGCTCGTCGGCCGCACGCTGCTGGAGATCCTGCACCGCGGCGACGGTTCACCCCACGGGCGTGCGGGCATGGGTCGCGAGCAGGCGGCGCGCGTGCTCGACCGCTACGAGCTCAGCGTGCAGTCGGAGCAGACCTTCGAGTCCCTCAGCGGCGGCCAGCAGGCTCGCTTCCAGATCCTGCTCCTCGAGCTCTCCGGCGCCACGCTGCTCCTGCTCGACGAGCCGACCGACAACCTCGACGTGCAGTCGGCCGAGGCCCTGGAGGCCGGTCTCGACGCCTTCGAGGGCACCGTCCTGGCGGTGACGCACGACCGCTGGTTCGCGCGCGGCTTCGACCGGTTCCTGGTCTACGGCGCCGACGGCGACGTCTACGAGTCCGAGGGTCCCGTGTGGGACGAGGGAAGGGTGCAACGAGCGCGATGACGAGCAGCCCACTGGAGATCACCGAGATCGATCTCTTCGACGACGACGCGCTCGCGGCGTGCTACGAGGCCCATGCGCTCGCCGAGCGCGAGGGCCTCGGTGACCTGGCGACGATCTGGACCCTGCCCGAGCTGAAGGTCGCCCTGCGCGAGCCCAGCCGGACCCGCGAGCAGCACCTGTACGTCGGCACGGTCGACGGGGTCGTGGTGGCCACCGGTGCCCACGTCCTGCCGCTGCAGGACAACCTGGACAGCGTCACCTTCTCGGTGAACGTCGTGCCCGACGCGAGGCGTCGCGGGCACGGCACGGCGATGCTGGGCTTCCTCGAGCAGCGGGCGCGAGAGCTCGGGCGGACTCGCCTCGAGACGGGGATCAGCTGGACCGACCAGCACGGCTCCGACGGCGCCGGGTGGCCCGGTCGCGAGTTCGCGCTGGCTCGTGGCTACCGGTTGACGCTGGGCGACGTGCAACGCGAGCTGGCGCTGCCGGTCGACGACGCCGTCCTGGCCGAGCTCGCGTCCGAGGCGGAGAGGAAGCACGCCGGCTACCGGCTCCAGTCGTGGGTCGGCGCGGTGCCGGAACAGCTGGCGCTCGGCTACGAGACGCTCAGCAGCAGCCTGATGACCGAGGCCCCGATGGGGGACTCGGAGCGCGAACCCGAAGCCATCGACGTCGCCAACCTGCGCGAGCGCGAGGCCGTCGCCGAGAAGCAGGGCCGCACCGTGGTCTGCACCGTCGCGCTGGACTCCGACGGGGAGGTGGCGGCGTACACCGACCTCGCCTACACGCCCCACGAGACGGGCAAGGCCTACCAGTGGGGCACCCTGGTGCGGACCGCTGACCGCGGTCACCGACTGGGCATGGCGGTGAAGGTGGCCAACCTACGGCTGCTGCAGAGCCTGGGCCTCGGCGCCGACCGCGTGGTGACCTGGAACGCCGAGGTCAACTCGCACATGATCGGTGTCAACGAGCGACTCGGGTTCGTGCCGGTCGCCAGGGCAGGAGAGTTCCAGAGGCGACTCGCCACACCGTCGAACTGATCCGGATCTACCTGCGACACCGTGTTCGTTGTGTCACAGTCACCTCCATGGATCCGTTGACCGAGGTGCTCGGCGCCGAGCCCCCCACCACCGTCCGCGCCCTGGCCGAGGAGACCCGGTCCGCACTGGCCGCCCAGGTCCACGAGGCCCGGCGCGCCACCGCGGCCCTCAACGCCGAGGCCGTCGAGGTGGCCCTGCGCGGCGTCCCCCTGCCGGTGCGCGGCCTGGTCCGGAAGACGTTGGGCGCGTGACGGCGCAGGCCGCCTCGGTCCCGACCCACCCCCAGCTGGTGCGGGTGGCCCGGCTGCTCGGTGTGGAGGTGGAGCAGCTGCCCGTCGAGCTCGCCACGGTGCCCGCAGACGACCTGCGCACGCTGCACGACCAGATCGGCGAGGCCATCCACCGCGGTGCCCGCGCGCGCTTCGCGGCGGTGGCCGGGCTGGCCGCCAAGCTGCCCGCCCCCGCGGCGGGACGCCTGGCTCAGACGTTCCTGCCACCGGTGCTGGCGGCCCGGGTGTGCGAGCACCTCGAGCCCGCTCGCGCGCGCGACCTGGTCGGCAGGGTCTCCCTGCCCTACCTGGCTGACATCGCGGTCGCGCTCGACCCGGTGGGGTCCCGCGAGGTGGTGCGCGCGATCCCGGCGCCACGCGTGGGAGAGGTCGCACGCCTGCTGCTCGAGCGACACGAGTACGTCGTGATGGCGGAGTTCGCCCGGGTGGTGGACGAGGACGCCCTCGTCGCGGCCCTGGAGGCGGCGTCGCCCCACGACCTGCTCTGCGTCGTGCCCCTGCTGGAGTGGAACGACACCCTGGAGCGCGTGGTGGCGCACCTGCCGGCGGAGCAGCTGGACCGCATCGTCGCCGAGCTCGACCACGAGGAGCTCGCCGACCTGGCGCTGGCCCTCGACCCGGTCCGCTTCGGCCCGGTGATCGCGCGGGTCGACGAGGTGACCGTGACGGCTCTGACCCGCATCCTGCTCGACCGCAGGGAGCACGCGGCGATGGCGCGTCTGGCCGCGGTGCTGCCCGTCGAGCTGCTGAGCGCGACCCTGCGCGTCGTACCGCCCGACGAGCTGGACCGGCTCCGGCCACTGCTGACCGACGCGCAGCGCGAGCTGCTCGCCGGGCTCTCCTGACCCGGTGGCGGTGGCGGTGGCGGTGGCGAGGGCCGGGAGCACGGGAAAGCCGGCGACCGTCGGGGGGAAGTGACGGTCGCCGGCGATGGTGCGGCCCTACCCAGGGGCCACACCGACCCCTCTCCCGTGGGGTCTCACCCTGACGCCTCCCGGTCGGGAGCCGCGCCAGGAAACTCGGTCAGGAGTCGGCGGACTCCGCGTCGGAGTCGAGGGTGAGCTGCGTGGTCTGCTCCTGGCCGTCGCGCTCGAAGGTCACCGTGACCTCGTCGCCGGGACGGTAGGAACGGATCGTGGCCACCAGCGAGTCGGAGCTGGTGATGAGCGAGTCGTCGATCTTGGTGACGATGTCGCCGCTCTCGAGCCCGGCGTCCCCGGCGGCGGAGCCGGCTCCCACGTCCTGGATCCGGGCGCCGTCGATGACCAGGGCGCCGGAGCCGTCGTCGGTCACGTTGCCGACCTGCACGCCGAGCCGGGCGTGGGTCGGCGTCTCGCCGGCCTTCATCTGCTCGATGACCGGGAGCACCTCGTCGATGGGGATCGCGAACCCGAGACCGATCGAGCCCGCCTCGCCCGACGTCGTGCCGTTGGACTGGATCGAGGAGTTGATCCCGATCACGTGCCCGGCCAGGTCGACCAGCGGCCCCCCGCTGTTGCCGGGGTTGATGGCGGCGTCGGTCTGGATGGCGGGATAGACGGTCGCGTTGCCGGCCTGGTCGGTCCCGACGTCCACCGGGCGGTTGAGCGCGCTGACGATGCCCGAGGTGACGGTGGCGTCGAGGCCGAAGGGCGAACCGATCGCGACGACCCCCTCACCGACGTCGACACCGCTGGACTCACCGATCGTGGCCGGCGTCAGCCCGTCGACGCCCTCGGCCTGGATGACCGCGGTGTCGGTGAGCGGGTCGGTGCCGAGGATCGTGGCCTCGGCGTGGCTGCCGTCGCTGAACGAGACGGTGATCTGACCCCCGTCGCCGGCGACCTCGACCACGTGGTTGTTGGTCAGGATGACGCCGTCGGAGGAGAGGACGATGCCGGAGCCCGAGCCGGCCTGCCGCCCGTCGCTGACGTCCAGCTTCACGACCGAGGGGAGGACGGTGCTGGCCACCTGCTCGACGCTGCCGTCGGCAGCCGGCTCGTCGGACGAGCTCACCACGGGACTGGTCGAGACCCCGCTCGCCGACGCGGGTGTGGAGGCGTCGTCGTTGATGGCGTCGTACGCCGCGGCGCCGCCGAGACCAGCGCCGCCACCGACGAGCAGCGCGGCGGCGACGATCCCGACCGCGAAGCGCTTGCGGCCGCGGGGTGCCTGGTGGCCGTGGCCCGGACGCTGCTGGACCGGGAGCACCTGGGTCGACTCCGGCGCGGCCCAGGGTGCGCCGGCCGGCGGGCCGGACGGCGGCGGGTAGGAGGGGCGGCTGAACTCCTGGAACCCGGCGGGACGCGGGTCCTCGGGGCGGTGCGGGTCCTGCGGGTGGGGCGTCTGCTCGGTCATGGTCCCACTGTGCGGAGCGTGGCTGTGAGAGGGCTGAGACGACCCTGGGCCCTCGACAAGAAGTTTCCGACCCGTCGGTGTGGTCCGGCTCACACCCGGTCCGCAAGGATGGGTCCATGAACGCACCCATCCCGACCTTCACCGACGACCGTATCGCCCACTGGGCCGCCGAGACCCCGGACGCCGATGCGATGACCTACGGCCAGCGCACGTTCTCCTGGAAGCAGTGGGACGAGCGGGTACGGCGCAACGCCGGCGGGTTGCAGGCCCTCGGCATCGGTCGGGGCGACGTCGTGTCGTTCCTGGACAAGAACCACCCGGCGTGCGTCGAGACGTCCCTGGCGGCCGGCTCGCTCGGCGCCGCCAACGCCATCATCAACTGGCGCTCGGCCGGCGACGAGATCGACTACGCCGTCAACGACTCGGGCGCCAAGGTCCTGTTCGTGGGCCGCGAGCTGATGCCGACGATCGAGAAGATCCGCGACCGCCTCGGCTCGGTGGAGAGGATCATCGAGGTGACGCCCGACGGTGTCGACGACGAGTACGAGTCGTGGCTGGCTGCCGCCACCCCGGTCGGTCGTCAGCCCGGGGTGACCCCGGAGGACACCTGCCTGGTCATGTACTCCTCCGGCACCACGGGCCGTCCCAAGGGCGTGATGCTGAGCCACACCAACATGGTCAGCCACACCCTCAACGCCCATGACGGGTGGTCGTTCGAGCCCGGGGACAAGGCGATGGTCGCGATGCCGCTCTTCCACGTCGGTGGCTCGTCGTACGTCCTCTTCCCGATCCACGACGGCGTGCCGAGCATCATGACCCGCGACCCGGACGGGGCGTCCCTGGCCGGGGCGATCCTGGGCGGGGCCAACCGGACGTTCCTGGTGCCCGCCGTGCTCGCCCAGGTGCTGCAGACCGGTGAGGACGCGGTCAAGCTCTTCGCCGCGCTGAAGACCTACACCTACGGCGCCGCGCCGATGCCCGCGCCGTTGCTGCGAGCGGCCATGGAGGCCTGGCCCGACACCGACTTCCTGCAGGTCTACGGCCTGACCGAGGTCGCGGGCGTGGTGACCCAGCTCGGCTCCGAGGACCACCGCACCGCCGTGTCGTCGGGACACCCCGAGCGCCTGGTCTCGGCCGGCAAGCCGATCCCCGGCACCGAGGTCCGGATCGTCGACCCGGGCACCGGCGAGGACCTGCCCGCCGGTGAGCACGGAGAGATCTGGCTGAGGACCCCGCAGCTGTTCAAGGGCTACCTCGGCAAGCCCGAGGCGACCGCGGAGGTGATCACCGCCGACGGGTGGTTCCGCACCGGCGACATGGGCAAGGTCGACGCCCACGGCTACGTCTTCGTCGAGGACCGGCTCAAGGACATGATCATCAGCGGCGGGGAGAACATCTACTCGCCCGAGGTCGAGCGGGTCCTGGCCGAGCACCCGGCGGTCATGGAGGTCGCGATCATCGGGGTGCCCGACGACACCTGGGGCGAGGCGGTCAAGGCGGTCGTCTCGCTCCACGAGGGCGCCGAGGCCGCCCCGGAGGAGCTGATCGCCTTCTGCCGCGAGCACCTGGCCGCGTTCAAGTGCCCCAAGAGCATCGACATCACCGGGCCGCTCCCGCGCAACCCGACCGGCAAGATCCTCAAGAAGGACCTGCGCAAGCCGTTCTGGGAGGGACGCGACCGCGGCGTCAACTGAGGCGTCGACCGCGGGGGCGGCCGAGAGGACGGGGGAGTGGTTCGCCCGGCGGCGACCAGGTCGACCACGGGGAGGTCCGGTCGCCGCACAGGGTGCCGATCAGGGCGGCCGGGACGCCCGGCACCCGGGTGACCCACGGGGCCAACGCGTCGCGCGGCCAGGCGAGCGGCACCAGCCTGCTCTGGAAGACCGGCATCATCAGCCGCGTCCACCACTGGTACCACCGCAGGTGAGCGGCGCGGTGGTGCTCGTAGGCAGCGAGCGCGTCCTGGAGCCTGGCGTGGGCGCGCAGCGTGTGGGCCAGGGTCCAGGCATCGGCCAACGCGAGGGAGGTCCCGGTGCCGAGCTGGGGACTCATCGCGTGGGCGGCGTCGCCGACCAGCACGGCGCCGAGCCCCGGCCCGTCGAGGCGGTACGGCGTGCGGACGACGACGTCGCGGTAGGTGGCGGGCAGCAGCTCGTCCACGGCGTCGAGCAGGTCGGCGTACGGACCGGCGAGCGGACGGGCCTCCTCGCGCCAGGCGGGCAGTCCACGCGCCACGACACCGGCCATCTCCGAGCGGCGCACCGACCAGAACAACGACGTGCGTCCGCGCCCGGTCGGCAGCACGCCGAGGTAGCGGCGGGTGTCGCGCAGACACTGGAAGAGCGCGTCGTGGGCGAGCTCGTCGGGGTCCCTGACGATCGACCACAGGGCGCCGTGCTCGTAGACGCGATCGCGAGCCGTCACGCCCAGGCTCCACCGGACCCGCGACCGGCTTCCGTCCGCGCCGACGACCAGGTCGTACGACGCCAGGTCGCCGCCGGCGGTCTCGACCGCGATGCCGGTGGGGCTCGGTCGGACCCCGGTGACCGCGACACCCAGCCGGAGCGGGATGCCGCGGGCCAGGACCTCGCGGTGGAGCAGGGAGAAGAGCGTGCCGCGGTGCACTCCCAGGGCGGGCACCGCTCCCGGCAGGGCGTCGTAGCCGAGGTCGACCAGGCGGCGACCGGAGGCGGTGACGATCGCCACCCGTGACACGGTGCGCGACTCCGCGCGCAGGTCGCCGAGCACGCCCAGGCGCTCCAGCACGCCCTGACCCATCGCCTGGAGCCAGATCCCGGCACCGACCGGGCGTGGGTCCTCGGCCCTCTCCACGACGGTGACGTCGTGGCCGTCGTCGTGCAGCAGGCAGGCGAGCGTGGCACCTGCCATGCCGAGCCCCACGACCGCGATCCGCATCGCCCGATCCTGGCATGTCGGCGGCGGGTGGTCTGATCCCGCCATGAGCCCAGCCACCCCGACGCGACCCGACACCCGCTACTGGGTCAACACGATCAGCCGCGACCACGTGCTGCTCGGGGTCGCGGGCGGTTTCACCCAGGCAGGGCACGGCCGCGACACCCGGCTGCGACGACTGCGCCGAGGCGACGGGATCGCGTTCTACTCGCCGCGTGCCGAGATCGGCGCCGCCAAGCCGCTGCAGCACCTCACCGCGCTCGGCGTGATCGCCGACGACGAGCCCTACCGGGTCAGGCTCCAGCCGGGCTCCGAGCCGTGGCGGCGCAGGGTGGAGTTCGAGCAGGTGCGCGCCGTCCCCATCCGCCCGCTCCTGCCGATGCTCGGCTT
>NZZG01000052.1 GCA_002698575.1 Pimelobacter sp. | reverse complement strand
CCCTGCTCGAGCAGGTCGAGGAAACACAGGACAGGGTGACCTGTCCCGGTGCCGTCGAGGTGCCTGCTCATAGGTCCACTCAACCACCCACCACCGACATTGCTGGACCCTGAATCTGGCTCAACCATGGGGGTTGTGGACAACTCGTCACGACCATGACCTGTGGATGATTCGTGGGTAGCTCGACGTGGTGGTGGTGGTTGGGGCTGCTGGTCAGCTCGCGAGGTTTCGAGGTTCGGCGCTAGCGCGCCTCACACCTCAACCACCGTCCGGTCACCCGGCGCTGGCGCGCCTCACACCTCAACCACCGTCAGGGGGTCGGTGGGCTAGGCACCGGCCCTCCACGCTTGAGTACCGCGACTCACGCGCCGTACCCCTCGCCGCTCCTAGCGTCCAGGCATGCTCCTCAACCACCGCCTCTTCCTGCCGTACGTGTCCTGCCTGTTCGGCACCCTGACCCTGCTCGGGGTGCTCTGCTTCCACTTCCCCCAGCAGCTCACCAGCCAGGAGTTCCGCGCCGTCTACACGACCGACTTCGCGCGCGGGCTGCTCCTCTTCGGCATCATCGCGACCTTCGTGCTCGGCACCGCAGCCGTGCTGCGCAACCAGAGCCGTGGTGTCGCCCTGACCGGCCTGGCGGCTGCCACGACGACCGTGCTGCTCGGCGGCACCGGCGTCGAGGTCGGCGACGTGGAGCAGTCGCCGTACTCCCTCGGGCTCGACTGGTTCGTGCTGTCGCTCTTCTTCTCGGCATTGGTGTTCATCCCGCTCGAGCAGTACCTCGCCCGACGCCAGACCCCGGTGCTGCGCCGAGGCTGGCGCACGGACGTCACGTACTTCTTCATGAGCCACGTGCTGGTGCAGCTGATCCTGATCCTGGTGACGGCCGCGACCTCGACCGTCGCCGCCGCGCTCGCCGTCCCGGGGGTCAAGGACGTGGTGGGCGCGCTGCCCGGCTGGGCGCAGTTCGTGCTGGCCGTCTTCGTCGCCGACCTCGCCCAGGCCGTCCTGCACCGCACCTACCACCGGGTCTCGACGCTGTGGAGGTTCCACGCGGTGCACCACTCGAGCCGCGACCTCGACTGGCTGGCCGGCTCACGGGTCCACTTCGTCGAGACCGTGCTGACGCGCAGCATCGTGCTGCTCCCCCTGCTGGTCCTCGGCTTCTCCACGCCGGTCGTCAACGCCTACGTCATCCTGGTCGGCCTGCAGGCCGTGGTCGCCCACGCCAACATCGGGGTCAGCTTCGGCTGGCTGGAGTACGTGCTGGTGCTGCCGCGCTACCACCACTGGCACCACGCGCGCCACGTCGACTACTGGGACCGCAACTACGCGATCCACCTCCCCCTGGTGGACATGCTGATGGGCAGCTTCAAGCTCCCGCGCGACGGCAGCTGGCCCGAGGAGTACGGCGTGCTGCGGCTCGAGACCGTGCCGAACGGGATCGTGGCCCAGCACCTGATGCCGTTCCGCAGCGACCGGGAGTACGACGACCACGTCGCCTGACGGCCGTCTGCCGCCGACACCGCGCCGATCAGCGTGCGCCCTGGTCCCAGCAGCCCCGACCCAGGCCGACCAGCTCCATGCCCCGCAGGTCACCCCTGCCGAGCCGGGAGTTGGACGTCGTGGCGGTGCCGAACATCAGCTGGTCGGACGACGAGGCGTGACCGAGACCGATCGCGTGCCCGATCTCGTGCACCATCACCTGTCCCCACGTGACGCGGCTGCCGTCGGCGTACGTCTCGGCCAGCGACTCCGTCTGGTCGAGCGCCACCCAGCCCTCGTTGATCTCGAGGTGCTGCTGGTCGGGTCCGGTGGCGCTGGCTCCGCCGTACCCCGCCGTCCCGCCGCCGAGCTGAGGGACCTCGGAGGGCGTGGTCCACCCGATGACCAGGTCGGCCACGCCCGCGTTGCTGTCGCGCACCGGCACCGCGGACGTGCCGCCCCGGTAGTCGAAGGTCAGCCCGGTGCCCCGCGTGACCTCCACGAGCGCCCGCTTGACCACCTTCAGGGATTTCGCGAAGCCGCCGCCCTTGTGGAAGCGCCAGGTGATCGGCTTGCAGGCGTTCCAGCGGTAGTTCTTGTAGGGCACCGAGTAGTCGGACGACGACCCCGCCGGCTTGTACGACGGCTTGACCCGCACCTTGACGGCCCGGCTCGTGCCGGGCGGACGGCCACCACTCGCCGGGGCACGGACGCGCAGCGTGTGCTGGTGGTACCAGGTCGTCGGCAGGCGCAGCCGGTAGCGGCCCGACGGGTTGCTCCGGGTCGTGGCCAGTGGGCGCCACGACCCCGGCACCTTCGTCTCGAGGACGACCTTGCGGCGGGAGCCGCCGGAGACCTTCCCGGACACGATCACCGTGCGGCCGGCCCTGGCCCTCGAGCGCGATGCCTGGGCCTTCACCTTCGTCCCGACCCGCTCCAGCCCCGCGAGCGATCCCGCCCGCTCCTCGGTCCGGGCGCTGCCCGTCGCTCCCGCCGGCAGCCACGTCGAGACGAGCAGGGCCACGGTCGTGAGCAGCACGGCCCCGGCACGAGGGCTCTGGTGTCGGACTCCCATCGGACCAGCGTAGGCGTGTGCCACAGGCCCCGCAGGCAGTGAGTAGGAACTACCCATATCGCTCCCGCCCAGCCTGCGGCACCGTTGCTCCGCTGCCCCCACGCACGCCCATCTCATCTCTCCCAGGAGTCCGCATGTCTCGTCCCCACCGCCTGCTGGCAGGCGCCACCGCCGTCGCCCTGAGCGCCGCCGCGCTCAGCAGCGTCCCCGCACCGACGTACGCCGTCGTCGGCAGCCAGAGCGTCACGTTCACCGACTGCGACCTCGACGAGGCGAGCATCCCGACCGGCATGACGACCGACGTGACCACCACCATCAGCCTCGAGCACCCCAGCCCGGTGCCGACCAACAGCGCGCAGACCCTGTCGATGACCCTGGGCAGCCTCCCGGCCGGCACCTTCCCCGACGACCTCACCGACGCCTACGTCGCCGTCGAGGTGACCTTCGACGACGGGACCGGCTCCACGTTCACCGCCTTCGAGGAGAAGCCGCTCGTCACCTTCGACGCCGACGCACCCCTGGCCCTGGGGGAGTTCGAGGAGGACTTCACCTACTACTACTCCGGTCTGCGCGAGTTCCGACCCAAGGAGCTCTACTTCTACGTCTACGGCGACCCCGGCGACGGCGCCGGCTCGCGCTTCTACGAGTACGAGTGCGACCAGCGCGTGAACCCGGCCTCGCTGATGACCGTGGCGATCTTCGACCCGGCAGCGCCCGCGCAGGTGAGGCTCAACGAGTTCACGGGCCGCCAGGGCGGCACCGTGCTGATCAGCGGCACCGACTTCGCCCACGAGACCCCGGACGACCCGGACGGCGACGTCACCGTCACCGTCGGCGGCCTGCCCGCGGGCACCTTCGACGTCGACGAGACGGGCGCCTTCTCCGGCGTCCTGCGACTGCCGGAGTTCGTCAAGCCCGGCGGTCAGGTGACCGTGCGCGCGACGTCCCAGGGCGAGGTCGCGACCACCGCCCTGAGCGTCTCGGCCAAGAAGGGGGCCGTCAAGGTCTCGCCCGGCAAGGTCAAGCCCGGCAAGAAGGTCACCGTCACCGCCTCCGGGTTCAAGCCCGGCGAGCAGGTCAAGGTGCAGCTGAAGGGCGGCAAGGGCAAGGGCAAGACCGCCTTCTCGACCAAGGCCACCGTGGCTGCCAACGGCGTCGCCACGAAGGCGATCAAGCTCAAAAAGGCCGCGAAGGGTGCGTGGAAGGCCACGGTCGTCGGACCGAAGAGCTTCCGCAAGGGGTCCAAGGGCTTCAAGGTCGGCTAGTCCCGGCCCGGTCCGGCCCGGCCAGGTCCGGCCGACGCGCTCGCCGGTCGAGGTGTGAGGAGCACCTCGGCCGGCGAGCCCCGTCGCATTTGGGGACTCCCGTTCACCTGGGCGTAACATCGGGAGGGCAGAGGGTAGAGCGCGTAGAGGTGGGTTGACGCGTCGGTTTCCGACGCACCCGAAAGGCCGCCCATGTCCACCCTCCTCAGCTCTCCGCGTCCGGTCGGCAGCTACCGCCAGCTGCTCCGCCTCGCCGGACCCGCCTACGTGCTGGTCGCCTTCCTGGGCCGGCTGCCCCTCGCGATGAGCCAGCTCGGCACGCTGCTGCTCGTCTCCAACGCGACCGGGAGCTACGGTCTCGGCGGCCTCGCGGCCGGCTCCCTGGCGGTGGCCAACGCCGTCGGCGCCCCGCTGGCCGGAGCCGTGGCCGACCGGATCGGCCAGCGCCCCGTCGTGCTGGTGCAGTCCATCCTCGGAGCGCTGGGGCTCAGCACCCTGGTGCTGTGCGTGCACGCCGACCTCGGCGCCCAGGCCATCGTCACGATGGCCGCCGTCGCGGGCCTGGTGCTGCCCCAGGTCGGTCCGCTGGCCCGCGTGCGGTGGCGCCCGATCACCGCCGACTCCGACGCCCCGCAGCAGCGCCGGCTCGTCGACGCCGCCTTCTCCTACGAGGGCGCGGCCGACGAGGCCTCGTTCGCGCTCGGACCGGCGCTCGTCGGCCTGGCCGCCGTGGCGGTCTCCCCGGGCGGTGCGCTCCTCCTCGCCGCGGCCCTGCTCGCCGTCTTCGGCACGGCGTTCGCCCTGGATCCGTCCGCCCGGCTGACCCACGCGGCGCGGCTCGGCGTCGCCCGCATCGGCAGCGGCCGGCTGCTGAGCGTGACCTTCGGTGTCCTCGCCCTCGGCCAGCTCGCGATCGGCATGCTCTTCGGCGGCACCCAGACCGGAGCGACCGTCCTCGCCGTCGAGGCCGGGCAGCCGGGTGTGGCGGGCCTGATCCACGCCACCCTCGGCGTCGGCAGCGCCGCCGCCGGCATCGCGACGGCGTACCTCCCGGCCCGCATCGGCCACGAGCGCCGCGCCCTGGTCGCCGCCGCCGCCCTGCTGCTGCTCTCGCTCCCGCTGCTGCTGGCCGACGGTCTCGTCGCGGTCATCACGGTGGTGCTCGTGCTGGGCTTCGCCGTGGCGCCCTACATGATCGCCGTCTTCTCCCTCGCCGAGCGGGTCGTGCCCGCCCACCGCGTCGGGACGGCGATGACGCTGCTCGCCGGCTCCACCGGCATCGGGTACGCCGTCGGCTCGTCGGTCGCGGGACGGCTCGGCGACGCCGGTGGCTCGACCGCGGCCTTCACCGTCACGATCGGCGCCTCGGTGCTGGCGCTGACGGTGATGAGCACCCAGCAGCGGCGGCTACGCCGCGCGGCTGCGGCCAGTCACTGATCCGACCGGCCGCGCTCAGGCTGCCGAGGAGGCCTTCTGCCGACGCGCGGTCTGCTCCAGGCGGGCCTGCGCGGCTCGACGGACCCTCTTGCCCTTGGTCGACATCGCCCAGAGCAGCTTGGCCTGCTGGGGTGCGTTCTTGGCCGTCGTGGTGGCCAGGAAGCCGTTCGGCAGCGAGAGCCGGACGACCTTGTGCCAGGCCGAGTAGACCTGCTTGGGCAGCGATCCCTCGACGTAGCTGAGGCCGTAGGTCTCGAAGACCGCCTTCACCTGCGGGGCGATCTCGGCGTACCGGCTGCTCGGCAGGTCGGGGAAGAGGTGGTGCTCGATCTGGTGGCTCAGGTTGCCGGTCATCAGGTGCATCGCCTTGGAGCCGGAGATGTTGGCGGAGCCGAGCATCTGGCGCAGGTACCACTCGCCGCGGGTCTCGTTGTCCGGGATCGACTTCTTCTCGAACGTCTCGACGCCCTCGGGGAAGTGACCGCACATGATCACCGAGTGCGACCACAGGTTGCGCACCAGGTTGGCGGTGAAGTTGGCGGCCAGGATCGGGACGACCGAGCCGGTCGGCAGCCCGAGGGCGGGGTGGATCAGGTAGTCCTTCTTGGCCTGGCGCCGGATCTTGGCGAACGTCTTCTTCAGGTCGGACTGGAACTTCTCGCTGCGCTTCTCCTTGGGGATCGACAGGTTCTTGCCGAGCTCCAGGTCGTAGGCGGCGATGCCGTACTCGAAGAAGCAGGCGTTGATGAAGTTCCACAGCGGCTGGCCGAGGTGGAACGGCGCCCACCGCTGGTCCTCGTCGACGCGCATGATGCCGTAGCCGAGGTCGTTGTCCTTGCCGACGATGTTCGTGTAGGTGTGGTGCACCTCGTTGTGCGAGTGCTTCCACGCCTCGGCGGTCGAGGCGTTGTCCCACTCCCAGGTGGTCGAGTGGATCTTCGGGTCGCGCATCCAGTCCCACTGGCCGTGCATGACGTTGTGCCCGATCTCCATGTTCTCCAGGATCTTGGCGATGCTCAGGCCGATCGTGCCCGCGATCCACGCCGGCGGCAGGATGCTGACCGTCAGCACGGCGCGGGAGCCGAGCTCCAGCTTGCGCTGGACGTCGACCACCTTGCGGATGTAGGCGGCGTCCTTCTCGCCGCGGGCGTCGAGCACGCTCTGGCGGATCGCGTCGAGGTCGCGACCGAGCTGCTCGATGTTCTCCGGGGTCAGGTGGCTGGTCGGGTTGGTGTCCTGCTTGGTGATGACGGTCATGGTGTGGCCTTTCGTCGGGTGCGACGGTGTGGTTGCGGCTGCGGGTCGGGTCACCGGGTTTCGAGGCCGATCGCTCGTGCCTCGCTCACGGCACCTCAACCAGCGTCGTCCAGCGAGCAGTCGCCCGCTGCGGCGTTGATGCAGGTCTGGATCGGGATGCCCTCGGGCGCGGTCTCGCCGGGGACGGCCTGGGTGATGGCGCCGTTGCGCAGGTCGCGCACGGCGCCCTGCTTGAGCGGGAGGACGCAGCCGAAGCAGACGCCGATCCGGCACCCGCTGGGCATCAGGACCCCGGCGGACTCGCCGGCGTCCAGGAGCGGGGTCTCGCCGTCGGCCTCGGCGCTGGGTCCGGAGGTGAAGGTGACGGTGCCGCCGGCGCCGGCGTCGCCGAGGACCACCGGACGGAAGCGCTCCGTGGTGAGGGCGAGGCCGCGCTCGGCGTGGAAGGACTCCAGCGCGTCGAGCAGGCCGGCGGGCCCGCAGGCGTAGGCGAGTCGGTCGTCGAGGTCGGGCACCAGGGAGGCCAGGCCCGTCACGGGGTGGGCGACGTCCAGGAGACCGTCGCGGTCGTCGTACCGCTCCACCAGGGTGATGTGACCGGCCTCGGCGTGCTCGCGCAGTTCGTCGCGGAAGATCGCGCTCGACTCGCTCGCGTTGACGTGGACCAGCACGATGTCGGTCGCCGGCGTGGTGGCGCGGGAGTAGAGGTTGCGCAGCATCCCGATGACCGGCGTGATCCCGGAGCCGGCCGTGACGAGCAGCAGCTTGGCCGGCAGGGGGTCGGGCAGGACGAAGTCGCCCTGGGCCGGGGCGAGCTGGAGCATCTGACCGGGACGGGCGGAGTGGACGAGGTGCTGGGAGACCAGGCCGCCCGGGATCGCCTTGACGGTGATCGACAGGCAGCCGTCGCGGCGGGGCCCGTGGGTCAGGGAGTAGGTGCGCCACAGCCGCACGCCGTCGACCTCGGCGCCGACGCGGACGTACTGGCCGGGCACGTGACCGGACCAGTCCTTGCCGGGCTTGATCACGATCGTCGCCGAGTCCTCGGTCTCCGCGCAGACCTCGACGATCCGACCCCGCAGCGGGGCTCCGGCGCGCAGGGGGTGGAAGACGTCCAGGACGTCGTCGAGCTCGAGGGGCGTCACGGCGGCGTCGGCCAGCCGACGGACCCGACCGCGCAGGCCCGGGCGAGCCGGTGTCGTCGCGGCCTGGCGAGCGGACACGGGGGGCTTGACGGTCGAGGCGGCGGTGATCGCGGCCCGGCGCGGTACGGCTGTCGTGGTCATGACCCCAGTCTGCTGGATCAGGAGGATAAACTCCTGTGCATCACACGTGAATGAACCCGTGACTATTGTTCGTAGGAGACAAAAAGTGGCCGCTGTGTCCGGTTCCGCCGCTCAGGCGCCGCTCGCCCTGCCCGCCGCGGCCGAGGCCGAGATCCGCGCTGCCCTGCCCGGCATCGCCGAGGACGTCGTCTCCGTGATCATCGAGGAGGTCCCCAGCTATGCCGACGCGTTCGCCGGCCGGATGGGCGAGACGATCCGCGGAGCCGTCCAGGTGGCACTCGGCGCCTTCCTCTCGTTGGCGACCGGACGAGCCGGGGCGGACCCCCGTACGCCGGCCGCACCCGCCGTGGAGGGCGCCTACCAGCTCGGACGCGGCGAGGCTCGCAGCGGTCGTTCGACCGACTCGCTGCTGTCGGCCTACCGGATCGGGGCCCGCGTCTCCTGGCGGGCGATGTCGACCCGCGGCGTCCACGCGGGACTCGACGCCGACACGCTCGCCGCCTTCGCCGAGCTCGTGTTCTTCTACATCGACCAGCTCTCCGCAGCCAGCGTCGCCGGGCACACCGACGAGCAGGCCACCACCGGACGGGTGCGACAGCGCCGCCTGGAGCGCCTGGCCCACCACCTGCTGGCCGGCTCACCGGCCGAGACCGTGAGCACCGCGGCCGAGCGGGCCGACTGGGCTCCGCCTCGTACGTTGACCGCCGTGATCGTGGCCGAGGCCCAGGCCCGCCCCGTCCTCGCGGCGATCTCACCGCACACCCTGCAGGCCGTCGACCCGCCCGGACTCGACGACGGCGTCCTGCTGCTGGTGCCCGACGCCCACGGCCGGCGTCGCTCCGGCCTGCTGCGGGCGCTGGCCGACCGGGGGGCCACCGCCGGACCTGCCCGCGACTGGTTGGACGTCCGCGCGTCGTACGAGCGAGCCCTGCGCGCCCGCGGCAGGGGCCTGCTCGGTGACACCGACCTGCACCTCGCGCAGCTGGTGCTCACCGCGGACCCCGAGGCCCTCGGTGACCTGCGGACCCGGGCCCTGGCACCACTGGCCGACCTGCGACCCGCGACCGCGGAGAAGCTCGCCGAGACGCTGCGCGTGTGGCTCCTGCTGCAGGGACGACGCGAGGACGTCGCCGCTGCCCTGTTCGTGCACCCGCAGACCGTGCGCTACCGGATGGGCCAGCTGCGGGAGGCCTTCGGCGATCGCCTGGACGATCCCGACGAGGTCCTGGCGCTGACACTCGCCCTCGGCGCCGGGCCGGCGCCTCCTCACTCCGAGGAGATAGGCACGACCCCGTAGCGTTGTGGCCATGAGCCATCGGTCCCGTCGCGCCGTGGCCGTGGCCGCGGCCGCCGGCCTGGCGCTGACCCTCGCCGCCTGCGCGGGCGCAGAGCCCGTCACCCCCGACGTGGTCTCCCCAAGCTCGGCGGCCCCCGGCCCGGACGACGTCCAGTACGTCGCCCTGGGCGACTCCTACGCCTCGGCGCCGGGCGTGCCGACGACCGATCCGGCCGACGGCTGCTTCCGGTCGGACAGCAACTACGCCCACGTGCTCGCCGAGACCGCCGACCTCTACCTCACCGACGCCACCTGCAGCGGCGCCACCAGCGACGAGATCATCGACGAGCAGGTGCCCGTCATCAGCGCCGACACCGACATCGTCACCGTCGGCACGGGCGGCAACGACTTCGACCTGTTCCTCCGGGTGCTGCGCAGCTGCCTGACGAGCGAGGCGGCGCGCGGCTCCGAGACCGACGCTCCGGTGCCCGGCTTCGACGGGTCGGACCCGGCCGGTGACGAGCCGCCCTCGCAGACCTGCAGGGACGTGGTGGACGGCGAGATCGTCCCGACTGCCGGCGAGATCCAGGCCAAGATGGGTGAGGTCCTGGACGCGATCCTCGAGGCGGCTCCGGACGCAGACGTGTACGTCGTCGGGTACCCGACCCTCCTGCCGGAGTCGGGGACCTGCCCCGACCTGGTCCCGATGGCCGAGGACGACTACCCGGTCGTCGACGGGGTCATCCGCGGGCTCTCCGACGCCCTGCGGGCCGAGGCCGAGGCCCGCCAGGCCACCTTCGTCGACGTCCTCGCTGCCAGCCAGGGCCACGACATCTGCGCCGACGAGCCGTGGGTCAACGGCATCCGCGTGGGTGACGACGGCACGGCCCCGTTCCACCCGTTCGCCGTCGAGCAGGCCGCTGTCGCCTCGCTCATCGCAGACATGCTGTAAACGCCAGGTCCTTCTCGTACCCTTGCCAGGTGCTCCGACCGACACGCCTGACTGCTGCGCGCGCCCTTGCAGGTGCGGTGGCGGCTGCGCTCACCCTGAGTGCGTGCCAGGTGGCCAGCGAACCGCAGGGCGAGCCCGACCCGGACGTCACCCAGGTCGGGTCCACGCAGACACCCGACGGCGAGGACGAGTTCGTCTACGTCGCGATGGGTGACTCCTACACCGCCGCGCCGCTCTTCCCGCTCGCCGAGCAGGAGCAGATCAACGGGTGCCTGCGCTCGGACCAGAACTACCCGGCGCTCGTCGCCAGCCAGCTCGACGTACCCCTCATCGACGTGAGCTGCTCCGGCGCCTCCACGACGAGCATGTTCGCCGCGCAGCGCTTCATCGACAACGAGCGCCCGCCCCAGCTGGACTCGCTGACCCCCGACACCGACCTCGTCACGCTCGGCATCGGCGCCAACGACTTCCGCTACTTCTCGAAGATGATCTTCACCTGCCTCAAGGTGGCCAAGCGCGACCCCGAGGGCTCGCCGTGCCGCGACAAGAACCTCACGCCGAAGGGCCGCGACCGTATCGAGCGGCACCTCGGCGAGATCCGCCGCAACGTCTCGCGCGTGGTGCGCGCCATCGGCCGCAAGGCACCCAACGCCCAGATCCTGCTCGTCGGCTACCCGCAGCTGCTGCCGGCCGAGGGCATCTGCCGCAACAAGCTGCCCCTGGCGGTCGGCGACTACGCCTACACCCGCGACCTCAACCTGCGCCTGTCCAACGCCGTGCGCAAGGGCGGGGTCAAGGCCGGCGCCGAGTTCGTCGACCTCGTCGAGGCCAGCCAGGGACACGACATCTGCTCGAAGGAGCCGTGGGTCGCCGGCATCCGCGGTGCGCCCAAGCGCGCCATGGGCCTGCACCCGTACCCGGCCGAGCAGCAGGCCGTCGCGGACCTGCTCGTCGCGATGATCTGAGGGTCTTCACGGTACGGGTCCGGTGCATCGTGGCTGGCCTCGTGGTCGGGGGGTTCTTCGTGGTCGGGGGGTTCCTCGTGGCCGGTGGGGTTCCTCGTGGTCGGTGGGGCGCCCGCGCGCTTAGTCGACCGGGTCTCGCCGTCAAGGATCGCCTTCGGCGCCCGCTTCGCGGTGCCTTCGGCATCCATTGACTGCGAGCCTCT
>NZZG01000051.1 GCA_002698575.1 Pimelobacter sp. | reverse complement strand
CTTCTTCATGGAGATGAACACCCGCCTGCAGGTCGAGCACCCCGTCACCGAGGCCGTCGCGCGCGCCGGCGGCGAGCCGGTGGACCTCGTGGAGCTGCAGCTGCGGGTGGCGGCCGGGGAGCCCCTCGGCATCGCCCAGGCCGACCTCACCCTGGAGGGCCACGCGATCGAGGCCCGGGTCTACGCCGAGGACTCCTTCGGCGGCTTCCTGCCCCAGGCCGGCACGGCCTCGCTGGTCCGCTGGCCCGCTGCCACCTCCGGCACCACGGCGGGCTCGATGATCCGCGTCGACCACGCCCTGGAGTCCGGCCAGGTCGTGTCCACGTCGTACGACCCGATGCTCGGCAAGGTGATCGCCCACGCACCCGACCGCGAGGCCGCCCGCCGCGCGCTGCTCGGGGCCCTCGACGCCACCGCCGTCCTGGGGCTGACCACGAACGCGGGCTTCCTGCGGGCCCTGGTGGCCAGCGACGAGTTCCGCGACGCGACCATCGACACGGCCTGGCTCGACACCGCCGAGGTGCCCGCACCCGACCCGAGCGTCGCGCGCGCCGCCACGGCGTGGATCATGGCGATGCTGGGCTCGGGGGGCGAGCAGGGCGCCTTGCGCAGCGACGGGTTCCGGCTCGGCGCCCCCGCGGCCGCCACCATCGTCGAGCTGGACCAGGAGGTCCTGGTCGACCGGGCCGCCGGGACCGTCGACGGGACGCCCTTCCAGCAGGTCAGGGCCGCCGACCACGTGCTCGAGGCGATCCTCGACGGGGTGCCGGCGCGGGTGGTCGTCAACGTCCAGCCGGGGCACCCCGGCACCTACGAGGCCTCCTACCGGGGCCAGCGCCACGTCTTCACGCCACCCGACCGGCTCGCGGGAGCGGCGGGGGTCGGCGACGGAGCCCTCACGTCCCCGATGCCGGGCACGGTGCTCGAGGTCCGCGTCGCCGTCGGTGACCACGTCGCCAGCGGCGAGGTCCTCGGCGTGATGGAGGCGATGAAGATGGAGCACGCGCTCACGGCGCCCTTCGACGGCACGGTCACCGAGGTCGATGCCGTCGCCGGCGACCAGGTCGCCCTCGGGGCCACGCTGTTCGTCGTCGAGGAGGCAGGCTCGTGAGCGCCCTGCCGATGGCGGTCCCCTCGCCCGGCCTGCCCTCGCGCGTGACGATCTACGAGGTCGGCGCCCGCGACGGCCTCCAGAACGAGAAGGCCCTGATCCCCACCGCCGTCAAGGCCGAGTTCGTCCGGCGGCTGGTCGCCGCCGGGCTGCCGGTCGTCGAGGCGACCTCGTTCGTGCACCCGAGGTGGGTGCCGCAGCTGGCCGACGCGGCCGACCTGATGTCCGCCCTCACCGACACCGCGACCGGGCTCGGTGACACCGCCCGCGACCTGCCGGTGCTGGTGCCCAACGAGCGCGGCCTCGACCGGGCGCTCGAGCTGGGCCTGCGCCACGTCGCGGTCTTCGGCTCGGCGACCGAGACGTTCGCGACCAAGAACCTCAACCGCACCCTCGACGAGCAGTTCGCGATGTTCGCCCCGACCGTGGCACGGGCCCGCGAGGCCGGGATGGACGTGCGCGCCTACGTGTCGATGTGCTTCGGCGACCCGTGGGAGGGTGCCGTCCCGATCGAGCAGGTCGTCGACGTCGGCCGCCGGATGCTCGACCTCGGTGCGTCCCAGCTGAGCCTGGGCGACACGATCGGGGTCGGCACGGCCGGCCACGTGACCGCGCTGGTCGAGGCGTTCGTCGCCGCCGGGGTGGGGGTGGAGCGTCTCGCGCTGCACTTCCACGACACCTACGGCCAGGCCCTGAGCAACGTCCAGGCCGGGCTGCGCGCCGGCATCACGACGTACGACGCCAGCGCCGGCGGTCTGGGCGGCTGCCCGTACGCCGAGAGCGCCACCGGCAACCTCGCCACCGAGGACCTCGTCTGGCTGCTGAGCGGTCTCGGGATCGAGCACGGCGTCGACCTCGCCGCGCTCGTGGCGACGAGCACGTGGATGGCCGGGCAGCTCGGACGCCCGAGCCCCTCCGCGGTGGTGCGGGCACTCGGCAGCTGACCCGCCGATACCATCAGCCCGTGACTCGCCGCGTCTTCCTCCACATCGGAGCCCCGAAGACCGGGACGACCTATCTCCAGGACCGGTTGCGCCTCAACAGCCGCTCGCTGGCGGCTCACGACGTGCACTTCCCGAGCCGCAACCTCACGATCGACCCGCCGCTGTTCCACTTCCGGGCGGCCCTGGACCTGATGGGCCAGGACTGGGGCGGCGAGCCCGGCCACGCCGTGGGCAGCTGGGACGCGCTGGTCCGGCGGATCAAGCGCCTCGACGGCACGATCGTCGTCAGCCACGAGATCCTCGCTGCCGCGCACCCGGTGGCGATCGCCAAGGCCAAGGCGTCCCTGGCGCGGGCCGGCGCGGAGCTCCACGTCGTCTACTCCGCCCGCGACCTCGGCCGCCAGATCCCGGCCGCCTGGCAGGAGAGCATCAAGCAGGGCCGCACGTGGAGCTACCGCCGGTTCACGAAGCGGATCGTCAAGCGCAGCTCCTGGTTCTCGCGCGCCTTCGACCTGCCCGAGGTCCTCACGGCCTGGAGCGAGGGACTGGCTCCGGAGCACGTGCACGTCGTGACCGTGCCGCACACCCGCGGACCGGCCCTGTGGGAGCGCAACTGCAGCGTCTTCGGCATCGACCCCGCCTGGGCGCCGAAGGAGTCCGAGGCCCACAACGCCTCGCTCGGGGTGGCCGAGACCGCGATGCTGCGTCGCCTCAACCAGCAGCTCGACCGCGAGCCGCGCCAGGACCACCGCTTCGACGTCCTCGTACGGCGACTGCTCGCCGAGGAGACGTTGGTGCAGCGCCGCCGCTCCACGCCGTTGCTGCTGCCGCCGCACGCCCAGGAGTGGGCCGAGCTCGAGGCCGAGCGGTGGATCGACTGGATCGAGGGCAGCCGGGTCCACGTCGCCGGCGACGTGGCGGACCTCCGCCCGGCGCCCCGCGACCCCGAGGCGAGCTGGGTCAACCCCGACAAGGTGGGCTCCAAGCCGCAGCTCAAGGCGGCGATGGAGGCGCTGGCCGCGATGACCATCGAGGCGAGTCGCCGCGAGGACCCGCAGGCCACCCTGGCCGCCAAGGTCCGTACCCGGGTGCGCGGTCTGCGGGACGACTGATGGCTCCACCGGGTGCGCCCGACCCCGGCCTGGCGTGGGGCTGGGTCGCGGCGCTGCGCGCCGGCAGCACGGTGCCGTGGGCGCGGTGGCGCGAGAGCGGCGCCGCGGCGCCGGCGACCGCGCGTGACCTGCCCAGCGCCCAGCAGCTCGAGCTGGTCCGGCGCATCAACCTCGCCGACGCCGCCGCCCCCACTCGGGCCGGCCTCGTGGAGCGCGTCATCACCGCCAGCGCCACCGGTCGCGGGCTGCCCGAGCGCTCGATCGTCGGAGCGGTGCCCGAGCGGACCTGGGGGTGGGCGCCCGTCGACCCCGCGGACCTGCACGACAGCGACCTCCTCGGCGTGGCCGCGACCCTGGTGGCCCAGGACCTCGTCGCGGCCGACCTCGCCGCCCGCTCCTCCGGGCGGCAGCGCTCGGTCTCGGCGCCCGGCGTCGCCGTGGCGCGCCGGGCCCGCCACCGGATGCTGCGCCGACGCGGCGGTCGCCAGGTGGTGGGCGATCCCTGGCTCGCGTGGACCGTGCGCGACGAGCTGCTGCGGACCGGGCGGCCCCTGGCGCCCCCCGGCGACCCCGGGCGCGAGGGCAGGCCCGTGGTCGTGGTGGGCCAGGACCTCGCCACGATGCTGGTCGGCGCCTGGACCGCCCGGGCCTTCGACGGCGGTGCCCCGTCCTGGGAGCGCTGGCTGGGCTCGGGCCCCGGGAGCGCGGTCCCGCGTCCGGTTGACCTGGTGCGCTCGGCGCGCCGATGGAGCGAGGTGGTCGGCGCCGAGCGCGTCCTGCTCGCGCCCGACCCCACGCTGCTGCCGATCGCCCTCAACCTCCCCGCACGCGCACGCCGACGTCTCGCACCGCCGTACGTCTCGGCCGACGGGGTCGACCTGGCGCGCCGCGTCAGCGCACCCCTGGGGCTGCTGGTGGAGCGCGGCGAACGGCGCCGGATCCTGCGCCGCGTCCTGCTGCCGGTGCTCGGGGCCGACCTCGTCCGCCACCCGGCGCCCGGGCTGGGGCTCCCGGACTCCCGACAGGCGTGGGTGGCCCGACGGGCTCAGCGGATGCGCGACGACCTCGTCGGGGCTCGCTACCCTGTCGTCGGCGATCTGCAGGCGCTGGTGCCCGAGCACGATCGCCACCGTCCGCCGGGGGTGGTCCCGGACGCCTCGGGGGTCCTGGGGCTGTCGGTCCGCCTGCTGCTCGCGCCGCAGTCCCCCACCAGCCACCCGTCCCCGAAGGAGATGACCAGATGACACGTCGGGTCGTGCTCCACGTCGGCACCCCCAAGACCGGCACCTCCTACGTGCAGGACGTGCTGTTCCGCAACCGCGAACCGCTGGCAGAGGCCGGCATCCGTTACCCGGCCGAGCGCTTCGACGCCCACTTCCTCGCCGCCCTCGACCTGATGAACCTGCCGTGGGGCGGGCTCGAGGCCGAGGCGATCGGCGCGTGGGACCGCC
Source organism: Pimelobacter sp. (assembly GCA_002698575.1). Lineage (GTDB taxonomy): Bacteria > Actinomycetota > Actinomycetes > Propionibacteriales > Nocardioidaceae > Nocardioides. The sequence goes on along the minus strand of NZZG01000051.1, from coordinate 39,751 downwards.
TGGCCGCACAGGCGCGCTCCCACGACGGGACGACGATCATCAGCCACGAGATCCTGGCCCACGCCTCGCCCACGCAGACCGGGCGGGCCCTGGAGTCGCTGGGGCACCGCTGGGACGCCGCCCCCGGTGAGCAGGAGACCGAGGTGCACGTGGTCGTCTCCGTGCGCGACCTGGTCCGCCAGGTCCCGGCGGAGTGGCAGGAGAACGTCAAGCACCGCGCCACGCTGTCCTACGGCGAGTTCCTGGCCCAGGTCCGCGACCCGGAGCGCCGCTCGCGGGTCGCGAGCTGGTTCTGGGCGGTCCAGGAGATCCCGGCCATCCTCGAGCGCTGGGCCCACGACCTGCCCCCCGAGCACGTGCACGTGGTCACGGTGCCGCCGTCGGGCACCGCCCCGGAGGTCCTGTGGGGCCGGTTCAGTCGGGCCCTGGGCCTGGACGGGGTGGACCTCGACCTCGACGCGACGCGCGCCAACCCGTCGCTGGGAGTGCCGGAGACGGCGCTGATCCGGCGGATCAACCGAGCGGCCAACGACCGGCTCGCTCCGCCCGACTACCGCCCGCTGATCCGCGAGACGCTGGCGCACCGCACGCTCGCCGAGCGCCGCGACTCCCCGCGTCTGGCGCTGCCGCCGGACGCGCACCCGTGGTTCGCCGACCTGGCGCAGGCGTGGATCGCCGCCGTCGAGGAGGGCGGGTACGACGTGATCGGTGACCTGCAGGAGCTCGCCGGCGCGCCCGAGCGTCCCGACTACGCCGACCCCGACGACCCCGACCCGAGCCAGGTCGCCGACGCGGCCGTCGACGCGATCTCCGGCCTGGCCCTCGAGGCGGCGCGACTGCGCGCCGAGGAGCACCGGCTCCACGAGGAGCTCGCCGAGGCCCGTCGCGCCCTGGAGCGCGCCTACCTGCGGCCGTCGTACCGACTGCGGGAGAAGATCGTGCAGACCCTGGAGCGGTCCCGGCCCGGGCGGGTCGTGATGGGCGGCTACCGCCGCCTGCGCGGGAGGAACTCCTCCTCGGCGTAGTGCCCGATCTTGTACGTCGACCAGCCGTCGGTCCCCATCCCGACCAGGCCGCCGACGCCCGGGATCCGACGGCCCATCGTGGTGGCCAGCCGCTTGCCGGCGACGCGGGTGATCAGGTCGCTGGCGACCTCGGCCGAGACGAGGGCATCGACCGAGGGGTCGTGCACCGGTGCGGTGGCCAGCGCCATCGGGGGAGCGGGGAGCTTGTTCCTCCTCACCAGCGCATGCACGTCGTCCTCGCCGATCGTGGTCACCAGGATCGCGTTGTGCACGCGCGGGTCGTCGAGGTCGTAGCCGCGCAGGTGGGCGACGCCGGCGACCATCCGGTCCTGCAGGACGGCCAGGCCGGTGATGTTGGCGGGCACGGCCACGGTCATCGTGACCAGGCCGCCGAGGTTGGTGGCGAAGCCCTGGACCCCGGCGTAGCGGATGTGGTGGTCGACGACGTCCTTGACGGCCGCGTCGACGTCACCGTCGGTGCCGCGCAGCAGCTTGTCGGCCAGGGTGGCCGCGCCGGTGAAGGGTCCGGCGCCGTCGAGGGCGCGGTGCAGGGCCTCGCGGACGAAGGAGGCGCTCAACCCGGGAGCGAGCTGGGTGACCCTCGGGACCACGCGCGGAGCCAGCTGGCGACCGATGCTGCGGGTGACTCCCATGCACCCGATCCTACGGGCCGCTCCGAGCCACGGCCGAGGCGCTGGCGACCTGCAGGCAGGTGCAGCGCGGGGGCGCGGCGACGACTACGGTCTCAGCCATGCACCAGCCGCTCGAGCCGCCGTCGTCGCGGTGGGTCTTCGGCGACATCCACGAGGCCGACGCCGACGAGGACCTGGTCGCGATCGGCGCCGACCTGGAGCCCGGCACTATCCTGGGCGCCTACCGACGCGGCCTCTTCCCGATGCCGTTCGGCACCGGGCGCCGCGCGCGCGAGCCGATGGGCTGGTGGTCCCCGGTACGACGAGGGGTGCTGTCGCCGGCCGACCTGCACGTCTCGCGGTCGTTGCGACGCACGGCGCGGGACTTCGAGATCCGCATCGACACCGCCTTCGAGGAGGTGATCGACGCGTGCGCCGACCCGCAGCGACCCCATGGGTGGATCGACCCCGACATCCGCGAGGCCTACGTCGCCCTGCACGGCCTGGGGTGGGCGCACTCGGTCGAGGCCTGGCGCGACGGTTGCCTCGAGGGTGGCCTCTACGGCCTGGCCATCGGGGGCCTCTTCGCCGGGGAGTCGATGTTCCACCGAGCCCGGGACGCCTCCAAGGTGGCCCTGGTGGGCCTGGTCGCGGCCCTGGACGACGAGCACGCCGCTCGCCGCCTCGTCGACGTGCAGTGGAGGACCCCGCACCTGGCGAGCCTCGGCGTGCGCGAGGTGGAGCGCGACCTCTACCTGGCCGGACTGCCGGGCGTGCTCGCCGTACCGCTCCCGGGACCACTGCTCCGCAGCGGCTGAGTGCTGGGTCACGGATCGTCCGGGGAGGGTTGAGTCCCGTCCGAGGGGGAAAGGTCCGTTCGGCCGCGCGATCCCGCGTGGCCTGTCCGGCGCCCTCGATGGTGCGCCACTGTGAAAGGACCCCCATGACGACCCTCAAGCGCCGTGCCGCGGCCGTTTCCGCGCCCTTGCTTCTCGCCGTCACCCTGACCGCCTGCGGAGGCGGCGCCTCGGATGCCCCCGACGACGCCTCGGTGGAGGACTTCTGCGAGGTCTTCCTCGACCAGGGCGACGCCGACGTCGACCCCGAGGACAACGGGGCGCTGCTGGACGCGATCCAGGAGCAGGCCGACAAGCTCGCCGACGTCGGCACCCCGGCCGACTTCGACGACGAGGCCCGCGAGGGCTTCGAGATCTTCATCGACGTCGTCAGCGACTTCGACGAGGGTGACATCGAGGACCTCGACAGCGCTGACCCCGGCGACATCGTCAGCGAGGACGACGCCGACAAGGTCACCGCCTTCTTCACCGCCGGCGGCACCGCGTGCACCCCGGAGCTGGGCGACCTCGAGGACGAGCTGGGCGACCTGGAGGACCAGCTGCCCAGCGAGCCCGCCAGCTGAGGACCGACAGGACCGGTCACCGCGAGGGCGGGGCAGTGGCTGCGGCCGCTGTCCCGCCCTTCGTGCCTCGCGACCGAGGCGGCCCCCGTGGGTCCCGAGGCCTCCCGAGGACTCAGACGACCTGCGGCGGCTGCCCGTTCTCGCTGACCATCGGGCGCCCGGCGCCCTCCCAGTCGAGCATGCCGCCGTCGAGGTTGACCACGTCGAAGCCCTGCTGGGCCAGCCACCCGGTGGCCTGCGCCGAGCGGCCGCCGACCTTGCACACCACCAGGGTCTGGGACTCGGACGACAGCTCGGCCAGGCGATCGGGCAGGTCCATCAGCGGCACGTGGAGGGCGCCCTCGATGTGCCCGTGGTCCCACTCGACCTGCTCGCGCACGTCGAGGACGACCAGGCCCTCGGGCAGCGGGTCGGGGACGCCGGACAGGGCCACGGTGGGAATGCTCATGGCACCATCTCACCGCATCGGGCGAGTGGGAGCGACGGCGAGGCGTCGTGGCCCGGACGAGACGGCCCCACCTCGAGGCACGCCCGCGCTCCGTCTCGCGCCGGCGGGGCAGGTGCTCGCCGGCCGGGCCGGGCTACTTGAGCAGCTTGCTCATCCGTCGGTCGGCCAGCGGCTTGCCGCCGGTCTGGCAGGTCGCGCAGTACTGCAGGGACGAGTCGGCGAAGGACACCTCGCGCACCGTGTCGCCGCACACCGGGCACGGCTTCCCGGTCCGGGCGTGGACGGCGAGATGGGACTTCTTCTCGCCCTTGAGCTCGCTGGCCGCCAGCCCGCGGGAGCGATCCACGGCGGCGCCGAGGGTGTCGCGGATGGCGGCGTAGAGGGTGGCCAGGTCGTCCTCGTCGAGGCTGGACGACGGCTTGAAGGGCGACATCCGGGCGGCGTGCAGGATCTCGTCGGAGTAGGCGTTGCCGATCCCGGCGATGGTGCCCTGGTGGCGCAGGACGCCCTTGATCTGCTTCCCGCCCTGCTGGGCGAGGATCGCGGCGAGGGCCTCGATGGTGAAGTCCTCGGTCAGCGGGTCGGGGCCCAACGAGGCGATGCCGGGGACCTCGTGCGGGGCGCGCACGACGTACAGGGCGAGGCTCTTCTTCGTGCCGGCCTCGGTGATGTCCAGGCCCGACTCGTCGTCGAGGACCACGCGCACGGCCAGCGGTGACTTGTTGCTCGGCTTGGGGGGCAGCTTCGGGACCTCGTCGCGCCACCGCACCCACCCGGCCCGGGCGAGGTGCAGGATCACGTGGAGACCGGACGTCTCGACGTCCAGGAACTTGCCGTGCCGGGTGACGTCGTCGACGAGGGTGCCGGACAGGGCGCTCAGCGGCGGGTCGTAGGTCTTCAGCGCGCTGAACGCCGCCACGTGGACCATGGTGATGGCGCGACCGTCGAGCCGACCCTTCAGATCGAGGGCCAGCGCTTCCACCTCGGGCAGCTCGGGCACACCCCCAGATTAGTGCGGACCGCAGACACGGGCACCCGATCGGCGCATGATGGAGCGATGACGTCGTCGCGGCGGATCCCGGCCGAGCTGGGCGCGCTCTTCCTCGACGCCCGGGGCGAGGACCGCGGGCTCAAGGTCTCCTGGCACCAGGAGGCCGAGGTCGTGGTGCTCTCGCTGTGGCGCGAGAACGTCTGCGCGGCATCGTTCCGGCTCGCCGTCGAGGAGGTGCCCGACCTGATCGCGCTGCTGCGCGAGGGCCTGGACGTCGCCTTCGAGCGGAACCGGGCGGCACGGGCCGAGCGGAGCGCCTGAGCCGCAGCAGCGCCGCGCCGCGCCGCCGCTCAGACCCGGCCGTCGTACCAGCTGGTCCGGCCCTTGCCGCCGCGACGCGTCAGCGAGATGTGCACGTGGTCGCGGTGCCGGAGCGTCGGCGAGCACCGCTTGCGCTTGCGGCACGAGGACGACAGGTAGGGCTCGGGCTCGAAGGCGTCCCACGCGGCGTACATCTGGTCGTTCCAGATGACGTACATGACGCCCATCCGGCGGGCCAGGGCGTGCGGGTTGCCCTGCTTGTCGGTCCTCAGGAGGCGCTCGAGGAAGCGCTTGGCCGTACGGCGGTCCGCCGTGCGGGTGGCGTCCAGGCGCCAGTCGACCGCCCGACCCTCGGTGTGCTCCGAGCTCGACCCGCGGCAGGCGCGGGAGATCGAGGTCGCACCCCCGTCGTACCTCCGCGTCAGCCAGCGCCCGAGCGCCTTCGCCCCGGGCTTGGGCCTCGGCGAGCACCGGGTGGCCGGCTGCCACGCGGCGTAGTCCTCGACGGCGGTGCGGGCCTGCGCGGTCGGTGCGGGACCGACGACGGTCAGGCCGAGCAGGCAGGTCGTCAGCAGGGCGGTCACGATCCGGCGCAGCGGCTCGGCGACGCGGCGGGCGGGCAGGACGGGATGGGCGGCCAGGACGGGATGGGCGGCCAGGACGGGATGGGCGGGCAGGACGGAAGGCGCAGGCGGGGCGTGGAGGGAGGAGCGAGGCACCCCGGGATTCTCCGTCGGAGTCCGTCGCGCGTCAGGCGAACCGCACCGCCACCTCCGATCGACCCCCCGGTCCTGACCCGTCTGGGGGGTGCCCTGGGCGCGGCAGGCAGGATGGTGGGCATGACGACGCTCCCGCGACGCCGGATGCCCTCGTCGACGAGCCGGATCGCGGCCGTCGCGCTGCTGACGATGCTGGTCGGCGGGTGCAGCGACGAGGCCTCCGACGCCCCCGAGGGTCCGGACGACACCCAGGCGAGCGCGTCGGGTCCGTCGAGTCCTTCGGGGGCGGACGGTGCCGAGGCGGATCCGGACGCGGGCGACGAGGACGGGGACACCGGCGGGGACACCAGCGGGGGTCCCGTGCCCGACCTCCCCTCCGCGCCGAGCCTGACCAGGCCGACGGGCGCCACCGAGGACGTCACGATGCGCGGCCCGTGCGGCCTCGAGCCCGGCGAGCAGACCGTCGGGGGCCGGGTGGAGAACCCGACCGGGCGCAGGCTCGACTATGTGATCAACGTCAGCTGGGTCAGCGACGACGGCCGCGTGCGCGGTCGCGCGGTCGCCTCGGTCACCGATGTCGGCCCCGGTGCGTCCACGAGGTGGTCGGCCACGACCGAGATCGTCGACGACGCAGCGGCGTGCGTCACGAACGCCTTACGCGGACGCCTCGGCTCCTGACACAGTTGACCCCATGGCCGCAGGCGCATCGTCTCCCCAGGTCGTCGCACACCGGGGCGCCAGCCACGACAACGCCGAGCACACGCTCGGCGCCTACGTCGCGGCCCTGGAGGCCGGCGCCGATGGGCTGGAGTGCGACGTACGGCTGACCGCCGACGGGCACCTCGTCTGCGTGCACGACCGCACCCTGCGCCGTACGGCGAGCACGCCGGGGCTGGTCTCGACCAGCGACCTCGCCGACCTCAACGAGCTGGACTTCGCCTCCTGGAAGAACCCGTGGGCCGACCTCAACGACGAGGCCCCCGAGCGCGACGAGTCGTTGGACCGGGTGCTCACCCTGCGCAAGCTGCTCGAGACGACCGCCGACTACGACCGCCGGGTCGAGGTGGCGATCGAGACCAAGCACCCGACCCGCTTCGGCGGCCTCGTGGAGAAGCGCCTGGTCGAGATGCTGCGCGACTTCGGGTGGGACCGGCCCGGGTCTCCGGTGCGGGTGATGAGCTTCTCCTTCACCGCCCTGCAGCGCGTCGAGCGGATGGCCCCCGACGTGCGGATCGTGCAGCTCGTCGACCGACCGCAGTACTGGCCGATGCTGCGCCGGATCATCGGCGACGACTGGATCGTCGGGCCCGGGATCGACCTGCTCCGGGAGAACCCACGCCTCGGCACCCGGATCACCCGGGCCGGACACGACCTGCACGTGTGGACCGTCAACACCGTCAGCGACCTGCGCCTGTGCCAGGAGCTGGGGGTCAAGGCGGTCATCACCGACCGCCCGGCGTACGTCCTGGAGACGCTCGGCCGGTAGGTTCGCGGGCATGGGAAAGAGCTCACGCGCCAAGAACCGCCCCAAGAACGCTGGCACCGACACCTCCTCGGAGGCCGGCGCGGTCGGACCCCGGCAGCCCTGCCCCTGCGGCTCGGGCAAGCGCTACAAGGCCTGCCACGGAGCGGCCGGTGGCGCGGCGGACGTCTACATCGCGCGCCCCTTCGAGGGGTTGGCCGGCGAGTGCGACCTGATCGCCCTGCGCGAGCTCGTCCCCGCGGCGACCGCGTCGCTGCAGGTCACCGGTGCCGAGGACCGCGTGGTCAAGCTCTGCACCCTGCTGCCGATGGCCGCGCCGGCGATGTCGCGCGAGAGCGGCGAGGTGTGGCTGGGCCTGCAGGTCCAGCACTCCTTCGGGGACCCGTCGCGCGACCTGGCCGCCGTGCTCGAGCTGGCCCTGGCCTCCGAGCCGGACATCATCGGCCTGACCGACGCCCCCGGCCCGGGACCGCGGCTGCAGGACCTGGTGACGAACACCAGCCTGGACGTGACCGTGCACGAGGGCTTCGAGTTCTGGACCAGCGACCTTCTCGTCACCGACGGCCTCGAGGACGCTCTCGCCCAGGCCAACGAGGCGGCCTCGCCGACCGCGCGGCTGACGTCGGTGGACGCGGCGTACTGGACCAACGTCGGCCCCAAGGAGCACCTGCGCTGGGTGATGCCCGAGCCCGAGGGCGAGCTGCTCGACGCCCTGGCGCGGCTGCACGTCGACGGCTCCGACGTCATCGTCCCCGACGCCCGCCTGGTCGGCATGTTCCGCGCCTACGGCCTGCTCGTGCCGGTCTGGGACCTCCCGGTCGGCACCGGGGCCGAGGTGCTGGAGGAGCCCGCGGCTGCCTTCAAGACCGCCCTCGACCAGGCGCTGGCCGACACCTCCGACCTGACCACCGAGCAGCGCTCGGCGCGCTCGGGCCTGGCCAACCGTCAGGTCACGATCCGCTGAGACCGGTCACCGCCGGTCGAGGTGCGTGCGCACTCAGTGCGCACTCAGCCCGCACTCAGCGCCGCGCGGACCGCTCCCAGCCCGTCGAGTTGCCGGCCCGGTCGTAGACCTTGACCCAGCGGAACTTCGCGGCCTTACTCGTCCGGATGGTGTCCCGGTAGGTCTTGCCGCGGTTGCTAACCACGGTGTTGGTCCCCCGGGCCCCCGGCTTGTTCGAGAAGCGGACCTTCGAGACGCCCGACGCGGCGTCCTTGGCCGTCACCTTGACCTTGAAGCCACGGGACTTCTTCAGCTTCTTGATCACCTGTCGGTCGACCGACGGGGCGGCGGTGTCGAGCACGATGTCGTCGGTGAGCGTGACGATCTCGTCGACGCCGCCACCGACGAAGCGGACGTAGACCACGCGGGTGTCGCGGAAGCCGGTGGTCGACAGCGTCCACGGGTAGGTGCAGTCGCTCGCCGTGGCTCGGACCTGGGCGGTGTCGAAGCCGCCGTCGTTGGAGATCACGACCTGGGTGGCCCCGGCGGGCGGCCGGATCCGCAGGCTGACCGAGGCGTCGTTGGTGGCGGGAGCCGCGTTGTTGATGCTGACGCCCACCGGTCCGCTGCACGACGGCGCGGGCGGCGTGGCGGTGACGGTGACGGGCGCGGACTGGGCGGTGGCGGAGCCCTGGCTGTTGCTCGCGGTCACCCGGCAGACCAGCTGCGCCCCGAGGTCGGCATCGGTGACCTGGTATGACGACGTGGTCGCGCCGTCGATCGCGGTGCCGTTGCGCAGCCACTGCTGGGCGTACGTCGGCGCCGGCGTACCGGTCCACTGGCCGTTGCCGCACACGAGCGACTGTCCGGGCTGCGGCGTGCCGGAGACGGTCGGCCGGATCGTGTTGACCGGCGCCGCGTTGGCCGGGGGCCCGCTCTGGATCGTCACGTTGGCGCTGGTGGCGTAGTCGCCGTACCCGGCGTCGTTGCGCGGCCGCTCGAAGCAGCTGATCTTCTTGCCGGCGTCGCCGGAGCGCACCACGTAGGTGCGGTTGCCCTCGCCGGGGATGTAGGAGTTGTCGCGGTTCCAGCCGACGTCGACCTGGGTCGGCGCTCCGGCGTACTGGCCCGGCGAGCAGGTCAGCGTCTGGCCGACGGCCGGAGTGCCGGTCACCGTCGGGGTCGAGATCGTGTACGGCGGCGCGGACGGTCCACCGCCACCGGAGCCGTCGAGGTAGGCGTCCCAGAACTTGTAGGAGTAGGTGTCGCGGCGCACGATGCGGTTGTTCTCGGCGTCGGCGATGAACAGGTTGCCCTGCAGCTCGCTGACCGAGCCGTTGCGGGGGTACTGCGAGATGGCGACCGGCGTGTCGAACCCGGAGTCGTCGCTGTCGGCGTCGGGCGGGTTGCCGATGTAGCGGTTGTACTCGTAGGTGTACTGACCGTTGCCGAGGAACTTCAGTCCGTAGACGTAGATCACGTGGTTGGCGACGTCGGTGACGAACAGGGTGCCCTGGTCGTCGACGGCCACGCCGGTGGGCCGCGGGGTGGACCCGCCGCCGTGCGCCTGGACGTCGAGGGTGAAGTCCGGGCTGGTGCGGTTGGAGAACTGCGAGTAGATCTCCACCTTCGCTGACCCCGGGACGGTCGCGACGAGGAACCCCGTGGACAGGCCCTGGCCGGAGAACGTGCTGGCGGCGATGCCGCCGTAGCGGCAGTCACCCTCGCACGGCGACGGGGTCGCGGCGGAGCGCTGCTGGTAGTCGGTGCGGGAGTAGAGGCTCAGGCCGGGGCGACACCGGTGGGCGAGGAACACGCTCGTCTCGGTGGCCAGGATGCCGCCGTACAGGCTCGGGTCGTCGGTCTCGCTGGAGGCGCACGACGACGGGTCGGAGCCGCCGGTGGTGAAGTGGACGAGCTCGTCGCCGGACGGGCTGAGCTGGGAGGCGGCGAAGCCGTAGGAGACCCAGATGGTGCCCTTCTCCGGGCCAGAGGGCATCACGTAGAGCCCGTCGACGGGGCCGGAGCGGGGCAGGGTCAGCGGCGCGAGCAGCGCGCCGGTGCCGTCGATGCGGGTCAACGACCCACCCGCCGCGGTGCCGACGTACGTCGTGCCGTCGGGTCCGACCGCGACCGCGGTGGGGCCCGAGGTGACCGCGGCCTGCGCCGCGGGGGCCGGGACGGCTGCGAGGCCGGCGAGGGCGATCGCGGCGGCCACGACGAGCCGGAAGAGGAGAGCGTGAGCATTCCGAGGCATGACAAGCATGGAGAGGTCCCTTGGGGAGGAAGGGCGCGCCCGCCGGACAGCGACCGCTCATCGATTAGACCACCTGCTCGATGCATGAACAACAGTCGATCGGGTACTACGCGGGCTCGCGAGCCGTTCCGGAGGGTCAGGAACGCCGCCGGACGACCCACACCTCCAGGCGTGAGTAGCCCTTCACCGAGCGGCGCAGCCGACGGAAGCTGTACGGCGACTCGCGGGTCTGGTCAGCGGTGGCGTCGGTGAGCGCCTCGTGGGCGCCGTGGTCGAGCAGCACCGAGCCGGGCCGGGCCAGGGAGGTCAGCCGGGCTGCGATGTTGACCGTCGGGCCGAACACGTCTCCCAGCCGCAGGACGACCTCGCCGTAGGCGACGCCGGCGCGGACCTCCGGGTAGGGGTCGTCCTCGTCGCTGCCACGCCGCGTCATCTCGAGCGCGATCTCGGTGGCGGCCGCCGGGTCGTCGAGGACGAAGAGGACCTCGTCGCCGATGTTCTTGATGATCCGGCCACCGACGCCGTTGACCAGGTCGGTGGTCGTGCTCTCGAAGTCCTCGATCCACGCCACCAGCTCGGCGTCGGTGAGCGACTTGCTGCGCGAGGTGTAGCCGACGATGTCGACGAAGACGACCGCCGCGGGCAGGGACGGCGCGGCCGGGTCGGCGACCGCGAGCATCCGGCCACCCGCGCTGACCAGGTGACGACGCCACACGTAGCTTTGCAGCTCCTCGACCCGCGGCAGCACCTGGCCGGTGAGCTCGGCCAGGGTCTCGCCGGGATCGGCGCCGCTCTCCAGCGCCACCGAGGTCAGCAGGCTGGTCTGCCACTCGGCGAGCCGGGCGAAGCTGCGCCCCCAGGTGCGCACGAGTGCTGCCTGACGATCGGGGGAGAGGATGCCGAGCTCGACGAGGTCCTGGGCGAGCCGCAGCGCCTCGACGTCGGCGGGCGTGAAGGCCACCTCGTCGTCGGAGGTGTGCGCGAACCCCATCAGGTGCCACAGCCGGGTGGCGGTCTCCAGGGGGATGCCGGTCTGCTCGCTGACCTGGACCCGCGTCAGGCTGGGCTCGGCGCCGAGCAGGAAGGTCTCGGCGACCTCGAAGGCGCCGGTGAGGTCGGGGCCGGTCGGGTCGGGGTCGGTCGGGTCGCGGTGGGTCGGGTCGCGGTCGGTCGGGTCGGGGTCGGGTCCGTCCTGCCCCTGGTGGCCGGTCAGTCGGTCTTCACCCGCGACTGAGCGACGGCGGCGAGCTTCTCGGCGAACGCCGGCATCTCCTCGATGAGTTCGCGGATGTCGGTGTCGGTGAAGTGGATCGCCTGCAGCGGACTGGTCGCGACCACCGACGCGGTGCGCAGCGAGTGACCCACGATGGCGGCCTCCCCCACGATGTCGCCGGCGCCGAGGGTGGCGATCTCCGTGCCGTCACGACGCACGGAGACCGTGCCGTCGAGGATGATGTAGGCCTTGTCGGCCGGGGTCTTCTCCCAGATCGGCGACCAGCCCTCGGGCAGCTTCACGCGGCGGCCGTGCGCGCTGATCCGCGCGACCTCGTGAGGGGTGAAGGAGTCGAAGAACGTTGCCATGTGAGGCCTTTCGTCGGGAGCGCCGATGCAGCAGACCCCGTGATCCTCGCGGACCGGTGGGGGAGTGTCCAGCGCCCGACGGGTGGTGAGCAGCACGGGGGCCACCGACGGCCCCGCGACCAGCCGCCGACGGGTCCTCAGGCCAGGGGGTCGCGCACGATCGGGCAGCTCATGCAGCGCGGGCCGCCTCGTCCGGAGCCCAGCTCGGACCCGGCGATCTCGACGACCTCGATGCCGGCGGCCTCGAGGCGGGCGTTGGTGGCATCGTTGCGCTCGTAGGCCACCGCGACCCGGGGCGCCAGCGCGAGGGTGTTGTTGCCGTCGTCCCACTGCTCCCGCTCGGCGGTGACGGGGTCGAGCCCGGTCTCGATGCGGTGCAGCGTGTCGATGCCCATCGCCTTGGCGGCCGCCACCAGGAACGGCTCGGGCGCGGCGACCCCGAGGTGCAGGGTGCCGTCGTCCTCCTGTCCGTCACGGGTGACGGCGTGGGCGACCAGGGAGTCGGCGACGTTCTCGTAGACGACCATCTTGTCGACGTCGACCATGGTGCAGATCGTGTCGAGGTGCATGGTGGCGCGCTCCTGCGCGATGGGCACGGCGAGCACGGTGTGCGCGAGGTCGTCGGTGAAGACCTGTCGCGCCAGCCGCTCGACCCCGGCGGCCGTCGTCCGCTCGCCGACGCCGACGGCGATGACGCCCGGCGCGAGCAGCAGCACGTCGCCGCCCTCGACGTGCTCGTAGTGGTGCCCGTGGATCCTCGGGCTGCCGGCGAAGCGCGGGTGGTGGGTGTAGATCAGCTCGGTCAGCTGGGTCTCGCGCTTGCGCGCGGGCATCGCCAGCGACGTGATCGCCACCCGGTCGCGCACCCACACCGAGGAGTCGCGGGTGAAGAGCAGGTTGGGCAGCGGGTCGATGAGGAACGCGTCGTGGTCGAGCAGCGAGGTCACCAGGCCGAACCCGCCGCGCACCTCGTCGTTGCGGATCCCGGCCGTCAGCAGGGTGGCGAGCTCGGCCGGGCTGGACTCGCCCAGGAGCCCGTCGAGGTAGTGGCGCATCGTGTCGCCGAGCTCGAGGTCAGAGAGCGCCGTCTCGATCGCGGCGGTGCGCGCCTCCTCGAGCTCGAGCGTCTGGGTGAGCAGGTCCATCAGGTAGAGCACCTCGACGTCGCGCTCGCGCAGCGCCTCGGCGAACGCGTCGTGCTCCTCCTGTGCCCGCGCCACCCAGGGGATCCCGTCGAAGAGCAGCCGGTCGTTGTTGCGCGGTGTCAGGCGGGAGAGCTCGTGACCGGGGCGGTGCAGCATCACGGTGCGAAGCCGGCCGACCTCGCTGTCGGCGCCGCTGGGCGGGCCGCTGGGGGCGCTGGCGGGGGAGGGACGGGCGGCGTCGGTCATGGGTGAACCCTAGTGGCGCGGCCCTCACCAGAACCGACGAAGTGGCCCCTTCACGGCCCCGGGAGGGGCCATTTCGTCAGGGACTATCCCGACTGGCGGCCGGATCAGCCGAAACGACCCGAGACGTGGGCCTCTGGGGCGCCGCACACCTCGACCGACCTCGACAGCGAGGTCAGCGCACCAGCTCGACCACGGTCAGCGTGGCGAGCAGCACGCACACGCCGGCCCCGACGTAGTGCAGGACGTGCAGCGCGACGACCCGGAGCAGGCTCCGACCCACGATCACGGCCAGGGCGCTGACGGTGAGCAGGGCCGCCAGGGCGCCGACGAAGACGCTGAACGGCGCCTCGTAGCGGGCCACCAGCGAGAGGGTGAGCAGCTGCGAGAGGTCGCCCCACTCGGCCGCGAAGAGCACGAGGAACGACGCCAGGACGGCCCGCCAGCCGTCCGCCGGCGTTGCCGTGGCGGCGTACTGCTCCCCCTCGTCCTCCGCCGAGTCCCGTGCGTGCCGGCGTCCCTCGCGCAGCAGGAGGACCGCGCCCGCGACGAACAGCACGGCGGCCGCACCGCGCACGACGTCCTGGGGGAGCAGGGTGGCGGCCTGGCCCAGGCCCACCGCGACACCGGTCTGCACCGTGAAGGCGAGGCCGACGCCGAGCCAGACCAGGAGCGGACGGTACTTCGTGGCCAGCACGAGGGTGGCCAGGAACGTCTTGTCCGGCAGCTCGACGACGAAGATCGCTCCGAAGGTGAGCACCAGCGCCGCGAGGTCCATGAGCGGCATTCTTCCCGGCCGCACGGCGCTGCGCCGAGGCGGGATCTCCCGGCGCGATTACGGTGACGCCATGTCCGAGGTCCTGGCCGCCGCAGCCCTCCTGGTCGCCGTCGCGGCCCTGGTCACCGGGGTCCTGGCCCTGCGCCGTACGACGCCGCGCGTCGACGGGTCGGACCTGCCGACCGACGTGCTCGGGCTGCGGCAGGAGGTCGCCGCGCTGCGGGCCGAGGCGGTGGCGGGCCTGCGCCACCTCGCCGTGGTGCGCTACGACGCGTTCGGCGACATGGGCGGTCACCTGTCGTGGACCCTCGCGCTGCTCGACGACGCGGGCGACGGCGTGCTGCTCAGCTCGATCCACGGTCGCAGCGAGGCTCGCACCTACGCCAAGAACGTCACCGGCTGGACCTGCGACACGCAGCTGTCGCCCGAGGAGGACGAGGCGATCAGCCACGCCCGGCCCTGACGTGCGTCCCGCCTCACGGCTCCGGGGAGGTGACGAAGCGCTGCAGCAGCGCGACGAGCGTCGCGACCTCGTCGGCTGAGAGGTCGTCCATCTGGGCGGCCAGGGTGGTGGCCTCGACCCGCTGGGCGGCGGCGAGCGTCTCGGTCGCTCCGGGGCGCAGGTCCAGCCGCTGGGTACGGCGGTCCGTCGGGTCGCGGCGACGGTCGACGAAACCGCGGGCCTCGAGGTCGTCGGCGATCTGGACCACGCTCGCGCCGCTGATGCCCAGGTGCCGCGCCACCTCGGACTGGGTCAGCGACCCGGACCGGGCGAGGAGGTTGAGCGTGCCGAACAGCCGCGGCTCGAGGTTCAACGGGGCGAGGTCCTCGAGGAACCTGCGGTGCATCCGGGTGTGGGCCCGTCCGACCAGGAAGCCGATGTCGTCCCGCACGGCCTCGGCGGTCTCCTCGCCGACCTCGGCGCCGGCGACCCGGAGCAGCAGGCCGGCGAGCACCGCGCGCTCCTCGTCGGTGAAGCCACGGATCAGTCGCTGCTGCACGGCTTCGGTCCGTTCCTGCCACAGCCGTACGGCGCGCGCCCCGGCGTCCGTGGGGGTCAGGGCGTAGGAGCGCCGGTCCAGCGGGTTGCGCACCCGCTGCACGAGCCCCTCGGCCACCAGGGCGGCGGCGACGCGCACCATCGTCGTGCGGCTGATCCCGACCGTGTCGGCCAGCTCCTGCTGGGAGCGCGGCGCCCCGCCGGGCGAGCCGACCAGGTCGCGCAGCACCGACACGGCGTGGAGGTCGACCCCGGCCCGCTGCTCCTCCTCGGTCGCCGCGGCGACCCGCGCACGGGCGCGCCACAGGAGGTGTCCGGGACGGTCGGCCAGGGCCGGGTGCAGGGCGGGCTGCGGCGGCGGCGTGCTCACGACGTACCTCCTAGCGCTCGGGGGCTGGCCGAAGGTTCACCTCCGGGGGGTTTGACGGATCCCCGATGCGGCGTACCGTACCGCACATAATCATTAACCACGTGACGATTGCACGTCGTCAGCCAGGAGATCCCACGTGACCACCCAGACCGAAGCCACCACCGAGCCGCAGGCTCGCGACCCGAAGTGGTGGACCCTCGCCGCCGTCTGCACGGGTGTGTTCATGCTCCTGCTGGACATCACGATCGTGAACGTCGCGCTGCCCGACATCCAGACCGACCTCGCTGCCTCGCTCTCGGACCTGCAGTGGGTCATCGACGCCTACGCGCTGAGCCTGGCCGCGCTCCTGCTCACGGCGGGCTCGCTGGCCGACCTCTACGGTCGCCGGCTGGTCTTCGTGGTCGGCCTCCTGCTCTTCACCGCCGGCTCGGTGGCGTGCGGGCTGGCGCAGGACGTGTTCTTCCTCTCGATCGCCCGCGCCTTCCAGGGCATCGGCGGGGCCGCGATGTTCGCCACCGCGCTGGCGCTGCTCGCCTCCGCGTTCAGCGGTCGGGACCGTGGCGTCGCCTTCGGTGCCTTCGGTGCCACGACCGGGGTCGCCGTGGCGGTGGGACCGGTCCTCGGCGGCGTCCTCACCAGCGGGCTGAGCTGGCGCTGGATCTTCTTCGTCAACATCCCCATCTGCCTGGTCGCCCTCGCCATCGCGCTGCTGCGGGTCAAGGAGTCGCACGACCCCTCGGCCGGCGCTCCCGACTGGGCCGGCTTCCTGAGCTTCAGCGGAGCCCTGGGCCTGCTCGTCTACGGCCTGATCCGCTCTGGCGAGGAGGGTTGGGGAGACGACGTGGTGCTGGCCTGCCTCGGCGGGGCCGGGTTCCTGTTCGCCGTCTTCCTGCTCGTCCAGTGGGGCGCCAAGCACCCCATGTTCGACCTGAGCCTGCTCCGCAAGCCGACCTTCAACGGAGGCCTGATCGCCGCCTTCGGCGTGTCTGCCTCGATCTTCTCGCTGCTCGCCTACCTGGTGCTCTACATCCAGGGCGTGCTGGGCTTCTCGGCCGTCCAGTCCGGCTTCCGCCTGGTGCTGCTCTCGGCGATGGCGTTCGTCTTCGCCGCCCTCGCCGGGCGGCTGACCGAGAAGGTCCCGACCAAGCTGCTCATCGGCCCCGGCTTCCTCGTCCTCGGCGTCGGCCTCTACCTGCTCCACGGGATCCCGACCTCCGCCGACCCCGACTCGTGGCACCACCTGATCCCCGGTCTGCTCGTCTGCGGCGTCGCGATCGGCCTGATCAACCCGCCGCTGGCCTCCACCGCCGTCGGCGTGGTGGCCCCCCAGAAGGCCGGCATGGCGTCCGGGGCCAACTCGACCTTCCGCCAGGTCGGCATCGCCACGGGCATCGCGACCTTGGGCTCCCTCTTCGCCAACCAGGTCGGACGCGAGGTCACCGACGGTCTGGCCGGCACCCCCGCGGCGGGCAACGCCGATCAGATCGCGGCCGCCATCACCGGCGGCCAGGTCCGACGTGTCGTCGAGGCCGCCCCGGCGTCGGCCCGGGACCGGATCTCCGAGGTGGCCACCAGTGCGTTCGTCGACTCCCTCAACCACATCATCCTGATCGCGATGGTGCTCGCCTTCGTCACCGGCGTGCTCACCCTGATCCTCATCCGGCAGCGGGACTTCGTCGTGCACGGCGGCCCTCCTCGCGCCGAGACGGCCGGGGAGGCCGGCCCCGCGGCGAGCGATGCCGAGGCGACGCCCGACTCCGGGACCGACGCTGCCGTCCTCTCCGGTGCCCCCGTCGGCGCACCGCACGCGGGCGAGCAGGAGCCGGGCAAGCACCTGCCGTGAACCGGTCGGGTGGTGGGCGTCCGTCTGACCGAGCGGCCCCGGCTACCTCACGAGGCGGGCCCGGCCTCGTCCTGCAGGCGCTGCAGCTCGGCCGCCATCGCCCCCATCAACGCCTCGAGCCCCTTGAGCGGGCGCACCATCACGGTGAACGACGTCAGCCTGCCGTCGGGCCCCCAGCGCATCATGTCCACGCCGTGCACCGACTTGTCGCCGAGCGTGGCCTCGAACTCGAGGATGGCGCTGCCGGCGCCGCCCTCGCCCTGCGAGATCCACTCGTCCCGGTAGCGCAGGGACGGTCCGAGCACGTGGATCGCCGCGGTCAGGTAGGCCGTCGTGATCGCCCTGCCCTCCTGCGGCGTGTGCACCGCGGGGGAGCGGAAGACGACGTCGTCGGCGAGCAGGGCGTCGAGACCGGCGGCGTCGTGGGTCTCGGCGATGCGGTGCCAGGTCTCGAGGGGTGCGGGACGGCTCATGCGGCCAGTCAAGCACCCCCCGGTCGCGCCTCGCGCCGAGGTCAGCAGCCGGCCACGGTCCACCGGCACAGCGAGGGAGCGAGCTCCTGGCTGTCGGTGTTGAGGACCCGCGCAGCGCCGCGCGAGGTGCCGCCGTACTCGCCGTAGTCGTAGTTGAGGACCACGGCCTTGCCGACCCGCATCACCTGGGCGAAGTACCCACCGAGCCGGCCGGTCTGACGGGCGCGCTTCGCGGTCACGCTCCACAGCACGTCGTCGTAGCCCGTGGTGACGTCGTACACCTTGACCCGCGAGGGGTTGCCGAACGGGTCGACGGTGTCGTCGGGGCAGGTCTCCAGCCCGGCGCGGATCCTGGCGACGACCTTCGCGGCCCGTTTCGCCGTGCCGAAGGTCAGCAGCTCGCGGACCTGTTGGGTCTCGGGGCCGTTGTTGCGTACGGCCATCCGCTGGCGCCACTTGGGTGGCTTCCAGGTCGTCTCGAAGCACGGGGTCAGCTCGAGCCCGCGGATCCGCTTCGAGGGTCCCTTCCGGTTGCCGTCGGTGCCGTAGTCGACCAGACCCTCGTCGAGGGCGAAGCCGCTCGGGATCCTGGGGCTGACCGACCCGGACCCCGCCGCCTCCGCCCCGGGGGCCTGGAGCGGGGCGAGCGCCAGAGCGGCGGTGGTCAGCGTGGCCGCCGCGAGGCTCGACAGGCGGCGGGCGATCAGGGGCGTCGTGCTCGTCATGGTGGGTCCTCTCCTTGGAAGTGCTCTCGATCAGGAGACGCGTGGACGCGAGGGTCGGTTGCACGAAGGGCGGGACGGAATCGACGCCGCCCGATCGGGTCAGCGCGGCACGCGCACCAGCAGGCGGCCGTGGATGCACTCCATGTGCAGCTCGCGGCCCGGCCCGATCGAGTCACCGTCGAGCTGGCGGGGCGTGTCGACGCCGGCCCGGATGGAGACGGTGCGTCCCGTCATCCGGTTGATCGTGTCGTCGGTGCGCGAGCGCTTGGCCAGCACCCGCACGGCCAGGGGGATCCAGGACAGGAAGCGACGCGGGTTGAGCAGCACCACGTCCAGCAGGCCGTCGTCGATGGTGGCATCGGGCAGCAGCGGCATGCCCGCCTGGAGGTAGCCGACGTTGCCGACCATCACCATCCGGGCGCGGTGCTTGGTCCACTCGCCCCCGTCGACGGAGAGCTCGACCTTCGTGACGGGGAACATCAGGGACTTGAGGGCGGAGATGACGTAGGCCAGCCAGCCGACCTTGCGCTTGATGTCCTCGTTGACGCCCTCCATGATCGCGGCGT
Organism: Pimelobacter sp.; assembly: GCA_002698575.1. Taxonomy (GTDB): domain Bacteria; phylum Actinomycetota; class Actinomycetes; order Propionibacteriales; family Nocardioidaceae; genus Nocardioides. The sequence goes on along the minus strand of NZZG01000051.1, from coordinate 20,788 downwards.
CGAAGCCCATCCCGGCCATCACCATGAAGTGGCTGTCGATCCCCGGTGCGGGCGGCTCATCCTCGGACCCGGCACCGCCCGGGGAGCCGCCCCGCTCCTCGGACCGGCTCTCGCCGACGGGGTCGGCGTCGCGGTCCCCCGCGGCGTCGCCGGTCACCTTGACCATGTCGATCGCACGGTCCTGGCCGGTCAGCGCGATGTCGATCGCGGCCCGGATGTAGAGCGGGATGCCCAGGTTGCGGGCGAGCAGGTTGCCGGTCCCGGCGGGGATGATCCCCACCGGGATGCCGGTGCCGGCGAGCTCGGCGCAGACCTCGCGCACGGTGCCGTCGCCCCCGCACACGATCACCAGGTCGGCTCCCTCCACGGAGGCCAGCTCGGCCTGTCCGGTGCCGGAGTCCTCGGGGGTGGTCAGGTGCCAGGTCGGCTCGCGCCAGCCCGCCTCGAGCGCCATGGCGGCAACGGTCGAGCGGAACGCCTCGACGTCCTCGACCTTGATCGGGTTGAGGACCACCGCGAGACGCTTCGACGACGGGACCGCCTCGGGCAGCGGCTCGATCTTGAGGGCGTGGCTGCGCGGGTAGGGGCTGTAGAGCGCCAGGCCCACGAGGACGAACGACGCCCCGAGCAGGGCGCCCCCGACGACGTCGGACGGGTAGTGGCGACCCAGCAGGACCCGGTCGGCGGCGACCGCGACCGCGACGAGAACCATCGCGCTCCCGAGCAGTCGGCGGATGCCCTGGCGTCGTACGAGCATGGTGACCAGCACCAGCACGATCCCGGTGAACGCCGCGATCGACGAGGCGTGGCCCGACGGGTAGGCGCCGTTCTCGAGGAACTCGTCGAGCTGCTGCCACTCCGGGCGCGCGCGCCCCACCAGGGTCTTGAGCCCGGTGGTCGCCAACGCCGTGGAGAGCATCACGCCGACGGTGAAGTACGACGCCCGGCGGTGGCCCTTGAGGAACATCGCGACCGCCAGCACCAGCGTGTACGCCGTCATCGCGAGCGTGCCGGCGAGGTCCTCGACGCTCAGCAGGACTCGCTGCAGTCCCGCGTCGTCGACCCCCCAGTCGACGGCCGACCGGGCGCGCCGGTCGAGGTCGACCAGCCACTGCCAGTCCTGCGAGACGGCGATCGCGAGCACCCCCAGTGCTGCGAGCAGCACGGCGGCCACGCCGAGCTGGGTCGCGCGGGAGCGGTCGAGCACCGGCTGGCTCCGATCGGTCGGGTGGAGGAGGGGCGCGGGCGCGCCCGCACGGCAGGGAGTCGCCAGACAGTATGGCGAACCCGCCCCGCCGGAACTCAGGTGAGCCGGGCGGGGGCCGCCCGATAGCCTCGCACCGTGATCGACCCACGAGTGCTGCGAGACGACCCCGACCGCGTGCGAGCCGCCCAGGCCAAGCGCGCCCTCTCCGCCGACGTCGTGGACCGAGCCCTGTCCGCCGACACCGCGCGCCGCGCCGCGATCGGTGCCTTCGAGGCCAAGCGCGCCGAGCAGAAGCAGCTCGGCAAGCTCATCCCGCGGGCCCAGGGTGAGGAGAAGCAGGCGCTGCTGGCCCAGACCAAGACCCTGGCCGCGGAGGTCAAGGAGGCCGAGGCCGCCCAGGCCGCCGCCGAGGCGGAGTGGCACGAGGCGCTTTTCTCGATCCCGAACCTGGCCGCCGACGAGGTGCCGGCGGGCGGGGAGGACGACTTCGTGGTCCTCGAGACGGTCGGCACGCCGCGCGACTTCGCCGCCGAGGGCTTCGAGCCGCGCGACCACGTCGAGCTGGGCAAGATCCTGGGCGCCATCGACCTGGACCGTGGCGCCAAGGTGTCGGGCTCGCGCTTCTACTTCCTCACCGGCGTCGGCGCCGAGCTCGAGTTCGCGCTGGTCAACCTGGCCAACGAGACGGCCCGCGAGCACGGCTTCACCCAGGTCATCGCGCCGTCGATGGTCAAGCCCGAGGCGATGGAGGCCACCGGGTTCCTCGGCCAGGCCGCCGACGACGTCTACCGGATCGAGGGTCAGGACATGTACCTCGTCGGCACCTCGGAGGTGCCGATGGCCGCCTACCACGGCGGCGAGATTCTCGACGGCGCGTCGCTGCCGCTGCGCTACGCCGCCTTCAGCCCCTGCTTCCGCAAGGAGGCCGGCTCGCACGGCAAGGACACCCGCGGCATCATCCGGGTGCACTGGTTCGACAAGGTCGAGATGTTCGTCTACACCACCACCGAGGACTCCTACGCCGAGCACCAGCGACTGCTCGGGATCGAGAAGGCCTTCCTGGACAAGCTCGAGCTGGCCTACCAGGTGATCGACACCGCGGCCGGCGACCTGGGGCTCTCGGCCCAGCGGAAGTTCGACTGCGAGGCGTGGATCCCGACCCAGGGCAAGTACCGCGAGCTGACCTCGACGTCCAACTGCACCGAGTTCCAGACCCGCCGCCTCGACACCCGGGCCCGCTTCGACGACAAGGTCCAGGCGATCTCGACGCTCAACGGCACGTTGTGCGCCATCCCCCGGGCGATCGTGGCGATCCTGGAGACCCACCAGCAGGCCGACGGCTCGGTCCGGGTGCCCGAGGCACTGCGGCCCCACCTCGGCGGGCGCGAGCTCCTGACGCCGGTGGCCGCCACGTGAGCGACGCGGCTGGCTCCGGTGGCGCTCCCGGCACCGACGGCTGGCGCCCGCGGCTGATCGCGCTCGACATCGACGGGACCCTGCTCAAGTGGGTGGAGGGTGCCGGCACGACGTACGAGCAGATCGCCCCGCGGGTGCACGACGCCATCTGGCGGGCCCACGGCGCGGGAGCGCACATCGTGCTCTCGTCGGGGCGCTCCCCGCACGGGATGACCCGGATCGCCGACCTGCTGGCCATGCAGGGCCACGAGGACGAGCCGCTGTGGGTCGTGGCCAGCAACGGCGCGGTGGTCTTCCGCTACCTGCCGGGCGGCGAGGTGGACGTCGTGCACGAGGAGACGTTCGACGCCGGTCCCGCCGTCCGCGCGATCCTCGAGGAGCAGCCGACCGCGCGCGTCGCGATCGAGGACCGTGGCAACGGCTACCGCGTCAGCACGCCCTTCCCGGAGGGTGAGCTGCACGGCGAGATGACGGTGACCGAGGTCGAGGATCTCGTCTCGCGACCGGTCAGCCGGGTGATCGTCCGCGACCCCGACGCGACCGCGGACGACTTCGTCGACCTGGGCGCTCGGCTCGGGCTGCACGGCACCGACTACGTCGTGGGCTGGACCGCGTGGCTCGACCTGACCCCGGTGGGCGTCTCCAAGGCCTCCGGGCTCGAGCACGTCTGCGCCGAGCTCGGCCTCACCGCCGCCGACGTGCTCGCCATCGGCGACGGGCGCAACGACATCGAGATGCTGCGGTGGGCCGGCCGGGGAGTGGCGATGGGACAGGCGGTGCAGCCGGTCATCGACGCCGCCGACGCGGTGACCGACCCGGTCGACCTCGACGGCGCGGCGGTGGAGCTCGAGCGCTGGTTCGGGGCGTGAGCGAGGCCCTCGCGCTGCCGCGGGACCTGGCCTCCTCGCGGCTGCGACTGATCCTGGTCTCGCCCGAGGACGCCGCCGACATGCTCGCCGGCCGCCGGCAGAGCCGGTGGCACCCCGGCTACCCCCGTCGCGACGACATCGACGCGGCCAGCCTCGTGCGTCCCGGGGCGCCCGCAGACCCGTGGGGTCCGCGGCACATCGTGTGGGAGCAGCTGGCCGTCGGCTCGATCGGGTGCTTCGGCCCACCGATCGAGGGTGAGGTCGAGGTCGGCTACGGCCTCGTCGAGCAGGCGCGCGGCCGCGGCCTGGCCACCGAGGCGCTGGCCTGCCTGCTCGCTGCGACCGATGCGCTCGGCGTCCGCGTCCGGGCCTCGGTGGCGCCGAGCAACCGAGCCGGCGTGCGGGTGCTCGCCACGGCCGGCTTCACCGAGCTGCGCGGGAGCAACGACGACGGCGAGCTGGTCATGGGCCGCCCGCTGGGGGCTGCGTGAGGTCGGGGCCGGGGCCGTTGCGGCGGCAGGAATCCCCGGTGCACCGGGGATTCCTGACGTTCCTTAGCGTTGCAACACCCAGGAACGTCAGGAAACACCCAGGAAGCACCGCTTCTCATCCGGCCGACCTCGACCCCGGCACTCCGACATGACTCACCCCGACATGACCCGCCCCGCCCTGATCGCGACCGACCTCGACGGCACCCTGCTCCGCTCCGACGGCACCCTGTCCGACGCCTCGCGCCGGGTGCTCGCCGCCGTGGAGGATGCCGGCGTGCCGGTGGTATTCGTCACCGGCCGACCGGTGCGGTGGATGGTGGACCTGTGGGAGGTCGTGGGCGCCCACGGGCTCGCGATCGTCTCCAACGGCGCGGTGCTCTACGACGTCGCCCAGCGCGCCGTACGGCGGGTGGACGGCCTGGCGCCGGAGCCGGGCCTGGCCATGGTCGAGCTGCTGCGCGAGGTCGTGCCGCAGCCGCGGTTCGCGATCGAGTGTCTGGACGGTCTGCGTCTCGAGGCCGACTTCCACGACCCCCACCGGGTGCCACCCGGCTCGCCGGTCGGAGCCCTGAGCGAGGTGTGGGACGACGTCGCCGTCAAGGTGCTCGTGCGCCACGACGGCGTCGACGACCGGGTGCTCGACGACGTGGCGCGGGCGGTGGGTGACCGGGCGGTGCCCACCTGGTCGATGCCCGGGCTCCTCGAGATCAGCGCCCCCGGTGTCACCAAGGCGGCCGCGCTGGCCCGGCTCTGCGCCGATCTGGACGTGTCCGCCGTCGACGTCGTCGCGTTCGGGGACATGCCCAACGACCTGGCGATGCTGGGGTGGGCTGGGACGTCGTACGCCGTGGCCAACGCGCACGACGACGTGCGCGCAGCGGCCCACCACACGGCTGAGACCAACGACGACGACGGTGTGGCACGGGTGATGGCTCGACTGGTGGGTCTCACCGACGATCTGGTGCAATGAACCCCGTGACGTCCCGCCCTCGACACCGCCGCCTGCCCCGAGCACTGCTCGCGGGCGTGCTGGCCTGGGCGATCGCGCTGCTCGGTGTCGTCCTGGTCGCGCCGGCGCAGGCCACCGCCCGGCCCCCGGGCGGGGCGGCCGAGCCCGACGACGTCTTCTCGGCCAGGATCGAGCGGGTCGAGCGCGACCCCGGCCCGGTGGGCCGCCCCACGCGCTACACCTACACCGTCCAGGTGCAGCAGGTCTTCGGCGAGAGCGACATCACCTCGGTGCGGGTCCGGGTGCAGACGACCTCGTCGTACGGCGAGTGCTCGACCCGTCCGGACGCCAAGGGCTCCGACCTCTACCTGTGGAAGCTCACCCGGCAGGGCGACCGGCTGCTGGCCAGCGGCTGCCGCAGCGTGCTGAAGGCCACCGATGCCCGCTTGGCCGAGGCGGAGGCGGAGTTCGGCGAGCCGCGTTCGCCGATCGACACCTCCCCCGGAGAGCCGCAGGTCGAGTTCCCGGAGGTGAGCTACACGTGCCCGGCCACCGAGGAGGCGATCTCCGACGTGGCCGGCGCCGAGGGCACCTGCTCCGAGGTCGCCGCCCCGCAGTCCTTCGACCGCGCGGCGGCCCCGGGCCTGGCGCTGGTGATCGTCGGCCTGCTCGGCTGGATCGTCGTCCTGCGGCTGGGCCGCACCCGCCGTTCCTGACCCCGCGGACAGGTCAGAGGTACATCCCGCCGCTGCCGGGGTGCTCGTCGTCGCCCCCCGGCGTCGTCCCGGGCCCGGCGGGAGCACCGGGAGCACCGGGACCGCCCATCCCGGGCGGCATCCCGGCACCCTGCGGCAGCGCCTTGCGGATCTGCTCGAACTGGGCACGCGCCGCCATCTGCTGGGCGTAGATGGCGGTCTGGATCCCGTGGAAGAGGCCTTCTAGCCACCCGACCAGCTGCGCCTGGGCGATCCGCAGCTCACCCTCGGACGGGGTCGCGTCGTCGGCGAAGGGCAGGGAGAGTCGCTGGAGCTCCTCGACCAGCTCGGGGGCCAGGCCCTGCTCGAGCTCCTTGATCGAGGAGCTGTGTATCTCCTTGAGGCGCAGGCGGCTCGCCTCGTCGAGGGGTGCCGCCTTCACCTCCTCGAGCAGCTGGCGGATCATCGAGCCGATCCGCATCACCTTGGCGGGCTGCTCGACGAGGTCGGTCAGACCCCGCTCGTCGTCGTCCTCGCTCCCGTCGCCGTCGACCGCAGCGCCCTGCGCCGCGAGGGCGGAGGCGGAGACCGTGCCGATCGGCTGGCCGTCGGGGCCGATGATCATGATCTTCTGCTCGTCGCCCTCAGGGGTCTGCGGCGCGGCGTCGGGGGCGGACTCGGTGCCCACGGGGGCCTGTTCCTCGCTCATGACCCCACCGTATCCGGCGGCGCGGAGCGCCCCACACCCGTCAGAGGGTGAGCAGGATCTTCCCGGTGTGCGAGCCCGCGTCCATCGTGCGGTGCGCCTCGGCGACGTCCTCCAGGGGCAGGCTGCGGTCGATGATCGGGCGCACGGAGCCGTCGGCGACGAGCGGCCACACGTGCTCCACGACACCGGCGCAGATCGCCGCCTTGCCGGCAGCCGGGCGCCCCCGCAACGAGGTCGCGATCACCGCCGCGCGCTTGTTGAGCAGGGCCGCGATGTTGAGCTCGCCCTTGATGCCTCCCTGCATGCCGATGATCACCAACCGACCCTCGGTCGCGAGGGCGGAGACGTTGCGCCCCAGGTAGGAGGCGCCCATGTTGTCCAGGATGACGTCGACCCCACCCGAGGCCTCGGACCTCGCGACCTCCACGAAGTCCTCCTCGTGGTAGTCGATGGTCACCGCGGCGCCCAGCTCGGCGCAGAACGCGCGCTTGGCCGCCGTACCACCGGTGGTGAGGACGCGGGAGCCGAGCGCGGAGGCGAGCTGGATGGCGAAGGTCCCGATGCCGCCGGCTCCGCCGTGCACCAGGAACGTCTCGTCCGGTTGCAGGCCGGCCACCATGAACACGTTGGACCACACCGTGCACGCCACCTCGGGCAGCGCCGCCGCGCTCACCAGGTCGATGCCGTCAGGCACGGGCATGACCTGCCCGACGGGCACGACGACCCGCGAGGCGTAGCCGCCTCCGGCGAGCAGGGCGCAGACCTCGTCGCCGACCGACCACGGCTCGCCGGGGGCGACGTCCGGGCCGAGGGCTGCGACCCGGCCGCTGCACTCGAGGCCGATGACCTCGCTGGCGCCGGGAGGAGGCGGGTAGAGCCCCTGGCGCTGGAGCGTGTCGGCGCGGTTGACCGCCGTGGCGACGACGTCGATCGCGATCTCGCCGCGGCCCGGCTCGACGTCGGGAACCTCGCGGACCGAGAGGATCTCGGGGCCGCCCTTGCCGTCGGGACCGCCTGCGTGGACCGCCCTCACTCCTCCTCCTCGTCCTCGGCCTCGTCGGAGACGTCGAAGCCCAGCTCGATGTCCGACTCGGGCTCGTCGGTGTCGTCGGGGTCAGCCAGCACCGGCTTGTCCCACCGTTCGGCGAGCTCCTGGGCCTGGGCAGCGAGCGCCTCGACGACGGCCGGTCCGGCGCCGGCGGCGCCGGCGGCGTACCCGAGCAGGTAGGCGGTGATCGGTCCGGCCGCGTTGTCGACGTTGTCGGTGGCCAGCTCGGCCAGGTCGCCGACGAGGCCCTCGTCGACCTCGGTCTCGAGATCGAGGACGTCGCAGAGCTCGTCGATCCAGTCGTGGAGATTCACGGGGGTCAGCCTGGCGAGCGCGCGGGTGCGACGCAACCCCGAGCCGGTGAACTCACGGCGCGTCGTCGCAGGGGGTGGACCGTTCGGCGCGTGCGTCGCGCAGGTCGGCCCACGTGTCGACGTCGCGGTGCTCGTCACCGACCGAGGCGACCTCGGCGAGGTCCAGGTCGGCGAGGAGGTCGCGCACCGACATCCCGTGCTGCCCCTCCAGGTCGGGTCGTACGGCGGAGAGCCGCTCGCGCCGCAGGACCAGGGCCAGGTGGCGACGGCCGTCGGGCCCGACGAGCACGGCGCCGTCCGCCTCGCCGTGCTGTCCGCCTGCTCCGCCGGGTGCCTCCAGGCCCTCGCACAGCCGACGGACCGTGCGGTGGGTCAGGTGCGGCATGTCGACGGCCGTGACGACCACCAGCGGCGTGGAGCGCAGCAGCAGGTCGAAGCCGGTCAGCAGCGCCGCCACCGGGCCTCCGTAGCGCGGGCTCTCCAGCACGAAGGTCACCGGCCGCTCGGTGGGCACCTGCTCGCCGACGACGACCACCTCGGCGGCGTCGACGACCGCGTCGAGCGCGAGCTCGAGCATGGTGCGTCCCTCCACCTCGGCGGAGGCCTTGTCGAAGCCGCCCAGGCGCGCGCCCTGCCCCCCGGCGAGGACGACGGCCCCGTAGCTCAGGAGGCCCCCCGTGCCGGTCATGGTGCTCATCCTCGCAGTCCGCAGGGCGATGGTGGCAGGGTGGGCGGCGTGAGACCCGACCCCTCTGCCGAGCCCCCGCTCGACGTGCCCGCCGACGTGCCCGCCGAGGTGCTCGCGCTCGCGCTGGTGCAGGCGGCCTCCGGCCTCGACCCGGCCGAGAACCGTGCGCGCCTGGCCGACCTGGTGCCGTCCGGCGCCGACCTGGTGGTGCTGCCCGAGGCGTTCGCCCGCGACTTCGGGGAGGCCGGCTCGGACGTGGGGCCGTTCGCCGAGGCGCTGGACGGTCCGTTCGCCACCGAGGTGGGAGCCGTGGCCGCCGCCCGGTCGACGACGATCGTCGCCGGGATGTTCGAGGCCACGCCCGAGCCCACCGACGACCGGCCCTTCAACACGCTGGTGGCTCGGGGGGCCGCCCGGGCCGACTACCGCAAGATCCACCTCTACGACTCCTTCGGCTACCGGGAGTCCGACCGTCTCCTCGCCGGCGACGTGCACCCGACCCTGGTGCAGGTCGGCGGCTGGAAGGTCGGCCTGATGACCTGCTACGACCTGCGCTTCCCCGAGCTGGCCCGCCTGCTCGTGGACGCCGGCGCCGAGCTGCTGGTGGTGCCCGCGGCCTGGGTGGCCGGGCCCCGCAAGGTCGACCACTGGCGCACGCTGCTGCGCGCCCGGGCGATCGAGAACACCGTCTACGTCGCCGCCGCCGGTCAGCCGGCACCCCGCTACAGCGGCCACTCGATGCTCGTCGACCCGCTCGGCGACGTCGTCGCGGAGGCCGGCGACGGCGCCGAGGTCGTGCGCGCCGAGGTGAGCCGCGCCACGCTCGCGGCGGCACGCCGTACGAACCCGTCGTTGCTCAACCGGCGTCTGTAGCCTCGGTTCCCATGTCCAGGATCGAGAGTCGTCGCCGCGCGCCGGGCTCGACCTCCCCTGCCGCGGAGTCAGTCTCGGGGCCAGTCTCGGGGCCAGTCTCGGGGCCTGCCTCGGAGCCCGACCCGAGCGCCGCCCCGGACGAAACGCCGGGGAGGGCAGGCGCGAGGACCGGCCCCCGCGGCGACGCACCGGCAGCCTCGTCGACGCGCCGGCGGCTGGTCGAGCGCCTCGAGTCGTTCGGCGAGTCCCGGTGGCCGATCGTGGGGTGGGCCGTCCTGGTCGCCCTCGGCCTGGGCGCGATGATCGCCGCGATGGTGCCCGCGGGCCCCGAGTGGCTGGGTGGCGTCGGTGCGGTGGGGGTCTCCAGCGCCTTCGTCTGGGCCCTGGCAGGCCGCACGGGGGGCCGACCCGTCGTCTTCGGGACGCTCGCGGCCATCCTGGGGATCGTCGTCCTGGTCTCCGGACGCGAGGACCTCGCGACCGGTGCCGCGGTGATGACGTGCGTGGTGACGGCCGTCCTCGCGGTGATGGTGACGGTGCCCGCCGTGACCTTCGCGCAGGCCGCCCGGGAGTGCCTGCTGGCGGTCCTGGTCGCCGGCCTCGGCGCGCTGGCCACGATCGGCTTCGAGCCGACGATCAAGGTCGAGGACTTCGAGTACGTCACCTTCGGCCTCGCGCTGGCGGGGATCCTCGCCGTGGTCTACCGCCTGGGCGCCGGGCTGCATGGGCTGGGCCGCCGCGGCGTCGTGATCGTGGTCGTCGGAGGCCTCCTGGTCGCGGTGACGGTGCTCTACGCCGAGCTGTTGCGCCGCTACGGCACGCCGACGCTGGTCGACTCCTCCCTCGACCTGGTGCGGTGGAGCCGCGAGACCCTCGGCGCCTTCCCCCGCCCGATCGAGACCATCCTCGGCATCCCGGCGCTGGCCTACGGCGTCCACATGCGCGCGCGCCGCCGGCAGGGCTGGTGGGTCTGCGCCTTCGGCGTCGCCGCCACCGCGGCCGTGGCCAACAGCCTGTCCAACCCCGCCATCGCGATCACCGAGAGCATCCTGTCGGCGGTCTACGGCCTCGTGGTGGGCCTCGCGATCGCGTTCGTGGTGATCCGGCTCGACGTGTTCCTGACGGGGTCGGGCAGCACCCGCAGCAGCCGGGGTCGGCGCAGCAGGGTCGACGAGGAGGCCACCGCGGTGCGGCCGGAGCCACGCCGTACCCAGCCCCTCCACTGATCTGCACTCATCCTGCAGTGATCCGCCACGGGCGCGCTGGCTCCCGCGGCCCGCCGGTCGGATGATGCGGGGTACCCAGCAGTAACGGCTAGCGTGCCCAACATGGCCCGTGAGCAGCTGATCCAGATCGTCTCCGAGATGGTCGCAGGCGTCCTCGGTGTCGACGTCGAGGTCGGCACCCGGGTCGAGGTCGGCGACGAGGTGGCGCTGCTGGAGTCGATGAAGATGGAGATCCCCGTCATCGCCGACACCCCGGGCACCGTCACCGCCGTGAAGGTGGCCGCGGGCGACGTCGTCCAGGAGGGCGACGTGCTGCTCGTCCTGAGTCCCTAGGCAGCGACACGCTGCTAGCCCCTCGACCGGGCTCCCCGCCACCGGGGCGTTGGCTCGCAGTAGAGTCGGGCCCGTGAAACGGCTCCGGCCGTGCCACGGAGGGGTGCCGGAGCGGCCGATCGGAACCGCCTTGAAAGCGGTCGTAGGGAGACCTACCGCGGGTTCGAATCCCGCCCCCTCTGCCGATCGATCGAGTGGTCCCCGAGCGGTGCAGCCGCCGGGAGGATCAGGGTCGCCGGACGTGACGGGCGACGTCGTCGACCACGCGTCCCACGTCCGCGCGGACCTCGTCGACGTCGTCGTCCTCCAGCACGCTGGTGCCGAGGTCCGCCAGACGGGCCAGCAGCTCGTTGCGCTCGGCGAAGGCGTCACCGCCGCGGGCCTCGATCCAGGCGCCGCCGGAGGAGCCGGACTGCTGGACCAGCTCGGCGCGCACGGCCGCCACCTGCTGGCGGACCGACCAGCGCCAGCTGGAGGCCGAGGAACCCTCGCGCAGCGGCGTGCGAGCGGCCGCGGCGAGGGCGTGGAGGGCGGTGTCCAGGGGGGTGGTGCTCAACGGTGCTCCTGCCTCGTGACGGGGGGAGGAGGGCCACAGTGGGCCCGCCGTCGCCGACACTATCCGGCGGACGACACACTGGTCCCGTGAGCGACTCCCCTGACGACCCCCTCGTCTACCGGCTGGCGCCCGCGGTCGCCGCGCGCCTGGTCGGACTGGCCTTCCTCGTCCTCGCGCTGACGATCTTCGCGGTGACCGCGCTGGTGCTGAGCCTCGGCTGGGCGCCGGACCTGATCGTGGTCTTGCTCGTCGTCGAGCTGCTCGTGGTCCTGGGCGGTGCCGGGTGGCTGCGCTCGCGGGCGTACGTCGTCCGGCTCGACGCGGTCGGGTACTCGGTGCGCCTCGTGCGCGGCGCCGGCGTGCGCGACGGCCGCTGGAGCGAGGTGTCCGAGGCGGTCGCCGCGCACCCGCGCGACGTGCCGTGCCTGGTCCTGCACCGCACCGACGGCACGACGACCTCGATCCCGGTCGGGATGATCGCGGCGGATCGTGACGACTTCGCGCGCGAGGTCGGCGCGCGCCTGCAGCAGGCCCACGGCAAGGCCTGAGCGGGTCGCTGCCCGTGCGGTGGACCAACCGATTGGCCCGCCCGGTCGGCGGCCTTGTAGCCTAGGCGCGCTGCCTGCGTGTCGGGCAGCATGGAGGTGTCGCCTAGTCCGGTCTATGGCGCCCGCCTGCTAAGCGGGTTGAGGGCTAAAACCCTCTCGCGAGGTCAAATCTCGCCACCTCCGCCGATCGTGTCCGTCTCCAGCGTGCTGGGGGCGGACACGTCTGCGTGGGCGGCGGGTCGCGGGCGCGGGGGACCGGGGCCGAAGAAGTCCTTGCCAGGTGATGTTTCGTGCCGCACTGTGGTGGGTAGTGAGTGGGGCGCCCGGGTCACCGGGCGTGAGACGTGCTGTTTCCTCGGGTTGCATGTTTCTGCACTGCATAAAATTGGTGGGGCCGCGACGGTGCGGGATACCCCTCAGGGCTTGAAGATCGGTCACACGGGTCATTCCGTGGACCCGAGGAAGTTGGTGCTTGAAGATGAAGATCGCTCGTAAGTTCGCCCTCGCAACGGCCGCCGGCATGTTGACTCTGGGTCTCGTCGGCGTCGTGACGCCCGCCTCCGCCGCCGACAGCGCGTGGGGTTGTGGTGGCTGGTGCAAGACCGGTGGCGGCGGCAAGCCCTGACCTAGCCTGATGGCGGGCCCGGCAGTGCCGGGCCCGACAGGTCTCCGCGACGTCGACCGAGGGTCGACGCAGGACGACTGAGGGCCGGGTCAGTGCAGCTTTCAGTCCTCGACCGAGGCGTCGTCGGCCTCGGCGTGGCCCGAGACCCCGGCCTCGCCCATCGTGTACCCCAGCTGGAAGCGGGTCTCGGCCTCGTACTCCGTCTTGAGGTCGGCGATGTAGCCGGCGTAGGTGCGTGGACTCACGCCGAGCCGCTTGGCGCTCACCGGGTCGGAGTGACCCTCGATGAGCATCCGGATCGTCATCGAGCGTTGCTCGATCGCGATGGACTTCAGCATCGACGTGTCCCGAGAGGTGAACGGCCGCGCACGCTCCCAGGTGCGCTCGAACATGTCGACCAGGAAGTCGACGACCGACGGCTCGCTGACCGCGACGGCGCTGCGGTTGTCCTCGCTCGCCGGGATCACCGCGACGCGGCGGTCGATCATGATCATCCGCTTGAAGAACTCGTCGAGCGTGCGGACCTCGGCACCGCGCTCGGTGACCTCGGCGACATACTTGTGCGTGAAGGTGCTGCGCCGGGCGCTGTGCTGGTAGAGCGTGCGCATCTTGATGCCGCGGTCCAGCGCCGCGGTGTCGCGGAGCACGGCGCCGGCCACCGTCTGGGCGTCGCGACCGCTCTGCGGCTGAGCGGTGATCAGCTCGAACTCCGCCTCCGCGATCAGCGTCGACAGGTAGGGACCGATCGCCTCGTCCCGCAGGTACGTGAACGGGCCCTGCCCCTGGCCCTGGGCCAGCGGCGAGCGGCGCCACGACTGGGTCAGGCCGTTGAAGGCCCGCGACCACTGCGAGGACTCCTCGAGCAGCTTGGTGGCCTCGGTGCTCAGCGGCGAGACGACGCGTGACTGCACCGTGGAGGGGTCGACCGGCAGCCAGGTGTCGGTCGTCGTGTCCAGCTGCAGCAGTCCGAGACTGACCAGCAGGTCGTGCGCGGGCCGGTCGGGCCCGCCGTCGGCGATGCGCGGACTGTCGGCGGCCAGTCCCTGGGCCGAGGTGATGTCGTCGTACAACGCGGCGGCGCCGGACTCGAAGAGCGCACGATCGTCGGGACCGTAGGACATGAGCGCATCGTCGCACAGGGCCGCGCACCGCGCTCGGCTTCTCCTGGCCCCGCCGCCGGGCCGGTCCCGTCCTCGGCCGCCGGGCGCCGATGCCTCGGGAGGTGCCGGTGCTCGCCAGCGGCTGACATCCTGGGGTCATGAGGTCCAACTGCGCCCTGTACGTCGACGCCGGCTACCTGCTCGCCTCGGCCGCGACCCGGGTCTCGGGCACGTCCCTGCGCAACGGCGTGCACGTCGAGTACGGGCCGCTGGTCGACGGGCTGATCAAGCAGGCCGAGGAGCTGTCCGGCCTGCCGCTGCTGCGGGTGCACTGGTACGACTCCGCCAAGGACGGCGTGCCCGATGCCCAGCAGGGTCGGATCGGGGAGCTGGCGAAGGTCAAGCTCCGGCTCGGCCGGTTCGGGGTCGACGGGCAGCAGAAGGGCGTCGACCTGCGGATCGGGCTCGACCTGGTCACCCACGCCCGCAACGCGGCGGCCGACGTCTTCCTCTTGGTCTCCGGCGACGACGACCTGACCGAGGCCGTCGAGGAGGCGCAGGTGCACGGCGTGCAGGTGATCGTGCTCGGCGTGCCGCACTCCAGCGGTCGTCCGCACGGCGTCAGCCGGCACCTGGTGCGCGCCGCCGACGAGCTGACCACCATCCACGCGGCCACGATCGACGACACCGTGATGAAGAAGGAGCGGCCGGTGCCGGTGCCGGCTCCGCCGCCCGGCGAGCCTGCCGGCCAGCAGAGGCCGGCCGCAGGGGAGCGACCCGCCGCGGCGGCCGCGGCGCGCGTCGTACCGGCGCCGCACGTGCCGAGCCCGCTCGACCTCGCCGGCAAGCGCCCGCACCCGCCGGCTCCGCCGGTCGCGCCCGCGGCGGTGCTCGCCTACTCCGGGGCCACCGGCCAGCCCTCCCACATCGTGGGTGGGTACGCCGGACCCGACGACGTCGCCGAGCACGTCAGTGCCGTGGTGACCAACCTGTTGACGTCGCTGCGCAAGAGCGCGGCGGAGGAGGACCTGGAGGCCTTGCTGCGAGGTCGACCGTCGATCCCGCGGGAGATCGACAAGGCCCTGCTGCTCGACCTCTCCGACGCGCTGGGCGTCTACGACCTCAACGACACGGTGCGCTTCGAGCTGCGCCACCGGTTCTGGGAGCTGTACGACGAGAGCGCCTGAGCGAGCTCACGGCTGAGCGCCGCCACCGTCGACGCTGACGGTGGCGGCGGGTTCCTCGGGGATCCGGCGGCTCAGGCGCCGAGGCGGGCGCGCAGGCCGTCGAGCTCGGTCCAGAGGACGGCCGGCAGGTCGTCGCCGAACTTCTCGAACCACTCCTGGATCTGCGGCAGCTCGGCCTTCCACTCCTCGTCGTCGACCGCGAGGGCGGCCTGGAGGGCTTCGGTCGTCATGTCGAGGCCCTCGAGGTCGAGGGAGTCGGGCGTGGGCACGTGGCCGATGGAGGTCTCGACCGCGGCGGCCTGGCCGTCGATGCGCTCGACGATCCACTTCAGGACGCGGGAGTTCTCGCCGAAGCCGGGCCACAGGAAGGATCCGTAGTCGCCGTCGTCCTGCTGCTCCCTGCGGAACCAGTTGACGTAGAAGATCCTCGGCAGCTTGGCGGCGTCGTTGTCCTTGCCGATGTTGATCCAGTGGCCGAAGTAGTCGCCGGCGTTGTAGCCGATGAAGGGCAGCATCGCCATCGGGTCACGCCGTACGACGCCCACCGCGCCGGTCGCCGCGGCCGTCGTCTCGCTCGACAGGGTGGCGCCGAGGAAGGTGCCGTGGGTCCAGTCGCGCGACTCGAAGACCAACGGCACCGTGGTCTTGCGGCGACCGCCGAAGATGATCGCGTCGATCGGGACGCCTCGCGGGTCGTCGAACTCGGCCGCGAGGATGTCGCACTGCTTGATCGGCGTGCAGTAGCGGGAGTTGGGGTGGCTGGATACGAAGTCGCTCTCCGGGGTCCAGTCCTCGCCCTTCCACGACTTCGCGGTGGCGGGCGGGTTCTCCAGGCCCTCCCACCAGACGTCACCGTCGGGGGTGAGCGCGACGTTGGTGAAGACCGAGTTGCCCTTGTCGATGGTCTTCATCGCGTTGGGGTTGGTGTGGTTGTTGGTGCCGGGCGCGACGCCGAAGAAGCCGTACTCGGGGTTGACCGCCCACAGGCGGCCGTCCTCGCCGATCCGCATCCAGGCGATGTCGTCGCCGATGGCCTCGACCTTCCAGCCCGGGATGGTCGGCTCGAGCATGGCGAGGTTCGTCTTGCCGCACGCGCTGGGGAACGCGGCGGCGACGTACTTGGTGACGCCGGCGGGGCTGGTGAGCTTGAGGATGAGCATGTGCTCGGCCAGCCAGCCCTCGTCGCGCGCCATCACCGAGGCGATGCGCAGGGCGTAGCACTTCTTGCCGAGCAGCGCGTTGCCGCCGTACCCGGAGCCGAAGGACCAGATGGTGCGCTCCTCGGGGAACTGCACGATGTACTTGGTGTCGTTGCACGGCCAGGCGACGTCGGCCTGGCCCTCGGCGAGCGGCATGCCGACCGAGTGGACGGCCTGGACGAAGGGGGCGTCGAGCTCGGTGAGCTTGTCGAGGACGTGGGTGCCCATCCGGGCCATCACGCGCATCGAGGCGGTGACGTAGGCGGAGTCGGTGAGCTCGATGCCGAACATCGGGGACTCGGCCTCGAGGTGACCCATCACGAACGGGATGACGTACATGGTGCGGCCCTTCATGCAGCCGGCGTACAGCCCGCGCATCTTGGCCTTCATCTCGGAGGGGTCCATCCAGTTGTTGGTGGGCCCGCAGTCCTTCTCGTCGACCGAGCAGATGTAGGTGCGGTCCTCGACGCGCGCGACGTCGATAGGGTCGCTGGCGGCGTAGAACGAGTTGGGCTTGATCGCCGGGTTGAGCCGGGTGAAGGTGCCGGTGCCCTCGAGTGCGGTGGTGAGCTGCTCCCACTCCTCGTCCGAGCCGGTGCACCAGTGGATGGCGTCCGGCTGGGTCATCTCGGCGACCTCGATGACGAAGTCGATGATGCCCTGGTGGGTCGTGGGGAACTCAGCGCTGTCGAGCGTGCTGCTGGCGTCCTGCGTGGCGGTCATCCGTGGTCCTTTGGTCGCGACGTACGTCGTGGAGCAGTGATCGATCGCGCGGCGTCGTTGCAGGCGCCCAGCGAGGGTATCCACGGGTCGAGACAGCGCATATTGGATCGATCAAGCGTCGGTGACCCACGCCACACGCGCCCTGGCCGTGTCGGGTGCGAGGCAACTCGATTACGCATCGCCCCGCACCTCGGCTATCCTCGTTCAGTCCTCGCGGGAACGTCGTGGGGCCTGCGCCTGTAGCTCAACGGATAGAGCATCTGACTACGGATCAGAAGGTTTGGGGTTCGAATCCCTACAGGCGCGCAGAACGAAAGAAGCCCCTGACCCGCGCAAGCGCGCATCAGGGGCCTCTTTCATGTCGAGACGGATCGCTCTGCGGCGAGCCAGGGTCGGACCTCGCGCGAGGATGATCGCGCCGGCGGCCTCCTCATCGGGTCGCATGAACAGTTCAGCCTCGATGGTGAATCCTGTTGTGCGAAGCCCGGCAGCCACCTCGTCCGGTCGACGTCGGTGGCTGCTGGCGCTATGGAGCGCCCCGCGGTATGAATCACGGCAGATCTCACCAGCGACGCTCGGGTGGTGCGGGTGTGAGTGGTTCAGCGACGTCCGAGGCGCGTTCGCACGTGAAACGATGTGCTCATCGTCCAGGAGTGACTGTGCGCGCGACCGAGCCCGTTGCTGACGCGACCGACTTGGCAGCCGCAACGCGCCGAGCGCGGCGCTTGTCGAGGTGCAGCGCGAGGAAGTTGAGCGTGCCCCACGTCATGGTGGCGCCGAGGACCTTCGCCTTGGCCCCGTCGTCGTCGACGCGGGAGGCCAGGACGACCCCGTCGCCGACGTCGCAGGCGATCCGGATCCACATCGCGGTGCGCACCGTCCGGTCCGAGCGGCCCAGGATGCCGAAGGTGCTAATCGCCAGGTCGCGGACGCCGAAGACGTTGGCCAGCAGGTCGTAGCCCGGCTGCTCGTGCTTGTCGGCGCCGAGCGCCTCGCCGAGGTGCTCGGGACGGGCGAAGCAGAACCCTGCGTACGACGCGGTCGCGGTGCTCATCAGGCGGCTCATCGCATAGCTCATGCCTCGACCCTAGAGATCGCCGCCGCGCTTGGGCTCCCCGTCAGGGGTGGTGGGGGGCGGTCAGGTCGATGGCCGGACACGCTCACCCACGCGTGGCGCGCAGCATCTCCTCGCGCGCAACGACCTTGATCCGCTCTCGACCGGCGGCCTCGCCCAGCGCGACCTCGTGGGCGTCGAGGCGCTCGAAGCCGTCCCAGGTGACGACCTCGACGCCGCGATCGGCGAGGTGGGTGAGCAGGGCGTCGGGGTAGGACGACTCGGGCACGGGGAGCTGGTCGAGGTCGCTCAGCAGGTGGGCGACGGTCTGGGCGGCGTCCGACTTGGTGTGCCCGATCAGTCCGATCGGGCCGCGCTTGATCCAGCCGGTGACGTAGGTGCCGGGGATCGGGGTGCCGTCGAGGTCGAGGACGCGCCCCTCGGCGTTGGGGATCACCCCGCCCGCCTGGTCGAAGGGGAGGTCGACGAGCTGGGTCGAGCGGTAGCCGACGGCGCGGTAGACCGCTTGCACGGGCGTGTCGACGTACTGTCCGGTGCCGCGGACGGTCCCGTCGCCCTGCAGCTCGGTGATCTCGGTGCGCAGCCCCTCGACGCGCTCCTCGCCGAGGACCTCCACCGGTGCCTGGCACAGGTGGATGTGGATGCGTCGCGAGGCGTCCGTGGGCTCGGAGTCGACGTGCTTGAGCAAGGTGTCGACCACCAGGCGCACTCCCTTGTTGCCGGCGATCGCCTGCTGGCTGGCCTCGTCGATCTCGAAGCCCTCCGGGTGGACGATGACGTCGACCTCGGGGGAGTGCGACAGCTCGCGCAGCTCCATCGGCGTGAACTTGATCTGCGCCGGTCCGCGGCGTGCGAACACGTGGATGTCGCGCGCCTGGTTGAGTGCCAGTCCCTGGTGGACGTTGTCGGCGATCTCGGTGGCGAGCTGCTCGTCGGCCGGCTTGGCGAGCATCCGGGCGACGTCGAGGGCGACGTTCCCGGCGCCGATCACGGCGACCTCACGAGCCTCGAGCGGCCAGTCGGCAGGCACGTCGGGGTGCCCGGCGTACCAGGACACGAAGTCGGCCGCGCCGTGGCTGCCGGGGAGGTCGACTCCAGGCACGTCGAGGTCGCGGTCGGTCATCGCGCCGGTCGAGAAGATCACCGCGTCGTAGGAGCGCTGCAGGTCGCTCAGCTTGATGTCGGTGCCGTACTCGACGTTGCCGAGGAAGCGGATGCCGTCGCGCGACAGCACCCGCCGCAGCGCCTTGACGATCTCCTTGATCCGCGGGTGGTCGGGAGCGACCCCGTAGCGCACCAGCCCGTACGGGGCGGGGAGTCGCTCGATCAGGTCGACGCTGACCTCGGCGTGCTCCTTGGTGAGGATGTCGGCTGCATAGATGCCGGCCGGACCTGCTCCGACGACGGCGACGCGGATGCTGCGCATGGTGATCACTCCTGCTGGACCTGGATTGCGGGCAGCCTCCGGTGAGGCCGCACATCCAATCTCAGGGAGCGGTCTCCTCCGCGGTACCCGACCTGCGCCTGTGACCTCACAATCGCGGCCTGTGTCTGCGGGGTACGCGACGGAGCACGTGAGCAGACGCACACCCGGATCCCGTGGTTCTCGCCGACGACGCACCTACGGTGGGCGGCTGCCGGTCGCACACAGCGACCCGACAGGTTTCGAGGTGTCCATGCTTCACCCCAAGGTACGGCGAGCCGTTGCCGGCGGCGCGGTAGCCGCCCTGGCCGTGACCGTCCCGCTCGCCTCTCCCGCAACCGCGGACGGGCCCGAGGGATCGGCGCCACCAGCTGCCCCGACCGACGCCCCGACGAGCTCGACCGAGGCCGGGCTCGACGACGTGGCACCAGCCGTCCTGGGTCACCGGGTGCGGCTCCGGGTGAGGAACCAGGACGTCCGGTCGGTGCGGACGACACGCACCTGGGCGCGCAGGCTGCTGAACGACCAGGGCGTCAGCCACGACGGCAACGACCTGGTCCGGGTCAAGCGCGACGGCAAGCCGATGCGGGGCTCGCAGAAGCGCCGGCTCCGCGAGGGAGATGCCGTCCAGCTCGTCGCCGTCGACCGCAAGGTCCGCGTGCGGCGCACGATGATCGAGCGGCCGACGCGCACCCGCACTGTCTCGCACCTGCGCCCCGGGCAACGGAAGGTGAAGGCGAAGGGTCGTCCGGGACTGCGCAAGATCACCGTCGTCAAGACCCGCCACAACCGCGAGGTGGTCGACGTCGACCGCACCAAGCGCGTCATGCGGACGCCCAAGCCGCGCCGCGTGCTGGTCGGTGCCACGGCGCGCAGCGTGCCGGGCACCGGTCACCTCAACTGGCGCGCGCTCGCCGACTGCGAGTCCTCGGGCAACCCGCGTGCGGTCAACCCGGCCGGCTACTACGGGCTCTACCAGTTCAACACGGGCACCTGGCGCTCGGTCGGTGGCTCCGGACTGCCGTCGAACGCCTCGGCGGCGGAGCAGACCTACCGGGCCAAGCTGCTCTACCAGCAGCGTGGGCGGTCGCCGTGGCCGCACTGCGGACGCCTGCTGTAGGTCGCGGGGCCACTGAGTCGATGACGTCTGCGCCCACGCTGTCGAATGTAGTGCGCTGTCGTGCCTCGACATGGCGAAGGGCGGGTGGGCCTTGCCATCTCGGCACGAGTCTCGAGGAGCCCCTCGACCCGGCGAAGGCCGCGGTCGGTGGGTGGACCGCGCCGGGCCTCAGCCTGCCGCCACGGCCGTGACCACCTGCCCGGTCGTGACGACCTCGTCGCCGACCCGGACCTGCCCCGACAGGGTCGCGCGCGAGCGACCGGTCCGGTCCACCTGAGCGGTGCGGCGCGCGATGTCGCCGTCGCGCGCCGCGGCACCGGGCCGCCGAGGAGAACGGCGGAGGGGTTGCGGGCCGCCGCACCCCGCGCACCGGCCTACGGAGCCAGCGCGGCGAACGGTTCCGCGGCACCGTAG
>NZZG01000050.1 GCA_002698575.1 Pimelobacter sp. | reverse complement strand
GCGGCTGCGCGGCAGCGTCGGGGAGCTGATCGAGCCGTTCGAGCCGGTCGGCGAGAACGATTGGGAGGCCCTGCGCGACCCCTGAAATTCAAGATTATGCGTCTTATCTTGATCAAAATAAACGGGACATTGTCCCGTTTATTTGCTATACTGGTGGGCATCAACTCGACGGAGGGAACCCACCATGGCACTACGGCGTATCAGCGACCTCGAGCAGTCCCACAAGAGCCGCGACGGCAACGTGATCGAATGGAAGTCCCCTAGCCGCTGGCTGTACCGCTACGAGCGCGACCGGGGCGCCGTGGGCATGGAAACCGGCCCCGGCACCGGCGAATTCCTGTGGTACGTCCTGGACAAGAACGACCTCACCCACGCCAAGCGCCGCGTGTTCGACCTGATCAACGAGGATGAATTCTGACCATGGCCACCACCGTGATTTACCGCATCGCGCACCCCTACACGACCGGCGCACAGATCGAGGTCTATGGCGAGACGGACATGGGCTGGTACGAGTGGCGCGTGATCGAGAGCGGCGCCGTAAGGCGCGACACGGGCCGCGAGAACAGCGGCCAGGGGATGGGGTACGGCATCCCCGAAATCGCCTTGAGAGATGCCCTGATCGAAGAAACGAGGGACTGACGATGGCTCGCAAACGCTCGATAGCCCCGGACGAGGCCCGCATCTGGCTCGGCGTCCTCCTGGATGCCGCGTTCGATCCGACCGCCCGGCACCAACTCAACCTCGCCCGTAGCGCCGAGATCGCCAACCAACGCGCCCAGGAGAGCGGGCACCGCGACGCCCTGCACCTGACCGCCCGAGACGGCAGAACGCAGCTTCTCGGGCTCGCCAGCGACCTAACGGCCTACCCGCACGACTACACATCGCAGCGGGAGGCCGAGCTACTGCTGGCGTGGTGCGAAATGTGGCTCCAGCCGGACGACTGGCGGCGGCTGGTCGAGCGAGTGAAGAAGCGGCGTCAGCGGGCCAACAAGGCCGCGTGACGCCTTCGGCTCACTGCGGCACGCTGGCCCCTTCCTCGCGCCTATCCTCGCTCTGCTTCTTCCCTGCTGGCTTCTCGCGGGATGCCAGCAGTTCATCCCCCCGGCGCTTCCACTCGGCGCGTTTCTCGCTGGCCACATCGCTCTCGGCCAGCGCCATGAGAGCCCCCAGCAGCTCGCCCTTGTCGCGGGTCGGCTTGCCGGTCTGCGTATCCACTAGCCCGGCCAGGATGAGCAACCCCGCCGACTGGTAAAGCTCGCGGTCGCGAGCTTTCCGCGCTTCCTTCTTCTCCGCGTTGACGACTCGCGCCGCATCGGCTTTCGCCTTCTGCGCTCGCTCCGCCGCCTTCTCGGCCCGGATCAGCGCCTTGAGCTTTCGCTCATCGGTCGCTGACCGTTCCGGCATCTCAGCGAGTGCCAGCAGGAGCCGTTGCTGGTCGCTGGGCGACTTCAGCCCGCGCACGTAGTCGAGCCGTTGGGCGAGCCATTCAGATTGTGCCATTTGCGGTGCCTCCTTCCGTAGATTCGGGTCACCAGTGTATATCACATCGACGCCGGTGCGGCAGGTGCGGTATCCTTCGATTGATCGAAGGCGCGCTTAGTTGTTTCTTCGTTCCTCAGAAACAGCGCGGCAGGGGCAAGCCCCTGCACCCCAGCGCCTTCGGCGCTAAACCCCAAACCCCAGGCGGCGGCATCCTATGGCACTTGCGCGTTTATCAATGAAGGTCGGCAAGCGGGGCAAAGCTGCCCCGCACGCCGCCTACATTGCACGCGAAGGCCAGTATGCCAACCGCCTAGAGCGCGGCGAGAAGTTGGAAGCCGTGGAGTCGGGCAACATGCCCGCTTGGGCGGAAAACGACCCTCAGTCGTTTTGGCAGGCGGCTGACGCCTACGAGCGCAAGAACGGCACCACCTATCGCGAGATGGAGATAGCCCTTCCGCGAGAAATGACCGCCGAGCAGCGCCAGGAGCTGGTCCGCGAATGGGTGGATCAGGAGATTGGCGACCGCCACGCCTACCAGTATGCGATCCACGTTCCCACGGCAGCCGATGGCGGCACCCAGCCCCATGTCCACCTGATGTTTTCCGAGCGTCAGGTGGACGGCATCGAGCGCGACCCGGATCGGTACTTCAAGCGCCACAACGGCAATGACCCCGAACGAGGCGGCGCGAAAAAGGGCTATGGCGAACACGCCGGGCAGACCCTGACCAAGAAGGAACGGGCCGACGAGTTGAAGCGCCTGCGCAGCCGCTGGGAAGACATGTGCAACGAGCACCTGGAACGAGCAGGCGAAGCCGAGCGCATTGATATGCGCAGCTACGAAGACCAGGGCCGGGACATCGAGCCGGAAGAAAAGCAGTTGCCGAGCCAGTGGCGTGACCCGGAGCAACGGGCCAACGTGATCGAGTTCCGTGAGGCTCGCCGGGAGCAGATCGAGGCCCGCGACGAGCTGGCCCGCGAGGTGCCCGACGCCGAGGCCGCCTTGGTCGAACTCGACCACTATCGCCAGGAGCGCCGCCGAGAGGCGGCAGCGCGAGACAAAGCCGCCATGCGCCGCACCCTCGAGCAGAAGGACACCGACGAACTCGGGCAGTTGCTCAACGACGCCCAGCGGCGTCGCCCCGCCGAGATCGAGCGGCACCTGGAACAGATCGCCGAGGTTCAGGAGGCCGCCGAGCGTGTCGCGCAACTCCAGGATGAGTTGCATGCGGCATGGGACCAGCAGCGGGAGGCCCGGCAGCAGTTCGACGAACAGTCCAAGGCCGCGAAGGAGTGGGAGGATCATCACCCGATCCGCGCCGCGCTCCATGACAAGGGCTGGAAGCACGGCGAGCAGGCCGAGCGCGAACAGGCCATCGAGCAGGCCCAGCAGCAGCTCCAGGACGCCCTGGGCGACGAGGAACGCCTCGACCGGGAGCTATCGCAGGCCCGGCGAGAGCTCAACACCGTGCGGGACGAGGCGAAGCCCGAGGCCGAACGCCTGTACCGGGAAGATCCCACCCGCGAGCAAGAGCAAACCATTAGGGAGGTGTACATGGAGAGGCAGCGCCAGGAGCGCCAGGAACGGCTCAGGGAGGACGCCGAGCGCAAACGCGAGGCCGAGGCCCAGCAAGACCGGGAACAGCGCGAGAGCGACCACCAGCGGCGCGTCGAGGACGACGAGCGCGAGCGGCGGCAGCCGACGCCGGAGAAGCTGGCCGAGCATGTGCGCAAGTACGGGCACCCGGACTACCACGAAGCCGCGCAGAACACCGACATGCCCGAGGAGAGCCGGAAGCTCTACACGGACATGAACCAGGAGTGGAAGCGCGGCGGCCCCAAGGCCGCCCGCGAGCAGACCAACCAGCTACGCGAGCGCTTCGAGCAGAACCCGGAGGAAGCCCAGCGCTTCACCCAGGACGCCTACAACGTGCAGGACACGGGGCGGCAGGAGCGCGAGCGGCAGGCCGAGCAAAACCAGGAGCGGCAGCAGCAGCAGGCCCAGGAGCAGCAGGCACGGCAGCGGCAACCCTCCCGGATGCGGTAAACGGGACACCTTCCCGGCAATGAAAAGGGGCGGCCACTTGGCCGCCCCTTTTGCGTCGCTTCCCCCCGTCAGAACATGGGTTCGAGCGCGATGGCGTCGCGCCGGGGCGCCCCGGCGCGGTTGAGGATGGCCACGCCGACGCCCGGCGTGCTGGTGAGGGTCTGGACGTCGGCCACGGAGAACCACGGCTTAGGCTCGTCGGAGAGCGTCAGGCGCTCCCCGGAGTCGGTGTTGTGGTCGAACATCTGGCCCAGCGTGCGCCCGACGACCTTGCCCGCTGCCGAGCGCAGCAGCGGCCCCCGGCTGGGGTGTTCCGGGTCGTTCATCGGGCTGGCTGAGAGCCGCTGCAGGACCGTATAGCGGAAGTCCGGCACGGAGGTGATGGCCACCGGCTCGAGGAGGTGGCCATACCCGGCCCGCTGGGACACCAGCTCGGCGGTTCGCTCGGTGCTGGCCAGGGCCACCACGCTACGGAACTGGCCGAGCAGGCCGTGGGCCTTGGGCGAACCGGTCATGCCGCCGAACTCCGCTTCCACCTGTTCGACGGTCTGCACGCCGACCACGAAGCGCAGGCCGAGCGAGCGGCCACGCGGCACGATGGCGGCGTCGCGGTCGTCCAGCAGCGCGTCGGCCTCGTCCATCATGATCAGCGCCGCCCGCTGGCCCTGTTGGTCGGCCCAGCCGTCGCCCCGGATCGTGGCGGCGTTGTAGATGCGCTGTTTGATGAAGCCGACCACGGCAGCGGTGGCCATCTCGCCGTGAATCGCGGCATCGATGCCGATCCCGTAGCGGGCGCCCTCGAGCACGGCGGTCGGGTCGGCGCCTTCGTCGGCCTGCGTCCAGGCGCGAAGGTCACGATGCCCGGTCAGCGGCGACAGCCACGCCGAGACGATCCCGAACACCGACGCCACGTAGCCCGACGCCTGCGACACCTGCGGGTATTCGCCCAGCCAGTAGCCGCGGACAGTGGCCAACAGCCCCAGGTCCTCGATGTCGTCCTCGTGCTCCTCGAGGACGGCCAGCAATTTCGCACGGTGGTCGGCGTCAGAGGTGGCCCGCTCGATGGCGGACAGCGTCCAGCGGGCCTTTCCGACCTCGCTGGCCAGCTCGACCAGGAGCGCGGCATGGCGAAGCATCCGCTCGGCGGCGGACTGCCAATCCGAGTCCCCGCCGTCCTTCTTCGAGCCAGCCAGCAGCACCCCCGTCACTTCCTCGGCGTTGAGGCCCGCGATCAGCGGCACCACGGCATTCGCCGGGCTCAGCAGCTCGACCAGCCCGGCGTCGGCCATCTCGCGGGGCAACTGGCCCTTGCCGTCCGACACCAGGACCCCGCCGCAATCGTGCTCGACCCACTGGTGAAGCACCGGACGCAGCACGCCGGAGGTCTTGCCGGTGCCCGGTGCGCCCAGGACGAGCAGGCCGGTCGAAAGGTCGTTGGCCGTGAGGCCCATCACCTGGCTGGGATCGGGGGCCATCACATCGCCCCGCTCCCAGGCGAAGCCCTGCGAGGTGCCCAGGCGGATCAGCGGCGAGGCGTCGCGCTTGGCCCGCTCGCCCTGCGCCCGCCGCGCCTCGCTTTGGCGCGTGTTGCTGAGGATGATGGCCCCGGCATAGGCGTCTTCGGTCAGCTCGCCATCGCGGGCGACGCGATCCAGCCACGCCGAGAGCGGGACCAGGAACAGCGACAGGAAGGTGAGCGACACGCCCAGGGTGTAGCGGACCAGCCCCGCCGTTTGGCCGAACTGCACCGGGATCAGGGACGGCGCGGACAGGATCAGCGCCCAGGCCACGCCACCGGCGACGAGCCCCAGGGTGAACCCGGACGAGGCCAGCCCCAGGACGAGCCACAGCGCCCCCGGAAGCGCGGCCACCCAGACCGGCGCGAACAGCGACAGCAGCGCCGTCACGGCCAGCACCAGGGGCACCAGGAGGCCCCACAGGGCGCTCAGCGGCGTGGCGCTGCCCTGGAGCGCTTCGGACTGGAGCAGGCGACCGGCGAGCGAGTAGCCGCCCCCGGTTTCCAGCCCCAGGGAGGCGCGGTCATCGAGGTCCGGCGCCGTGGCGTCACCCTGCGGGATGCCGTGGCGGCTCGTGTAGTCGTCTGACAGCGCCTCAGAGCGGCGCAAGGCGTCCCGGCATACCTGACCCCACCGGAAGCGGCTAAAAAGCCCCTGAAGGCCGCTACGGGCGTTTCTCGCGGTCGTTGTGGTCATTACTGGCCCTCCTGGATGGCTCGGCGTGCGGCGTCAGCGCCCGGCGCTTGCGGGAACCCTCCCCCGCCCCCGGTCGTCGTCTCGGGGAACGGTGCGGACCCGAAGGGGTTACTCGGCGGGCCGCTTGTCGTCGGGGGCTGAATCGCCCCGCTGGACGGCTGCCAGTCCTCTTGCCATTGCGGTTGCTGCTGGCTTTGGCGCTCGGTGGCCCCCGGCGCCGTCTGGTTCTCCCGCTGGATTTCCTCGAAAATCCGTTGGTTACGTTGCTCCTGGTAGCTGTCGTATACCTGGATAGCGGCGGGGATGGCCAGCACGCCCAGGGACAGCACCACCACCACCGGATAGAGCGCCTTGCGCGTCGCTCGGCGGAACTCCTGGCGCTGGATCTCCACCCGGAGCCGGTCTTTCATGAGCTGGGTGGCCTCGGCGGCGTTCTGGCGGGTCGGGATGAAGCGATCCCGGCGATGGTCGTGGACTTCGGGCAGACTGTCCCGGTAGAGCCTCAGCCCCAGGGCGCGGCCCGTCCGTGAGGTAAGCGAGAGGGTGGGCATTTCCAGTATCCTCAGTATGATAGTAAAAAACCGTTCCTAGGAACGGTTCCAGTGTTCCTAGGAACGGCGAGGGCGTCAATAGTGCCGAGTGATAACCAGCAAGGCGGGAAGACCAGCGCCGAGCGAAAGCGGGCCTTCAAGGAGCGCCAGAAGGCGCTCGGCAGGCGGCAGCGAAACTACTGGCTGACCGACGACGAGGCCGAGGCGGTCGCCGCCTTCATCGAGCGGCTTCGGGACCAGGGGAAGCCGTGAACTTCTCCGCGATGTACCGCGCCTCATAGCGCCGGATGCGGCGCACCTCGCGACGCCCCTGGAACACGCAGATGATCCCGAGGGGCAGGATCATGAACCCCACGATCATCACCAGCGTCAGAATCCCCGCCAGGATCGCCGCAACGCCCGTGCCGTAGAACTTGGCGCGGGCTGCCTTGCGCAGCTTCGCGCAGACCACACGGGCCTCCTCGGCGCTTTCCGGCACCACGTTGAACTCCCGCAGGCCCGTCTTGAAGCGGCTGTAGCGGTATTCCTCTTCCTGCTCCTTGGTCACCTTCTTGCCCATCACGCGGCCTCCCTGTCCATGTGCCGAAACGGCAGACTGTCCGGCATCCCCAGCGGCAGGCCGGAGGCGGCCAGCAGATCGGTATCCAGCTCGCCCGCCTCGCGCCGGCGCTGCGCTTCCAGACTCGTCAGCAGCTCGCGCTCCTGGTCGCCCTGGTCCTGTGCAGCATCGAGCAGCCATTCCAGCCTGATCGAATCGGCACACAACAGGCGCACCCGGTTAGGCTCCTCGAGCGCCCAGCGATCCAGCACCAAGCGCGTGAAGCGATGCGGCGGCAGGCCGTCCAGCCCCGGCGCGTTCAGTGCCCAGCGCAGCTCGTCGCCCCCGACTTCCCTGGCGTAGTGTCCCGCGTGCATACCCACCCCCTGTTTTTTTGCCGTTCCATCGTGACCCACCGAGTTATAACGGTATAAAAATCATAGGGATGCGCCGATTGCAAGCATCCAGACCAACCCGGCGAAGGTGGCCCCGCACGCGGCGCCCGGAGGGCGCCTGCTATCGCCTGTCCGCCTCGCTTCGCTCGTTGGCGGGTGTCGCCCCTCACTCGACCGCCGGGGTCGCTGCGCTCCCACCTGGCGGCCGATCTCGGGCCGCACCTGGGGAGCAGATCGGTACCCGATGTTTCACCCCTACCCCCTAAACCCCGGTCAGCAGGATGGCGATTAACGGGACGCTTTCCCGATTATCCCGCGTCAGCGGGATGCAGCGAGCAACGCGAGCGGTCACCAGGTCGAAACCGCCGAGCGTTCGGCGGACGACCAGGGCGGCGACGCCACCGGCACCGAGCCCACCCCCTGCCCTGGCCAAACCGGGCCGAAGGCCCAAACGTTCCCGCACAGAGCTAGGGATCGGCCCCCGAGGCTTGGCGCTTTAGCGGCCAGGTCGCGCCGACAGGTGGGGGCCAGCCGCGAAGCGGCTCGACAGCCCCCACCCTCTCGACTTGTCGAGGCATTTTGGGGTTGAGGCGGCCGAAGGCCGGGCGGAGGGAGGAGGTACGACGACCGGAGGGCAGGCGAGCGCGTAGCGCTCAAAATCTCGCCGCTCCCCGGCTGCAAGATCATAGAGATAGCGAAAATATAGAATTCTTTTAAATCAATAACTTATAGGGGGGGGTGCGGAAACCTAGATTTCCGGGGGTGCGGAAACCCAGTTCCCCGGGGTGTTGCATGTTTTTTGAAGCCTATTGCAGATTTTTGGAAGCGTGGTATTGTCGATTACGTGAATATTTTTTCCAAAAAACTGCAATCAGTTTCCCGGTTTCTGCATCTGAGTTCCGGGGGTGCGGAAACGGGGCTTCCGGGGGTAAGGAATGATGGAGCAGCAGCCAAAGAAGGCGCTAGGGACACCGAGCAACAACAGCCATAACCGATGGGTGCAGACAGAGCGGGCAGCCCATGAGGCGTGGGCGATGCTCTACAGCAAGAAACCTCGAGCAGCTCAGCTTATGCACCTTCTGGTGGCTCACATGGGCCACCAGAATGCCGTTGTGGTAAGCCAGAAGACTCTAGCCAAGCTCATGGGCGTCAGCGACCGCACGGTTAGAACGGCGGTTAAGGACCTTGAGGCACGCCAGTGGATTCAGATCGTTAAGCTCAACGGCCCCGGCACAGTGTCCGCGTATGTGGTCAATGACCGGGTGGCATGGGGGCAGAAGCGGTCTCAGCTAAACCTTTCCACGTTCAGTGCTGAAGTGCTGGCCGACCAAGAAGACCAGGAGCCCGGCACCCTGACAGGCGAGGCCCTGCGGAAGATCCCTCAGATTTATGCCGGAGAGGAACAGATCCCCCACGGCGACCACGACGACCCACCCAGCCAGGGGCTTATCGAAGGGATGGAGCCCGACCTACCGGCCCGCGACCCCTCGTGACCTAGGGGTAGGTCATTGTTGCTCGCTACCTGTCACAACTGCTCGATAGCGAGCAAACTCCAACCCTGCGACACGACGCGACGGCGGTGATGCGACACCATGCGACTGACACCTAGCGATGCGGCCCGCCTCTTTGGCATCCACCGGGCGACCCTCTACCGCCACATGGCGGCGGGCCGTCTGTCATGGGTGCTAGAGCCGAACGGCAGCCGTGCGCTAGACATGTCGGAGCTGATCCGCTGCTATGGCGAGCCGCCCAGCCCTGCGACACCCAGCGCGACACCTGCGACGCCCACCCCCGGCGACGATGCGACACCCGCGACAGAGCGGCTACTGGCCGAGCTGGTCGAGCTGACCCGGCACCAGGGCGAGGAGTTGCGACGGCTGCGCGAGGAGGTGGCCACCCTGCGACGCCTCCCCCCGCCCCCAGGGCCAGACCAGGGCCACCAGGAGGAGCCCCCGGCAGCCGCCCAGGAGGCAGGCAGCGACCCCCACGGCTTCCGATCGCTCGCCCGCGCCCTGTTCAAGGGCCAGGATGAAGACTGACCCACGCCCAGGAGGTCACAGGATGCGCCCACCAGACCCACCCCGCGAGCCAGACCAGGAGCCGACCGACGAGCGCGAGCCGCTGGAGCGGCTGCGCGGCAGCGTCGGGGAGCTGATCGAGCCGTTCGAGCCGGTCGGCGAGAACGATTGGGAGGCCCTGCGCGACCCCTGAAATTCAAGATTATG
>NZZG01000049.1 GCA_002698575.1 Pimelobacter sp. | reverse complement strand
CGACGGACGCCGTGGCCTCCCGCAGCAGCAGGGCCGAGGCCACGGCCGCCAGCAGCATCACCGCGACGCCCGCGGCGGTGATCAGGCGCGCACCGCTCTGCGCCACGTCCTCCACGGCCTGGCGGGGCACCACCGTGCGGCCCCGGCGACCCGACGGTCGCTCGCGCGCCGACCACGCGGTGACGGCGAGGCGCTCGAGGTCGAGGAGGTACTGGTCGGGCACCTCGATCGCCAGCTGGGGGACGAACCGAGCCGCCAGCATGGCGGCCAGCAGCACGACCGCCCAGACGACCTGGGCGTCGATGCGCGCCAGCGCTGCTCCCGTGGTGATCACGAACAGACCCACGCCGACGATGATCCAGACCCGCAGGCCCTCCTCGGCGCGGACGTCGAGGGCGCGGGCGACCGCCGCGCAGATGGCGGCGGCGAGGGCGGCGATGCCGATCACGGTGGGCAGGCGCTCGGGTGCGTCGTCCCAGGCGATCGCGAGGGCCGCCGCCGCCGCGAACGCGGGAGCGGCCACGACCCGGTGGGCCGCCCAGGGACCCCAGGGCAGCGAGCCCAGGGCGGCCGCGACGACGAGGGTCCCGATGGTCACGTCGCGGGCCGTGCTCGGGGCCAGCCCGGCGGCGTACCCGCCGGCGATCGCGGCGACCGCTACCGCGAGGCTGAACCACAGCCCCGAGAAGGCTCCGATGCGGATGTCGCGCCGGGGTCCCTCGACCGCGCGGCGAGCGCGCGAGCCGCCGCGTCGCTCCTCCCCGCCGGCGACACCGCGCGCTGCGCCGGCCGCCACCAGGACGGAGCCGGCACCGATGCCGGCGTCCTCGAGGGAGGTGTCGGCGGAAAGCTCGTGCCCCAGTCGGGTGTAGAGGCGGGGCACGCTGGGGAGCCTGGCCTGACGTGAGTACTCCGCGGCGACGTCGCCTCCCGACGCACCCGACGGCACCAGCAGGTCGAGCACCCCGGCCGGTCCGTGCACGCTCACGGCCACGACGTCGCTCGCGGGCTGCGGCGTGCGCCGACGGGCTCCCTGGGGCGCCGGCGGCGGGGTGGGTGTGCTCACGAGACCTCGATTCGGTGCGGCCGGGTCGTTGCGCGAAGGGTATGCCCCGTCGGGCCCGCCTCCTATCATCGGATCTTCACAGCCGTGCTGGACTCAGCAGTGGCACACGACCCAGCGCCCGCCGGACGGTCGCGAGGCACATCACGAGCACGAGGTGGACGGCGTGACGACTCTTCAGCCCGGGCAGCCCCGCCAGAGCGAGGCGACCGGACGCTCCGGACGCGCCGCCGGCGGCGCACCGTCCGGGGCCGCGCCGTCCGGCGGCTCGTCCAGCCTCACCCTGCGGGGCTCACGTGCCGATCGTCCCGAGATGCCGGGCGGCCAGGTCCAGCTGCAGCCCCCGCCGCAGCTGCAGCCCAACGAGGGCGCCGCCGGGGTCGCGATGAACGCCATCCCGATGCTGGGCAGCCTCGGCTCGATCGTCCTGGTGGCCACCCTCAGCGGCGGCGGCGGGAACAACGCGGTGCGCGGGTTCCTCACCGCGGGCATGTTCCTCTTCGCGACCCTCGGCTTCATCTTCGTCCAGATCGACCGACAGAAGAAGCAACGCGCCCAGCAGGTGACCGGTTCACGCACCGAGTACCTGCGCTACCTCGCCACCGTGCGCACGATGGCTCGGGAGGCGGCCGACCAGCAGCGGCGGGCCCTCACCTGGCACCACCCCGACCCGACCACGCTGCCCGCCCTGGCCGAGGAGCGCTCCAGGATCTGGGAGCACCACGCGACCGACGCGCAGTTCCTCCACGTCCGCTACGGGCTGTGCGCCCAGCCCCTGGCCGTCGAGCTGGTCCCGCCGGAGAGCGCTCCGCTCGACGACGTCGACCCCGCCTCGGCGTCCGCCCTGCACCGCCTGCTCGTGGTGCACCGCACCCAGCCCAACCTCCCGGCCTCGGTCGACCTGCGGGCCTTCGACCGCGTCGAGCTCTGCGGCGAGGAGGAGCAGGCGCGGGCCCTGGCCCGCTCGATCATCTGCTCGGCCACCGCCTTCCACTCGCCCGAGCACCTCATCGTGGCCGTGCTCTCCGCCGAGGAGCACATCGCCCACTGGGACTGGATCAAGTGGCTGCCGCACGCCCTGAGCCGCGAGGCGACCGACGCCGTGGGCCCGATGCGGATGGTCACGACCTCGCTGACCGACCTGGCCGCGCTGCTGCCGCCCGACCTCAGCGACCGCCCCCGTTTCGGAGCCGACGACCGCGAGGCCACGCCGCACATCCTGCTCGTCACCGACGGGTTCGAGCTGCCGCCGGGGAACCACGTCGTACCGCCCGACGGCCTGCACGGCGTCACCGTGCTCGACCTGCCCACCCGCTGGATGGAGCTCGAGGACTCCACCCGGCTGCGCCTGCAGCTCGAGCCCACCGGCTCCGCGGCGGAGCGCTCGGGCGGGAGCGAGGTGAAGATCCCGGTCCAGGCCCTCCGCCTGCGCGCCGACCCGATCCGCGCCAAGGCCGACCAGTGCGACATCGCGACCGCCGAGGCGTTCGCCCGTCGGCTGACCCCGCTGCACAACGTCACCGTGGCCGGCCCGGCCGAGGCCTCCACCGGCGAGATCACCGGACCGACCGACTTCATGGACCTGCTCGGTCTGGGCGACGTCCGTGCCTTCGACCCCACGGCGGCCTGGCGCAGCCGTCCGGCTCGCGACCGCCTCCGCGTGCCGATCGGCCTGGGCGAGGGCGGCGGACTCGTCCACCTCGACATCAAGGAGTCCGCCCAGCAGGGCATGGGCCCGCACGGTCTGTGCATCGGGGCCACCGGCTCGGGCAAGTCGGAGTTCCTGCGGACCCTGGTGCTGGGACTCGCCATGACGCACTCCCCCGAGCAGCTCAACATGGTGCTCGTCGACTTCAAGGGCGGTGCCACCTTCGCCGGGATGGCCGAGATGCCCCACGTCTCGGCCGTGATCACCAACCTGTCCCAGGAGCTCACCCTCGTCGACCGCATGCAGGACGCCCTGTCGGGCGAGATGGTCCGACGCCAGGAGCTGCTGCGCGAGGCCGGCAACTTCGCCTCCATCCGCGACTACGAGAAGGCCCGCGCCGCCGGAGAGGAGCTGGATCCGCTGCCCTCGCTGTTCATCGTGGTCGACGAGTTCTCCGAGATGCTGACGGCCAAGCCGGAGTTCATCGACCTGTTCGTCGCCATCGGCCGCCTGGGCCGTTCGCTCGGCCTGCACCTCCTCCTCGCCTCGCAGCGGCTCGAGGAAGGACGGCTGCGCGGCCTCGAGTCCCACCTGTCCTACCGGGTCGGCCTGCGCACGTTCAGCGCCCAGGAGTCCCGCGCGGTGCTCGGCGTGCCCGACGCCTACGAGCTGCCCGCCGTACCGGGGCTCGGCTACCTCAAGCCGGACCCGACCACGATGACGCGCTTCAAGGCCGCCTACGTGTCCGGGCCTCCGGCCGCCGGCCGGGCCCGGGTGCCGCGCGACGAGGGGGGTCACGTGCGCGGGATCCTGCCGTTCACGATCTCCGAGGTGCTCTCCCTCGAGCCCGAGCCCGACGAGGAGCCCCAGCCGGTCAAGGCGGTCTCCGTCGCCAACGACTCCCAGGAGACCCTGCTCGACGTCGCCGTCGAGCGGATGGAGGGCCACGGCATGGAGGCGCACCAGGTGTGGCTGCCTCCGCTGGACGAGCCGGACACGCTCGACGCCCTGATGGGCGACCTCACCGAGGACCCCGACCTCGGGCTCGTCTCCCCGCACTGGCGCTCGCTGGGCGGCCTGACCATCCCCATCGGCACCGTCGACCGCCCGCGCGAGCAGCGCCGCGACACCCTGAGCATCAACCTCAGCGGCGCATCCGGTCACGTGGCGCTCGTGGGTGGTCCGCGCAGCGGCAAGAGCACCCTGCTCCGCTCGATGGTGACCAGCATGGCTCTGACCACCACCCCGCTGGAGTCGCAGTTCTTCGTGCTCGACTTCGGCGGCGGCACGTTCACCCCGCTCAGCGCGCTCCCCCACGTCGCCGGGGTCGGCACGCGGTCCGAGCCGGACGTCGTACGCCGTATCGCCGCCGAGGTGACCGGGGTCGTCGACCGCCGCGAGGCCTACTTCCGCGCCAACAACATCGACTCCATCGAGACCTACCGCTCACGGCGTGCCCAGGGCCGCGTGGACGACGGGTACGGCGACGTGTTCCTCGTGGTCGACGGCTGGAGCACCCTGCGCTCGGACTTCGACGACCTCGAGATGGAGCTGCAGCAGCTGGCCTCGCGCGGCCTGACCTTCGGGCTGCACGTCGTCACCGCGACCAGCCGCTGGGCCGACTTCCGCGCCGCGATGCGCGACCTGATGGGCACGCGCCTGGAGCTCAAGCTGGGCGACGCGATGGACTCCGAGATCGACCGCAAGATCGCGCAGCTGGTCCCACCGGGGCGCCCCGGACGCGGCCTGGTCCCCGGCAAGCTGCACTTCCTCGGGGCGCTGCCCCGCCTCGACGGCGACCCCTCGGCCGAGACCCTGGGCGACGGCGTCGATCACCTGATCACGCGGGTCGCCGCCGCCTGGAAGGGGCAGAGCGGACCCAAGCTGCGCCTGCTGCCGGAGCGCGTCGACCTCGACCGGGTCCGCGAGCTCGCCGGCATCGGCTCCGAGGGCGAGGCCGACAAGCGGTTGCTCCTCGGGATCAACGAGAAGGAGCTCGCGCCCGTGGGTCTCGACCCCGACGCCCAGCCCCACCTGCTCATCCTCGGTGACGGCGGGGCCGGCAAGAGCGCCATCCTGCGCGCCCAGGCCCACGAGATCATGCGCACGCGGACGCCTGCCGAGGCCCAGATCGTCGTGGTCGACTACCGGCGCTCATTGCTGGGCGAGGTCCCCGAGGAGTACCTGCTCAACTACCTCACCTCGGCCACCCAGGCAGCACCCGCCCTCAAGGACCTGGCCACCTACCTGGAGAGCCGCATCCCCGGTCCGGACGTCACCCCCGAGCAGCTGCGCAGCCGCACGTGGTGGACGGGCGCCGAGGTGTTCGTGCTGGTCGACGACTACGACCTCGTGGCCACCCAGCAGGGATCGCCCGTCGCACTGCTCCAACCGTTGCTGGCCCAGGCGCGTGATGTCGGCCTGCACGTCACGCTGGCGCGGCGCTCGGGCGGGGCGTCGCGTGCGCTGTACGAACCGGTCATCCAGTCGCTGCGCGACCTGGCCATGCCGGGCCTGATGCTCTCGGGCAGTCCCGACGAGGGTCCGCTGCTCGGCAACGTGCGCCCGGTCCCGATGCCACCCGGCCGCGGTCGGCTGATCACCCGCGAGCGGGGCGTCGAGGTCGTGCAGACGGCGTGGACCGAGCTCACCCTGTAGCCGCGCCCGGCGCGCCCGTCTCGCTCACCCGGCGAGCTCGGGCGGCAGCCCGCCCCGGGTGAGCACGGTGAGCGAGGTGACTGGACGGGTCAGGCAGACGTAGAGCCGTCGCAGCCCGGTACGGCGATCCGGCTCCCCGGCGACGATCCCGGCCGGGTCCACCAGCACCACGTGGTCGAACTCGAGCCCCTTGGCGAGGCTGGCCGGCACCAGGTCGAGGGGTGTCTCGCCCTCGTCGCCGACCCGGGTGAAGGCGAGCGAGGCGGCCACGAGGTCCCGCTCGGTCGCCGCGACGAGCGCGTCGGGGACGATCAGTCCGATCGAGCCCGCTCCCCGGCCGGCCACCTGCTCCACGGCCGCGGCCACCGCGTCGTCGGAGAAGCTCAGCTCGCCGCGGGAGCGTCGCACCGAGGTCGGCGGCTCCAGGTCGGGTGCGATGTGCGGCAGCAGCCGGGCGGCGTACTCGATCACCTCTCCCGGGACCCGGAACCCCCGGGTGAGCTGCTCGACGTGGGCGCCGGGCTTGCCGAGGTGCACCAGCGCCTCGTCCCACGAGCCGGTCGCCCACGGCGTGGTGGCCTGGGCGAGGTCACCGAGCACGGTCAGCGAGCCCGTCGCGGAACGACGGGCCAGGGCGCGCAGCATCATCGGCGAGAGGTCCTGGGCCTCGTCGGCGACGATGTGCGCCAACGACGGCGTGCGCTCCACGAGGTCGCGGGCCTCGTCGAGCAG
This sequence comes from Pimelobacter sp., assembly GCA_002698575.1. Lineage (GTDB taxonomy): Bacteria > Actinomycetota > Actinomycetes > Propionibacteriales > Nocardioidaceae > Nocardioides. The sequence continues at coordinate 18,432 of NZZG01000049.1, read as the reverse complement.
GACGACGTCGGCCAGCGACCAGCGTGCGGTGCCCGCGGAGCGGGGCGGCTCCTGCCACAGCAGCAGCTCCTGCTCGGCCGGCGTGAGCACCCCCTCGGCCGCCTCGGCCAGGAACGTCGCGTCCGTGAGCAGCCGGGCCACCAGCTTCCGGGGGTCGACCGCCGGCCACAGCCCCGCGGCGTACTCCTTGACCGGCTTGCTGCGCGCGACCGCGTCCTGCACCCGGTCGTCGGGCGAGTCGCCGGAGCGCTCCATCTGCACCAGGACACGGTGGGCGAGGGCCTGCGGGAGCATCGCGCGAGCCGCGCCGTAGCGGACCCCGCGCTCGCGCAGCCCGACGATCGCCTCCTCCACCTCGTCGGTCGGCACCCGCCAGCGGCGCGAGCCGCGCGGCACCAGCAGCCCCGCGCTGGGAGCCCCGACGTGGCCCCACACGGCCCGGCGCAGCACCTCGGCGAGTCGGGCATCGCCCTTGAGCACCGCGCGCTCGGGACCGTCCTCGCCCCGAAGGCGCACGCCGGTCGCCGCGACGACCAACCCCTCGATGGTGGCCTGCGTGGCCTCGACCTCCCCGAGGGCGGGGAGCACGTCGCGGATGTAGCGCAGGAAGCTGTCGTGGGGTCCGACCACGAGCACGCCCTGGCGGCGCAGCTGCTCGCGGTGGGCGTAGAGCAGGTACGCCGCTCGGTGCAGGCCGACGGCGGTCTTGCCGGTGCCGGGGGCACCCTGCACGCAGATCGTCTCCCCGAGGTCCGCGCGGACGATGACGTCCTGCTCGGGTTGGATGGTGGCGACGATGTCGCGCATCGGCCCCACCCGTGGTCGCTCGATCTCCGCCTCGAGGATCGCCGAGTACTCCTCGCCCGAGATCCGTGGCCCGCTCAGGCGCTCGTCCTCGAAGCCGGTCAGCGCCCCGTGCGCGAACCCGTAGCGGCGTCGGACGTCGACACCCATCGGCTCGATGCTGCTCGCGCGGTAGAAGGGCAGGCTGACCGGCGCCCGCCAGTCGACGACCATCGGGTCACCGCTCGGGTCCGAGATGTGGCGGCGACCCACGTGGAAGGTCTCCTCGCCGCTGTCCAGCCTGCCGAAGAACAACGGCACGGTCGGGTCGTCGGCCAGCTGTCGCATCCGCTCGGCCAGCGTCGACTCCAGGACCTCCCGGCTCACCCAGTCGGCGGCCGTGCCGCCGTCGGTGCCCAGCTGCTCGGTGCGCTCGCGCATCCGGGTGAGCTGGCGCCGGGACTCGGCGAGGTGCTCACGCTCGGCGGCGAGCTCGGGATCCGGAGGGTGGTCGGGGCTGGTGCTATCGCGCGCGGGCATGGCGGGACCTCCGAGGTGTGATCAGGCTGTGGGCGGCCGGTCAACTTACTCACCGGAGGGCGTCCGTGTCACCGGATTTCGACGCGCTCGTGCGGCTTCGTCCCTCAGCCGCGTCGCTTGCTCAATCTTCGTTCGCTGCGTGACCGCGTTCGTTCCTCACGCGGTCACTGCTCACTCCCTCACGCGGTCACTGCTCACTCAGTGCAGGTGGATGCCAGGTCCGGTGACCTTCACCTTCATGTCGCTCAGGTCGTAGTGCATCTCCCAGGTGCGGCGGTAGCCGGTGTGGGAGACCTTCCAGCCCTCGGCGGTGCGGGCGTAGCGGTCCTCGTAGAAGGCGGCGCCCTCGAGCATGAAGTTCACCGCGTCGACGATCACCCGGTCGACGAGGTACCAACGGCCGGTCGCGGTGTCGCCGTCCACGTCGATCTCTGGGTGGTGGACCTGGTGCAGGGTGAGCATCCCCTCACCGAGGTTGTCGCGCATGTAGTCGACGAGCGCCTCCCGGTCGGCGAACTCCAGGCCGTTGTAGTCCCCGGTCGCCTCGGGCACGAAGCAGTCGGAGAACCCGTCCCACTGCTTGGTGTCCAGGCAGCGGAGGTAGGCGTACTTGAGGCGGCTGATGGCGTCGACGTCGTCGCGCAGCTGAGAATCGGTCACGACTGACAATCTACGCCGATGTGCTGCGCATCACGCGCCCTGAGACACGGTCGTAACCGTCGGTCAACCTGCGGTCAACGAAGGCGGCTCACCCTGATGCCATGACCGAGAACGAGACCATCGAGAGCGCCGAGCTCGACAAGCGTCGTGACCAGCGCTCGTCCCTGAAGGCGAAGCACGCGCAGAGCCTGACCAAGCTGATGGGCACCCGCAGCGACCTGCGGGGCGTCCACGCCCTGGCCGACCACCTGGACGACGCCGTCCGCTGGACCGCCTGACCCCTCCTCCGCACCACCGACCCACCCTCCTCCGGCAGCGGCCGGCGGCCTCACGCAGGTCGCCGGCCGCTCGCTACTTCCTCGCGGTGCCGAAGATCCCCCGCGCCACCTCGCGGGCCGCGGTGCGCATGAAGTCCTTGAAGGCGCCGGAGCTCACGACGTCGTGGACGATGCTGCCCTCCTCCTGCTTCCTCGCCGGCGCCTTCCCGGCTGACTTCTCGGCTGCCTTCTCGGCCTCCTGGCGGGCCCGCTCCGCCTCCTCGGCCCGCGCCTCGGCCTCCTTCTTGCGAGCGCCCTCCTCCAGCTTGGCGGCGAGGATCTCGCGCGCCGACTCCCGGTCGACCACGGCGGCGTACGTCGCGTGGCGCGCGCTGGCCTGCACGAGCGCCTGCATCGCGGTGGCGTCCGAGGGCGCCATCAAGGACTCGGGGGCCCGCAGCCGCGTCCAGGCGACCGGCGTCGGCGCGCCCCGTTCGTCCATCACCGTCACCACCGCCTCCCCGATCCCGAGCGAGGTGATCACCTCGCCCAGGTCGTCGTACTCGCTGGTCGGGTAGGTGCTCACGGTGGCCTTGAGGGCCTTGGCATCCTTCGGCGTGTGGGCCCGCAGCTGGTGCTGGACCCGCGAGCCGAGCTGCGCCAGGACGTCGTCGGGCACGTCGGTGGGAGCCTGGGTCACGAAGAAGACGCCGACCCCCTTGGAGCGGATCAGCCGCACCGTCTGGGCGATCTGGTCGAGGAACGCCTTCGACGCGTCGCGGAACAGCAGGTGGGCCTCGTCGAAGAAGAAGACCAGCTTGGGCCGATCGACGTCGCCGACCTCGGGCAGGTCGTGGAAGAGGTCGGCGAGGAGCCACATCAGGAACGTGGAGAAGATCGCCGGCCGGTCCTGCAGCTGCGGCAGCTCCACCAGCGAGATCAGGCCCTGTCCCTGCGGGGTCACCTCGAGCAGGTCGGAGGAGGCGAACTCCGGCTCACCGAAGAAGGCGTCCGCCCCCTGGTCCTGGAAGGCGATCAGCTCGCGCAGGATCACCCCCGCGGTGGCCGACGAGAGCCCTCCCAGCGCCTTGAGCTCCGCCTTGCCCTCGTCACTGACCAGGTGGCCGACCACGGCGCGCAGGTCGGCCAGGTCGAGCAGCGGCAACCCGGCCTTGTCGGCGTAGTGGAAGACCAGCCCCAGGCTCGACTCCTGGGTGTCGTTGAGCGAGAGCACCTTGCTGAGCAGCGTCGGACCGAACGACGACATCGTCACCCGCAAGGGGATCCCGGTGCCCTCCCCGCCGAGGGCGTAGAGCTCGACCGGGAAGCCGGTCGCCGCCCACTCCTGGCCCACCGAGACCGCACGTGCCTCGATCTTGGCGCCGCCCTCGCCCGGGGTGGCCAGGCCCGACAGGTCCCCCTTGATGTCGGCGGCGAAGACCGGCACGCCGTGGGCACTGAGCTGCTCGGCGAGCAGCTGGAGGGTCTTGGTCTTGCCGGTGCCGGTCGCCCCGGCCACGAGGCCGTGTCGGTTGAGCATGGCCAGGGGGATCCGCACCCGGGCCGACGACTGGGTCTGCGCGTCGAGCATCAGCGCCCCGAGCTCCAGGGCCGGGCCCGTGAAGTCGTAGCCGGCGCGGACGGCCTCCTCGACCGGGGCGACGTCCGGCTCGGGAGGCGGCGTGGTCGGGTCCGGCGTACCGGGCTGGTCCGTCATGGCCTCCACCCTAGACGCCGGGAGTGGCGCCCTGAGCGGTCACACAGGACGCCGATTACACTCGCCGGGTGATCTTCAAGCGGGTGGGCGACGGGCGTCCCTACCCCGAGCACGGCCTGTCGCAACGGGCGTGGGCCGCCGTGCCACCGCGCCAGGTGCGTCTCGACGAGCTGGTCACCACCAAGGACACCCTCCAGCTGGCCGCGCTGCTGGACGAGGACTCCACGTTCTACGGCGACCTCTTCGCCCATGTCGTGGAGTGGCACGACGACCTCTACCTCGAGGACGGGCTCCACCGGGCGCTGCGCGCCGCACTGCAGCAGCGCAACGTGCTGCACGCCCGCGTCCACCGGGTCCCGGGGGAGGCACCCGCGTGAGCGACCACCGTCCGGGGCGTCCCCAGGTCAGCGAGGTCCTCAGCGAGGCCTGGATCGCTCGACTCCGGGCGGCTGCCACGCTCACCGTGCTGGTGCTCCTGGTCCTCGTGGCCGTCCGGGTCGGGGTCAACCAGGTCTCCGAACCCTTCCCCGAGTCCCAGGACGCGCCGATCTGCACCACCCTCGACCTGGCGCAGGGTGACGACCTGCGACCCGCCGACGTCACCATCAACGTCCTCAACGCCGGCGACCAGTCCGGCCTCGCCGGACGCACCCTCAGCGACCTGCAGGACAGCGGCTTCGGGATCGGGGACGCCTCCGACGCACCGGACGACGTCGAGGCCGTGGCCAACGCGCAGATCTGGTCGCCCGACGGCACCACGGCCGCCGTCCGACTCGTGCGGAGCTACCTGCAGGGCAAGGTCCGCGTCGTCGACCGCGCGAGCCCGTCGGCGGGCCTCACCGTGGTCGTGGGCGGCAACTTCGGCGGGGTCAAGGAGGGGCGCGCGAAGGTCAAGGTGAAGGTCGACCAGACCACGTGCGTGCCGACGATCACCGAGTCCACGGACCTGCCGATCCCCTGACCGGCCTGACCGGCCTGACCGGCCTGACCCACCGTGCTCCGCCGGTCCGGACGCCAGGGCGGGCTACTCGTCGAGCCACTGGGCGAGACGGCCCCGAGCGCTGACCTCGCGCAGCCGGCCCTCCGTGGCCTCGCGCAGCCGGCGTGGGGTGACCACGAGCAGGTCGTCGCCGTGGCGCAGCACCGTACGAGCCTCGGGCACCAGCGTCTGGCCGTCTCGGATGACCAACGAGACCGAGGCACCCTGCGGCAGCCGCAGCTCCCCGACCTCGACGCCGTGCAGCTTGGAGACGGGGCTGATCGTGATCTGGAGGAGATCTGCGGCCACGCGTTCGAGTGGCGCCGCCTCAAGGTCGAGGTCGCGCGGCTCGGAGCGCCTGGCGACGCGGAGCACCCGCGCGACCACGGGCAGGGTGGGGCCGGTGAGCAGGGTGTAGACGACGACGATCACGAAGACGATGTCGAAGAGCCGCTCGGCCCCGTCGACGCCCTCGGACAGCGGGATGGTCGTGAGCACGATGGGGACGGCGCCGCGCAGCCCGGCCCACGAGACGAAGGAGAGCTCTCGCCAGGGCATCGGCTGCACCACCGAGCTGACGGCCACCGAGATCGGTCGGGCCACCAGGGTGAGGATCAGGCCGGCGACGATCGCGGTTCCGACGGTGGACAACGAGAGCCTGCCCGGTGAGAGCAGCAGCCCGAGCATCACGAAGAGGCCGATCTGCGCGAGCCAGGCCACCCCCTCGGCGAAGGACTTGGTCGCCGCTCGGTGGGGCAGCTCGGAGTTGCCGAGCACCAGCGCGGCGACGTACACGGCCGCGAACCCGCTGGCGTGGAGGGCCGTCGCGGAGCCGTAGGCGAGCAGGGTCAAGGTGAGGACGGCCAGCGGGTAGAGCCCCGAGGACGGCAGCGCCACCCGACGCATCAACCACGCACCGCCGAAGCCGATGGCCAGGCCCGCGGCGACCCCGGCGACCAGCTCGAAGGCGATCACACCGACGGTGCCGAGGACCCCGTAGTCGGCCACGGCGCCGGTCGAGATGAGCGTGACCAGCACGACGGTCGGCGCGTCGTTGAGACCCGACTCCGCCTCGAGCGAGCCGACGAGGCGCTGCGGCAGGGGGACCACCCGCAGCACCGAGAAGACCGCCGCCGCGTCCGTCGGCGAGCAGACCGCCCCCAGGAGGACCGCGAGCTCCCAGGGCAGGCCCAGGAGGTAGTGGCCGCCCACCGCCATGATCGTCACCGACGTGGCGACCCCGATGGTGGCCAGGGAGAAGCCCAGCCGCATCGAGGGTCTCGCCTCGCGCCAGTTGGTGGTCAGTCCGCCCTCGGCGAGGATCAGCAGCAGGGCCGCGAACCCGAGGGAGTGGGCGAGCTGGGAGTCCTCGAAGCCGATCCCGACCCCGGACTCGCCCAGGGCGACGCCCATCAGCAGGTAGATCAGCAGGCTGGGCAGCCCCGCGCGCGAGGAGAGGCGCACGGCGAGGATCGCCAGCATGGTGACGGCAGCGCCGATCAGGACGAACTTGTCGAGCTGTTCGACGTCGAAGGACACTGTCACCTCGCTGCTGGGGTGGCGGGTGCTGAGTCTATCGGCGAGCGGGGTCGGCGCGGTGGCGTGACCACGCCGCGATGCCCGCGTCGACCACGTCGGCCCGGCGACCGCGCTGGTCGAGCTCGGCCAGCGGGACCCACTCGGCGAAGTCGGTGCTGCCGCCCACCTCGACGGTGCCGAGGCTGCCGCCGGTGATCGTGGCGTCGAAGAGCACCTTGACCGCCTTGTACGGCTTGTCCGAGCGCTTCGTCCCGTTGCGATGACCCCAGGCCTGCGTGGTCAGCGGGCGGCCGACCTCGACCTCGTAGCCGGCCTCCTCGTGGACCTCGCGCACGACGGCCTCCTCGAGGGACTCCTCGTACTCCACGCCCCCTCCGGGCAGGCTCCACCCGGGCTCGTGGCGTCCCTCGCCGTTGTACCAGGTGAGCAGGATCCGCTCGTGCTCGTCGACGATGACGGCGTAGGCCGCGACCCGGGTGTCGTACTCGGTGAAGTGCACGGCGAGCAGGCTACCGGCGCGCGATGTCGCCGTCGCGTCGCGTGAAATTGAAACATGTTCTAGATTTGGCGGGTGAGCACCGCACCCAGCAAGGGCACCGTCGTCCCCGAGACCGTCCCGGCGTCATCCCTGCCACCCGACACCCCGTCGTACGACGTCGTGGTCGTCGGCTTCGGCATCGCCGGCGGCTGCGCGGCCCTCGAGGCCGCGCGCACCGGGGCCCGCGTGCTGCTGCTCGAGCGGGCGGCCGTGCACGGCGGGACCTCGTCGATGTCGGGCGGGCACTTCTACCTCGGCGCCGGCACCGCCGTGCAGCAGGCCACGGGTCACGAGGACTCGGTCGAGGACATGTACGAGTACCTCGTCGCGGTCTCCAAGGAGCCGGAGAAGGACAAGATCCGCGTCTACTGCGAGGAGTCGGTCGCGCACTTCGACTGGCTCGAGACGCTCGGCTTCACCTTCGAGCGCTCCTACTACCCCGAGAAGGCCGTGATCCAGCCCGGGACCGAGGGGCTGATGTTCACCGGCAACGAGAAGGTCTGGCCCTTCAAGGACGCCGCCCGGCCCGCGCCGCGCGGCCACAAGGTGCCCGTCGCCGGCGACACCGAGGGCACCAAGATGGTGATGGACCTGCTCCGCGACCGGTGCGAGGAGGCCGGGGTCGAGGTGCGCTACGAGACCGGCGCGTCGCGGCTGGTCGTGGACGACGCGGCCGACGGTGCGGGCTCCGGGCCGCGGGTGGTCGGCGTCGCGTGGAAGTCGTTCGAGCAGACCGGCTTCGTGCGCGCGGGCGGTGTCGTGATCGCGGCGGGCGGCTTCGTGATGAACCCCGACATGGTGGCCGAGCACACCCCGGCCCTGGCCCAGAACCTCTTCACCCTCGGCTCGACGTACGACGACGGGCTGGGCATCCGCCTGGGACAGTCGGTCGGGGCCGAGCTCAAGCACATGGACGAGCCCTTCATCACCGCCCCGGTCTACCCCCCCTCGCAGCTGCTGACCGGGATCATCGTCAACCAGGCCGGTGAGCGGTTCGTGGCCGAGGACTCCTACCACTCGCGCACCTCGCAGTTCGTGATGGAGCAGCCCGGCTCCGCGGCGTACCTGATCGTCGACAGCGAGCACGTCGAGTACCCGAAGTTCCCGTTGGCTCCGCTGATCGACGGCTACGAGACGCTCGAGGAGCTGGAGTCCTCGCTCGGGCTGCCGAGCGGCGCGGTCGCCGCGTCGCTCGAGCGCTACAACGACCACGCGGCGCGCGGCGAGGACCCCGACTTCCACAAGGGAGCCGAGTGGCTCTCCCCGCAGGGCACCGGTCCGTGGGCGGTCTTCGACCTACGGCTCGGCAAGGCGATGTACGCCGGCTTCACGCTCGGTGGGATGCGGGTCACCGTCGACGGCGAGGTCCAGCGGCCCGACGGCTCCGTCGTCGCCGGGCTGTACGCCGCCGGGGCCTGCGCCTCCAACCTCGCCCAGGACGGCAAGGGGTACTGCTCGGGCACCCAGCTCGGTGAGGGGTCGTTCTTCGGGCGGCGGGCTGGGCGGGCGGCCGCGGGGCGCAGTTTCTCCGCTTAGGTGGTGAAACTGTCACTTCTGGTACGAAGTTTCTTGACAGAACCGGGAGTTTCTCCGCTTCAGTGGAGAAATTGCCCGCGCGCCGTAGCCTCACCAGCGTGAACCGCCTCGAGGCCGCCCAGCGCGCCACCGTGCCGCCGTTCCACGTGATGGACCTGCTGGCGGCCAGCGCCGAGCGGGGGCGCACCCACGGAGACGTCCTCAACCTGCTCGCGGGCCAGCCGAGCACGGGCGCGCCGCGGGCGGTCAACGCCGAGGCGATCCGGCTGCTGCAGAGCGGGGACCCGCTCGGCTACACCCCCGCCACCGGCATCCGCGAGCTGCGGGAGGCGATCGCCGGGCACCACCGGCGCACCTACGGCATCGAGGTCGACCCGGACGAGGTCGTGGTGACGACGGGGAGCAGCGGCGGGTTCCTGCTCGCGTTCCTCGCGGCGTTCGAGGCCGGTGACCGCGTCGCCATCGCGCGGCCCGGCTACCCCTGCTACCGCAACGTGCTGGCAGCCCTGGGCTGCGAGGTGGTCGAGATCCCGACCGGTCGCGCGACCCGGTTCCAACCGACCGTCGACCAGGTCGCCGCGCTCGTCGACGACGCTGCCGCCGGCGGGCTGAAGGGCCTCGTCGTCGCCAGTCCGGCCAACCCCACCGGGACGATGCTGCTGCCCTCCGAGCTGGCCGCGCTGGCGTCGTACTGCGAGGAGGCCGGCGTCCAGCTGATCAGCGACGAGATCTACCACGGGATCGAGTACGCGCCCCTGGCCCCCGGGGGCGAGCGACTGGCCCGCTCGGCGTGGGAGACCAGTCGCGAGGCCGTCGTGTTCTGCTCGTTCTCCAAGTACTTCTCGATGACCGGCTGGCGCATCGGCTGGATGCTGGTGCCCGACCACCTGCGCCGAGCCGTCGACGTCCTGGCCGGCAACTTCACGATCTGCCCGCCGGTCCTCGCCCAGCGCGCCTGCCTGGCTGCCTTCACCGACGAGTCGTACGCCGAGCTGGACGGCCACGTCGAGCGGTACGCCGCCAACCGCCGCCTGCTCCTCGACGGGCTGCCGCGCCTCGGGGTCACCGAGCTCGCGCCGGCCGACGGCGCCTTCTACGTGTACGCCGACCTCGGCCACCTGCTGGGCGGCGACAGCGACTCGATGGCGTTCGCGCATCACCTGCTCGCCACGACCGGGGTCGCGGTCGCGACGGGCGTCGACTTCGACACCGTGGACGGGGGACGGTTCGTGCGCTTCAGCTTCGCCGGTTCGGGATCCGAGATCACCGAGGCCCTGGAGCGGATGGCGCCCGTCCTCACCGGGACCTAGTGGCACTGGCGGACCCCTACCGCCCACGAATCATGCGGGGGGGCTACCCGAGGGTGCCGATCGGCGCCGTCGGCTCGGCGACGCCGATGTTCTTGACGAACTTCTTGCGGATGAAGCCGTTGCGGATCCGCTGCGGGTGGTTGCCGACCGAGATCGTGTCCACGATCTTGGCCTTGCGGTAAGAGATCCGGGAGATGTCGTCCGACCCGCTCCAGGAGATGTAGCAGTACGTGCCGTCCCAGCTGGGGGTGACCCAGTAGGGCTTCAGGCCGCCCTGGAGCAGTCTGGTCCGCTTGAACGACCTGGCGCGCACGATCGTCGCGTAGTCGCTGTTGGTGCCGGCGACGCAGATGCGACTGCCCTTCGGGTTCATCGCGATCCCGTGGTGGGCGGAGTCGAGGACGTACTGCTCGCGCGGGACCTCCGGAGCCAGGTCGGGCAGCCGCTTGACCCGGGTGATGGTGCCCGTACGACGGTCGAACTCGACGAAGCCGTGGAAGAAGGAGAGCTGGAAGTAGATCTTCCTCTCGTTCGGCGAGAGGGTCAGCGGCCGGACCGAGATCGAGACCTTGTCGAGCCCCACGTCGTCGAGGGCCTTGCGGACGTTGTAGCGCTTGATCACCTTCAAGGTCTTGGCGTTGACGACCTGCAGCACCCGCTCGCCCTCGAGCGGGTCGGGGATGTCGGGGTTGTCGAGCGGGCTGTACACGGTGCCGATGCTGGCGTGCAGGATCTTCTTGCCGCCGTCGATGTAGACGCTCTCGTGCGGCGAGCCACCGGAGCGGAACGTGCCGACCTCCTTGCCGTCCTTGATCCGCAGCACGTGCACGACGTTGCCGGTGGAGGCACTGACCACCACCCGCTTGCCGTCGGGCGAGACAGCCATGTGGTCGGAGCGGACGCCGTCCACCTGGAAGCGCCACACGATCTTCTTCGTCCTGAGGCTGATCGCGACCACGTCGGCGAAGGAGGGGCGTGAGATCACGACCAGGCGACCGTCGTTGGAGGAGTACATGTCGTCGACGAACTGATCGTTGCCCTCGCCGATCGCGGTCCGGATCGCCAGGAAGTACGCCAACCGGTAGGGGTTGGTGGCGATCTCCTGCATCCGCTCGTCGTAGTCGGGGACCACGTCGATCCTGCCCAGACGCTTGAAGGAGCCGGGCGCGACGAGGTCCGCCGTACCGTCCCAGTTGTTGCCGACGAAGACCACCCGTCGGGTCCCGCGGGCCGGGTCACCGGTGGGGCCCGGGCTGGCGGCCTGGACCTCTGCCTGCGCCACGTCGGAGGGCAGACCCCCCGCGGCCGCCGAGGCCGGTAGCGTCGGTCCTGCTCCACCCGAGAGCGTCGCGGCCACCACCGCTGCGCTCAGCGCGGCCGGCAGGCCGCGTCTCCACATGCTTCGCCCCATGGCGAGACTCCCTTGTACTCGTCGGACGGTACCCATCCTGCCTTGCCCGGCGTTTCGGCGGGACCGAAGCAGGGAAAGCAGCCCGGGGGCCGGGCCCGCTGCCACCCTGGAGCAGGCATCACCGACCAGGCCCACACGACCAGGCCCACCACGATCAGCAGCCAAGCCAGGAGGAGTGAGATGTACGGCGACCCCGACGTGCTGCGCTCGCAGGTTGACGACCTGCGCGAGCAGGCTCTCGACGTGCGCAGCCTGGCCGACCAGCTCGTCGCCCGCACCGAGGGGCTGGGCTGGTCCGGCCGCGCCGCCGACGCCATGCGACTGCGGGTCACCGAGCGCGCCGGGCACCTGCGCGCGGCGGCCGCCGAGCACGACGTCGCCGCCGATGCGCTGCTCGCCCACACCCAGGAGGTACGCCGCCTGCAGGAGGCGATCCGCGACGTCGAGCAGCGGATGCACGACCTCGTGGCCGAGGCCCGCACCCGCCAGTCGCGCCGCGACCTGGACCCCGAGACACCGGCCGGGCCCGACTCCTCGCACCCCTCCGCCGACGACGACCGGCTCGTCCTCGCCTTCGAAGCACCGCCCACGGGACACCGCGACTGGTTGAGCGTGGAGGTCCCCGGCCTGTGAGCACCATCGACCTCACCACCCCGACCCCACCCCCCGACAGCCTCCTCGACGCGCTCCCCCGCCGTGTCGCCCTGACCCTGCCGGAGCTGCAGGAGGTGGCGCGCCGAGCCGGTGACGCACCGCTGCCCTTCGACATCGTCGAGCCCCCCGGCACCGACGCGCTCGAGGCACGCCTCGGCGCCAGTCGAGGCACCTCTCAGGACGAGGCGTACGCCGCCGTGCTCGCCGTGCTCCACGACCCCGTCGAGTCCCTCGTGCGCCGTGGCCTGCTGACCGGCGACGATCCCGCCGACGCCACGCTCGACCAGGGCCTGGCCGGCGCGGTCGGCCTGCTGGCCACGCCCCGGGTCGCCCTCGACCTCGACCTCGCGGTCGAGGCCGGCACCCCGCTGCAGGTCAAGGCCTGGCACCGCCAGGCCGGGGACGCGGTGGCCACGCTGGCGACGTGCGACGGCATCGTCTTCGAGCTCGCGTGGTTCCCGACCTCCGCGTGGCCCGGCGAGCTGGCCCGGGTCGCCGTGCTGCCCGAGGACCTCGCCACGCGCGAGTCGCGGGTGCCGGCGTACCTCGACCTCCCCTTCGAGCTCGCCGACGCCGCCGTCGAGGCGGGCACCACCGGCCGCTCCGACCTCGTCCAGGTGCTCACCTCGCGCCACGAGGGGGGCGTGCTCGACGGGGACGGCCGCGCCGTCGCTCAGACGGAGGTCTCCGGGGTGCTCGCGGCGCTCGGCACCGAGAGCCGAGGACGCCTGCGCGCGATGGTCGCCGACGTCTCCCGCGCCTCGACGACCGTCGTCGGCGTCCGCTCCTGGCTGCTGCTCGCCGACGGGTGGCGCAGCCTGCACAGCCACCAGCGCGACTCCCTGGCGTGCGTGGAGGTCCGGGCCGCCGAGCCCGCCGACCTGGCCTCGGACCTCGCCCCCGTGCTCGCGGAGGTGATGGCGTGACCTCCTCGCACACCGACGACTTCGGGACCGACAGCGGGACGGACAGGGACGCCGTGCCCGGGGCGCCTCCGACGGCCTCCGAGTCCACGCAGGCCGCGGTCCTCGCCGCCGCGGCGGCGGAGCGGCGGGAGCGACCCCGCAGCGACCTGGAGGCCGCCGACCGGGCGGACTCCTACGACGCGATGATGCGTCTCGCCGGACTCCTGGACGACTCGGGCGAGGAGCTGCGGCAGCGCTCCACCCTGGGCGCGGTGATCACCCGCGGCTCGTCGTTCGTCGACTCCGCCCCGCTGTCACCGCGCACGCACGAGGAGGCCGAGGACCGGATCCGGGCTGCCACCACCGGCAAGCACGGTCTGTTCGCCCGCTCCATCGAGCTGGACGCCGACGCCCTGGTGCTGCGGGCCACCGTCCTGACCTACCGGTGGATCGACGAGCTGCAGCAGGCAGCCTTCGAGACCCTGGGATCGATCGCGGGCCGCGCGATCGGGTACCTGGCCCCGGAGGTCGCCCTGGGCGGCGCGATCGTCTCGGCGGGCCTGATCGAGACCGACGCCCTCGACCGCGACGGGGTGGCGGCGTACCTCTCCGAGCTCGCCGAGTCGAACCCCGAGCTGATGGAGCACGTCACCAGCGGTGGGGGTGGCCTGCTCGACGGGCTGCAGATGCGCTCGCTGCTCACCGCGGGCGTGCTGGCCGGCGACCCGACACGTCGTGCCGCGGCCGGTGGCCTGCGCGCCATCGGGGTCGAGCCGTTCGGCCTCGGCGCCGACGCCGCGCTGCGCGACGTCGCCGTGGGCGTGGTGAGCGGGGACGTCGACCAGGCGCTGGCCTCGAGCGATCCCGACCGCGCCGAGGGCACGGCCCCCCGCGACCTGACCTCCCTGCTGGGCGAGCTCGAGGCGACGACCGCACCGGTCGTCGTACGACGTGTCGCCGCCGCCCGCTACGTGGTGTACCTGGGGGGCTCCCCCGTCGACGACACCGCGCAGCGGCTCGTGACCGGTGACGCCTCCGGGTACGCGGCCTTCGTCGTGCGTTGCATCGCCGAGGCGGTCGAGGGCGATGACGCCCGGGTGATGCTGGTCGGTGCGGGGCAGGGGGGCGTCACCGCAGCCGAGGTCGCCGCCACCGGCTCGGACCGGGGCTCGCCGACCGCGCCCCGCTTCACGATCGACCAGGTCGTCACCGCCGGGGCGCCCTCGGCGCACGTGCCCCGGATCCCGGCGACCACGCGCGTCCTCTCGCTCGAGGACCGCTCGGACCCGGTCGCCCTGCTCGGGTCGCTGTTCAACGCGGGCTCGGACAACCGGGTCACCGTGCTCTACGACGGCGATCGCGACGCGGAGCCGGGCAGCGTCGTACGCGCGGGACGCGTCGCCGACGCGGCCACCCACCCCGACCTGCTCGCCGAGCTGGAGCGGATGCGCGAGCTCGGGTTCCTGCTGCGCTGACCGGCCTCCACGGCACCATCGTGGAGTTGCGGCATGGTCTGGGCCACCGGACGTGCCTCAACGGCACGATGGTGCTGTCGCGACAGCCCGTCAGAGCGCCAGGTCGTGCACGAACTCCGCCAGCTGGGTCAGGTTGCGGCACTCGACCATGTCGACGAGGTCGCCGTACGCCGGCGCCGCGGAGTCGCCGGTGCCCCAGTGTCGCCGGTGCTCGGGGTTGAGCCACCAGGCGTGGCGCACGGTGCCGGCCATCTCCTTGAGGACGTCCGCGGCGAGGTCGGAGTAGTTGGAGCGCGCATCGCCGAGGATCAGCAGCGAGGTCTTGGAGCCGATGGCGTCGGAGTGCTCCTCGGCGAACTTGGTCAGCGCCCTGCCGTAGTTGGTCCGCCCCCACAGCGCTGCGTGCGAGGTGCTCGCGGCGAGGTCCGACATCACGTCGACCACGTCGGCGCCGGGCTTGAAGTGGTGGGTGACCTCGTGGACGTGGTCGATGAACGTGAAGGCACGCACCTTCTGGAAGGACTCGCGCATCGCGAAGACCAGCAGCAGGGTGAACTGCGCGAAGTTGGCGACCGACCCACTGACGTCGCACAGCACGACCAGCTCGGTGCGGTGCGGGCGCTTGGGTCGGTGGTGGGTGGCGATCGGGACGCCACCGGTCGACATCGACGCCCGGACCGTGTGCCGGAAGTCCAGGGGTCCGCGGCGCCGCGCGTGGTGCTCCTTGGTCAGGCGCGCCGCCAGCCGCCGGGCGAGCGGATAGATCTCGCGACGCATCTCCTCCAGGTCGGCCTTGCGAGCCGACGTGAAGTCGATCCGATCGATGCTGGGCCGCAGCGCGACGTTGGCGACGTGCTCGGCCCCCTTCTCCTCGGCGATCCGCCGCCGAGCGTCGGCCTCGACCGTGGCGGTGAAGGCACCGATCCGGCGGCCCGCCGACCGCTCGGCCTCCTCCTCGGTCAGGCCCTCGCCGAGCAGCGCGGCCACGATCCGCTCGACCAGCTGGCTGGGCGCGACGCGCTGCAGCGCGGTGTAGGCCGACCACGACGACAGCCCGGGCCCCCGGCCCGGCATCGCCCCGAAGCGCCCGACCATCTCCGCGGCGAGCTCCTGCAGCCGCTGCTCGTCGCCGCGCTCGAGGGCCTCGGCCAAGGCCTCGCGGAAGGCCTCCAGCGCCGCGGCGTTGTCCCGGACCGGCGCGGCCTCGCCGTGCTCCTCCGCCTCGGCAGCACGCTGCGCCTGCGCCACGCCGCCGCCGACCAGGCGCGGGAAGTAGAGGTCGAAGAGGGCGTCGAACGTCGGGCGCTGCGCCTGCCGCTTGACCAGCGTGGCGGCGTACACGTCGTGCACGATGCTGCGGTCGGTCCACTCCACCGAGGTCAGCGCGGCCACGGCATCGAGGTCCTCGGCCAGCGAGACCGACAGGCCGGCGCCCCGCAACGCCTCGAGGAAGGCGATGTGTCGGTCGAGCAGCCCGCTGCGAGCCGCCGCGGCGTCGGTCATCGTCCCAGCCGGAGCTCTTTGACCGCTCGCGCCTGGTCGGAGGAGTGCTTGAGGATCACGCCGAGGGTGTCGGTGATCGCCTTGTCGTCGAGGTCACCGATCTCCAGCGCGACGAGGGTGCGCGCCCAGTCGACGGACTCCGCGATCGAGGGCGCTTTCTTGAGCTCGAGCTCGCGCAGCCGGGCGATCGTGGCGACCAGCTGACCGGTCACCCTGCCATCGAGGTCGGGCACCTGGGAGGCCACGATCTCCCGCTCGCGCTCGGCGTCGGGGTAGTCGAGATGGAGGTACAGGCACCGACGCTTGACGGCCTCGGAGAGCTCGCGGCTCGCGTTGGACGTGAGCACGACGTACGGGCGCCGGGTCGCCTCGATCGTCCCGAGCTCGGGGATGGTGACCTGGAAGTCGCTGAGCACCTCGAGGAGCAGACCCTCGACCTCGACGTCGGTCTTGTCGACCTCGTCGATGAGCAGCACGGTGGGCGTCTCGCGCCGGATCGCCGTCAGCAGCGGCCGGGTGAGCAGGAACTCCTCAGCGAAGATGTCGTCATGGGTGGCCGCCCAGTCCTGGTCGTCGGTGCTGCTGGTGGCCTGGATGCGCAGGAGCTGCTTCTTGTAGTTCCACTCGTAGAGCGCTCGCGCCTCGTCGAGCCCCTCGTAGCACTGCAGGCGGACCAGCTCGGCGCCCGCGGCGCGGGCCACTGCCTTGGCGAGCTCGGTCTTGCCGACCCCGGCGGGGCCCTCGACCAGGAGCGGCTTCTCCAGGGCTCCGGCGAGGTACGACGTGGTCGCGGTCGCGGCATCGGCGAGGTAGCCGGCCTCGTGCAACCGGTCGGAGGCATCGGCGGGCGTGGAGAACCAGGTCATGCCCGCATCCTCCCACCACCTCGCGGGGCGCGAACTTCGCACCGACCCGTGACCCCGTCGGGCTCGGATCGTTGATCAGTCGTCTCGGTGCTTCACCCGTCCGGGCCGGTCGCCACCGTTCTCCGGCTCCCGCACCCGTTCTCGTCCGACGCCCTGACAGCACCCCCACCGACCTGCCTGGAGACCGCCATGAAGCTCGCTCCGAGGCGTGTCCGGCTACGCCGTGAGCACGCCGTCCCCGCCGCTACCGCCGTCAAGTGCGCCGTCGTCGCGACGTTCGCCTTCCTCGCCGTGAGCGCCGCCGGCACCACCACCGACGGGGTGAGTGCCGCGCAGGACGTCACCGCCCCGCCCGCCGGCCAGGCCCGCCTGGACAAGCTGATCGACCGCCACGACTGCTCGCCCACGGGTTTCGGCGCCGACGTGATCCCGGGCTCCTCGCTGGTCCTGCAGGACAACAAGGTCAAGCACGTCTCGTTCGACGAGGGCTGGGCCGTCTACACCGGGGACGAGGCAGGCACCCTGCTGGCCGTGTGTCGCGTCACCATGTGACGACGAACGGACAGCAAGAACTGGCAAGATGTGCCTCTCGTGACCCACCGGGAACTCGGCGCGGTCGTCGCACGACGGGGAGGTGAGTGGTGGGAGCGTCCACACGCCTGAGCGATCCTGCCGACGTCACGGCGCTCGTCGACTCCATCCAGGCCCGCACCGTCGCCAGTCTCCCCCGCGCCGAACTCGTCCGCCGACTCTCCCTGGTGTCCCTGGGCGCCGGCGTCGCGATGATGCTCGTGGGCGGCGTCACCGCCCTCGGGTGGTTCACCGGCACCGACGACCTGACCCGGGTCTCGCCCAGCCTGGCCAGCATGAAGCTCACCACGGCCACGTGTGTCGTGGCGGTCGGTCTGGCCATCCTCGTCAAGAGGTCCCGACGCCCGGGTGCCCGGGTCGTGGCCCTCTCGCTGGCCGGCGGTGTCGCCGCACTGTGCGTGGTGGCGCTCGCGCAGTACGCCCTGGGCACGACGTACGACATCGACAACTGGTTCGGGCTGGACCCCGGACGGGTGGGCGGCGACCCTCCCGGGCGGATGTCGGTGGCCACGGCGTGCGGACTGCTGCTGCTGTGCGTGGCTCTCTACCTGGGCCACGAGTACCGCTACTGGGCCAGTCAGATGTGTGCCACGGCGTGCGGAGTCCTGGCCGGCGTGACCCTGGTGGGCTACCTCTACGGCGCCGACTCGCTCTACGACATCGGAGCCTTCCGCAGCATCTCCCTCACCACCTCGCTGAGCCTGCTGCTCGGGGCCATCGGTGTCGTCCTGCGCCACGCCGACGAGGGCTACGCCTCCCTGATCAGCGGCAACACGGCCGGCGGCATCATCGTGCGACGCATCCTGCCGGTCTCGCTCCTGGTGCCGATCATCGCCGGTGGCGCCGTGGTCCACGTGCAACCGGACGAGGTGGCACAGGAGTCCGCCGGCCTCATCGCCATCGCAGCCAGCCTGGTGGGCGTCGTCAGTGCGTGCCTCGTCTGGCTGCAGGCCTCGCGACTGCGCAGCATCGACCTGCGCCGCGCCGGCGCCGAGAGCGCCTTCGCCATCGCCCGCGACGCCCTGCGCGCCCAGCAGGCGGCCGAACGTCGCACCCGCGCGATCATCACCGCCTCGGCCGCCGGATACCTCGCCTTCGACCTCGAGGGGCGCGTGACCGACTACAACGACGCCGCGCTGGCCACCTTCGCACGCACGCCCGAGCAGGT